>CAXTCR010000075.1:0-14772 GCA_964242555.1 uncultured Ktedonobacteraceae bacterium
ACGCGTACAAAGAGTACGACGGTACGCAAATCTTCGACGCGAAGCACGCGAACGACAAAGTAGCGAAAGTACAGAAAGCACACAGGGCATAAAAAACGTGTTCTGTGTGCTTTTGCTACGTAAAGAAGGGCATGGTATAATTTTAGAATGCTCATAACTTCAGCATACCTGTATGTTGTGGAATATGGAGGATTATATCATGTCACACGCGGTGACACTTATACCAGGGGACGGAACCGGACCAGAAATTACGGAGGCAACGCGCCGTGTACTTGAGGCCACGGGGGTCAAATTTGAGTGGGATGTGCAGCAGGCTGGGGCGATGATGTTGGAGAGGCGTGGAACCATTTTGCCGGATGAGGTGATCGAGTCGCTCAGAAGGACAAAGGTTGGGTTGAAGGGGCCAATTACGACACCTGTTGGACGAGGCTTACGCAGCGCGAATATGACGTTGCGTAAAAGGTTAGACCTCTATGCGAATCTGCGGCCCGCGAAAACATATCGTGGCATGCGTTCGCGCTACGAGAATATCGATCTCATCATTGTGCGTGAGAACACGGAGGACCTGTACGCAGGCATTGAATTTGGACGTGATACACCGGAACACGAGAAGATGCTTGAGACGATTGCGCGCACAACAGGTCAGCACCTTGATGCCAAGTCCGCGATAAGCATCAAATATATCTCGGTTGCGGCGTCGCGCCGTATTGTAAAGTTTGCCTTTGAATATGCGCGTGCCAATAACCGCCGCAAAGTCACAGCCGTCCATAAAGCCAATATCATGCGTCTCTCCGATGGTTTATTTTTAGCAACCGCGAACGAAGTGGCAAAAGAATTTCCCGATATTCAGTATGAAGACCGTATCGTTGATAATATGTGTATGCAACTCGTGCAAAAGCCAGAGCTGTATGATGTGCTGGTGTTACCTAACCTCTATGGCGATATTATCTCAGACCTCTCGGCAGGTCTCATTGGTGGGCTTGGTGTCGCACCGGGGGCGAATATTGGAAGTCAGTGTGCCGTGTTCGAGCCTGTGCATGGCAGTGCTCCAAAGTATGCGGGACAAAACAAGGTCAATCCGATGGCGATGATGTTTTCAGGAGTGCTTATGCTGCGGCACCTCGACGAACGCGAGGCGGCTCTGCGACTTGAGCGCGCCCTAACACAGGTGATCGCAGAGGGTAAGAGCGTGACCTATGACCTCAAGCCACGTCCAGACGACCCCAGCGCAGTTGGTACCTCACAGGTTGCGGATGCTGTGATTGCAAAGTTATAGGTAGGTGTAGAGACACAAAACGCGTGCCAACAGATTAATGGCACGCGTTTTGTGTCTCTACACCTATGGTTTGTCTTTGCCCGGACTACCGTCGCGGCGCCATTTGTGACGTGCCTCGATAAAGCGGACGGTACCAGAACGTGAGCGCATCATCAAGGAAGAGGTACGTGCACCCCAGCCAAAGTACTGGACACCGTTGAGGAGTTCACCACTAGTGATGCCTGTAGCGGCGAACGATACGTCATTGCCTCTTACCAGATCGTCAGTCCTGAAAACCTGATTGAGGTCAACGCCAGCAACCTTTAGTTGCTCACGTTCCTCATCGGTACGCGGCCAAATCTTGCACTGGATCTCGCCGCCGATGCATTTGATCGCGGCAGCTGCAAGCACTGCTTCAGGAGCACCACCAATACCAAGCAGCAGATCAATGCCGATGTAATCCTCCGTCGCGGCTTGAATAGCTGCGGCCACGTCTCCATCGGTAATCAGGCGAATACGCGCACCAGCTTCACGCACCTGACGAATGATGTCTTGATGGCGTGGGCGGTCCAGTATGACGACCGTCAAATCGTCAATGTGCGAGTCGCGAACCCGTGCGATGCGATCAAGATTCACAACGATAGGGGCATTAATGTCGATGACATGCTTCATTGCTGGGCCGACGGCGATTTTTTCCATGTAGTAGACGCCGGGGGGTGCGGAATACATCGTGCCACGTTCGGCGGTTGCTACCATTGCTAGTGCACCAGAAATGCCAAGCGAGAGCAGGCGGGTACCATCGACGGGGTCGACCGCCACATCAACCTCCGGCGGCAGACCGTTGCCCACCTGTTCGCCAACGTAGAGCATCGGCGCCTTGTCCTTTTCACCCTCACCAATCACAACGACTCCGCTCATATCGACGCCGTCAAGGGCTTGACGCATGGCATCAACCGCCGCCTGATCCACCATTTCCTTGTTGCCCTTGCCCATCCAGCGGCCAGCGTTCAACGCCGCGGCCTCAGTCACCCGGACTAACTCCATTGCCAGGTTGCGTTCACTTGTGCCTCGTTGCTCGAAACGGTGCTCTTGCTGCATTCTGCTCACTTTCTTTCTTATACTGTGCTGTTCAAAATATTGAGGGAGCGCGGTTGAGTTCGACAGTGTTCGGCCAGCATGATTGCGTGTAGTTGCGTTACAGCTTCTTCAATGTGCCCCTGCCGGTTGACAATACAATACTCAAACTTCTCACGCTGAGCCAGTTCTGTACGCGCCTCGGCTAAACGGCGCGCCTGCTCTTCCTGCGTTTCAGTGTGTCTACCAGTTAGGCGCTCCATTTGTTCTTCCAATGAGCCGGGCATCAAGAAGATAAAAATTGCTCCCTGCACTTTGTTTCGAACAGTCTCGGCGCCTTTTACATCGATTTTGAGCAAAACATCGCGTCCTATACGCAAATTGTCCTGAACCTGCCGCAGCGGTTGTCCATACCAATGGCCATAGACCTGCGCGTATTCCAGCAGCTCCCCCCGTTTTGCCATACGCTGAAATGTCTCTTCGCTCACGAAATGATACGGATTGCCGTCGCTCTCACCTGGGCGTGGAGCGCGGGTTGTGACGGATGAGACGACGTGAAAGTCTACGCCACGCTCGCGCAGTTTGCCAATAACGGTGTCCTTACCAGCACCAGATGGCGCCGAAAGGACAAAAAGAAGCCCCTGTGTGGGGGGCTTTGACGTTTGAGTAGAGATGGCGTGCGACACGGTAGTGGCACCAGTTTCGATATGCATGTTGTTCTTCCTGCTGTTTAGATAGGTGTACGAATGCTCGACTCTTTGCTATACTACGCCTTAGCAGCGAGAGTAAACGCACACCCCTTTCTTTCAGTATACACAGCCGTACCGCAACATGTACACTGTGAGAGAAGTGTATTGCTACGATGTTGTACAAAAGATACTATTGCCACTATTGTACAACAAAAGCAAGCTTTGGAAGAAAGCATCCTTCTTGACAAAATGTAACATATATGCTACCTTTCCTGTATGGGATGATGAGTTGCATAGTATGAGCAGGCTGACACAACACAACTTGCTGAAGTGTTTGAGGATAGCTTAAAGCGTCATCATAAGAAGCTTGGCGCGAAGGTAAGAGCTATTGCATTTGCGGTTGAGCAGTATGGTCCTCAACTTGGTGGAGGCCTTATCGAGTCATGTCACGATTATTAGGAAGAATAATCATGAGCAGATTTCATCAGCGTTTGCAAGAAGATTTAAATGATTCAGAGTTTGCAGAAGCTTTCTATGATATGGGTGCGAAAATCTCTTTGCTGCAGATACTTGAAGAAGCGCGTAAGGCTCTTAACGTTAGTGAGAAAGAGCTTGCTGAGCGGATGGGGGTACAGCGTTCAACTGTTACACGTTTGTTCAATGCCACGCATCCAAATCCAACGTTAGATACCATTTCAGATATACTCCGTGCGCTAGGGTTACAAGCAGAGATCAAAATCAGCCCTGCCTCTCCAGAGGATGGACCTATTCTAATCAAGGCTAAGTTTATTCCCGCGTAAACGTCATATCTTAAGGGCAAAATAGAAATTATTCTTTATGTATGTAGACGCAATTACCATAGCTGCAGTCGTCGACGAACTGCGTGTCCTACTGACCAACGCCCGTATCGACACAATCATACAACCAACAGAGCATGCGCTTGCTATACAATGTTATGCGCCTGGAAGAGGAGATCAGGGGGGAGCAAACCGCTGGCTCTATCTCTCTGCCCATCCGCAGTTGGCGCGTGTGCATGTAACAGCTTTGAAGCCACAGAAGGTTGCCAGCAACCCACCGCCGTTTGTGATGTTGCTGCGCAAACATCTTGAGGGGGCACGTATTGAGTCGATTACGCAGCCGCGCTGGGAGCGTATTATCGAAATTACCGCGAGCTACCGAGCCAATCCTGAAAGTGAAGAACGTGTACGTTTTCGCCTCATTGCAGAGATCATGGGCAAGCTTAGCAATATCATTCTTTGTGATGAGCAGGGGATGATCCTGGGAAGCATCAAACGCGTTGGCGCCGATGTGAACCGTTATCGCACTATCGGGGCGGGTGTGCCATATGTGCCACCACCACCACAACAGCGCACCGTCGCGGGCCGTTCGTTACCACGCCTGGAACCTACTACGGTAACTGCCTCTCAACTTGCAATGAGTGTCGTCGAGGACGAGGCACCTACGCAGGAGGAAGTGACTCGTGCAGCTGAGAAATCCCGTAAGCGTTCGGCGAAGGGCACGGAGCAACCGAAACTCTGGCAACTGCTGTCAAAACACCTGCTTGGCATGAGCGCGCTCGTAGGCAAAGAGATCGTGTATCGCACGACCGAGAATGTGGATACGCCTGTGATGGGGAGCAATCAAGCGCTATGGGAAGAACTGGCTTGGAATGCGCGTGACCTGACAGGACTGTACGAGAGCAAGAAGTGGCAACCGCAAATGCTCCAGCGTATCGCGAACAGTGATGATCCAGACGTAGCTTCACAAAAGCTTCTTATAGCCTTTTCGGTATATGCACTGGAACAGCACGCGCAAATACCTGACGTTCGTATCCGTACATCACCTTCTATCAACGTCATTCTTGATGACTATTATGCGCGTGCTGAGTGGTTCGATGCGATGGAGGGTGTGCGTGCTCCCGTTCGAAGAATCCTTGTGACGCAGCGAGACCGTTGTATACGCAAGGCGGAATTGTTGAAGGGAGAACTGCAAGCCTCGGAGGAGGCGAACCAGTATCGCTTGTACGGTGATCTCTTGTTGGCCCATCAAAATGAGGTGTCGCAGGGATTGAGCACCGTCACGTTACAAAATTTTTTTGGCGGTTCGTATGCAGAGGCTACTGAGACCGTCGCTGTGCCGCTTGACCCGCGCTTTGATGCGCTGGGCAACTCGCAACGATACTTCAACAAGTATCGCAAGTTGCGGCGTGCACTAACACTTGTGCCCGATCAGATCGAGCAGAACGCTGCAGAGCTAGCTACGCTAGAGCAACTACTCGCCGATCTTATGCTTGCAGAGACGCCGCAGGAGGTTGCGCTAGTCAAGGCGCAGGTGCAGGCACTGGGGTATATTCGCGGCAAAGCTATTGTGCTTGACAAGCGTGCACAGAAGGCGGCGAAAAAGGGTAAGGGCGGCAATAAGCAGGGCAAGCCATCCGGTCCCGGTGGTGGTACGCCAATTACCATGCGTAGTCGCGACGGGTTTACCATGCTCATCGGTAAAAATAGCCGGCAGAACGAAGACGTGACATTTCATCAAGCGACAAGCAACGATATGTGGCTGCACGTACGTGGTATTCCGGGTTCGCATGTGATCGTCAAAGCAGCAGGGCGTAGCATTCCACAGAGCACCGTCGAGCAGGCTGCAAGCCTTGCCGCATACTATAGTCAAGCTCGGGGTAGTACCAGTGTCGCGGTAGACTATACGCTGCAAAAACATGTTAAGCATATGAAGGGTGGTGGTCCAGGGATGGTGATTTATGAGCGAGAGCGCACGATATACGCGGAACCCGAGCAGGCGTTAGTGCTAGTGAAATAGTGTTACAGGCAATTTATCGGCTGCACACCTTCCCTAAAAATCACACAAACTGTCTATCCTCGTTCGCGTGACGAGCCTATCCCCATCTCCTCGCGATACTTTGTGACGGTGCGACGAGCCATAGGTATGCCACGAGCAGTAAGCAGACGAGCCAGTTCGTCGTCGCTAAGGCGGTGCTTTGGTGTTTCGGAAGTGATGAGTTCGCGCAGGACATCTTTGACACCAAGCGAGCCGTCGAAGAAATCGGAGATGGGGATGAGGCGACCATTTGGCAATAAGGCGTATTTGTTGGCGGTGGCTCGGCTCACGGTCCCTTCATCAAGGCCCAGACGGGTAGCTACCTCGGCACGTGTAAGTGGGCGTAGGTAGCGAATGCCGTGGAGCAGAAAGTCGTGCTGGTAGTCGACCACGAGGTCCATGACGCGGTGGAGGGTATGCCAGCGCCGGTGTACGCAGTCGACAAAGAATTTGGCGCGGTCTCCCTGGGAATGCATGTATTTCTGGACTTCGTTGCTGTCCTGCACATATCCATCAGTTGTGCCTGTATAGTGCGTCTCTACCCGAAAATTGTAGCGCTTCTCCTCGATAAGCTCTACCTCACATGCTTCATCGTTGACCCGGATCACTACATCGGGGCGTACATACGCGATGTTTCCTGTTGAGCGAGAGTATTTTGTGTCATCACGATAGATGTGCGCCGGGAATGGATGGAGCGTGGTGCGAATGTATATGCTTGCCTCTTTTATCTGGGCTTCGGGCTGTTTGAGTTTGCGTGCAATTTCGGCGAACTGGTTGCGTCCAAGCTCGTCGAGATACTGATCGATCAAGATATGGGCTAGCGGGTGAGGCGTTTCCTGTTCCCCTATGGCATACAGTTGGATCAGCAGGCACTCGCGTAAGGTACGGGCGCCGATACCAAGCGGTTCAAGTGTCTGTAACTGGCTCAGGACATACTCGACGCGCTCCACTGGAACGGCTAGATGCTCGGCAATCTCCTGTATACTAATGTCAAGATAGCCGCGTTCGTTGAGGTTGCCCACCAATTGTTCCGCGATAGCCGCGTCTTCAGGAGGAACGAGCGCTTCTAGTTGTTGGAGCAGCGTTTCGGCGAGGGTTGCATAGGTAGGAATATGGGCCATGGGATCGTAGTCGCCATCGTTGTCAACCTCGACAAAGCCGTAGTTGTCGATGTCGTAAAAGGTTTGTTGCTGATAGGCCCATTGCGGTTCTGCGCTTTCATAACTGACAAGCGATTCGCTCAGCTTTGATGTTTGCCTGGAGGTTTGTCCACAGGCCATACAGGTTGTGCCATAAAGTGGTGTGCCACAGGTAAGGCAGACGCGTTGCTCTGCGACCTCGATGGCGGGATTCTCTATCTGTTCCTGTGCGATTGCTCGCTCCAACTCGTCAGAGGAGAAGTGTAAAATATTGCTGGCCGTGATGAGACGTGTGCTTACACGGAGCGTTTGTTCTGGTCTTGCAATTGGGCGCTGTTCCTGATACATCCTATCCCTACCTATCTATCCCTATCAAATATTATGTGGTAATTTGCCATATCCTTATTTATACATGTTCATCGTGTGCGAGAATGCGTTGAACCGATTCCTATCTGAGTTGCCTTATAACCATCCTTTGCTTTCCAGGGCGTTGCGGGCGGCTTCTTGTTCAGCTGTTTGTTTATTGCGACCTTGCCCACTTCCGGCTACGGTTTCGCCAAGCATGACTTCAACAGTAAAGGTGCGGTTGTGCGAGGGTCCCTCCTGGTTAGCGAGGCGGTAGGAGGGCGTGATGCCTTCGCGAGCCTGAGCTACCTCTTGAAAGAGCGATTTGCTATCTTTGAACAAGCGCTTCTCAACAATGTTGTTCGCGATTGGCGCCAATTTCGGCAGCAGGAATTGCTGGACACGCTCTATGCCTTGATCGAGAAAGATCGCGCCAAGTACGGCCTCAAATGCGGAGGCGAGCACGCGAGGACTTTCTTTTGTACCCTGTTCACCTTTGCCCATGCGTAGATAGTCACCAAGCGATAGGGCACGTGCGAAGCCCGCGAGTGTCTCGGTCCGAACCAGAACGGCACGTACGTCGGTTAGCTCGCCCTCGGTCAGCGTCGGGAAGGTACGATACAAGAAATCGGCACTGATCATTGCCAAGATAGAGTCACCTAAAAATTCCAGTCGTTCGTTTGTTGCGAGTGCCGCGCCCGGAGTCTCGTAGACATACGAGCGATGAGTGAGCGCAAGGCGCAGGAGCGAGGAGTCGCGGAAGGCAATGTCCAGGACCGCCTCGAATGCTAATGCCATGAAAAATCCTTTAAATCGTGTTATTGCAGTTATTTTAACGCTTTTTGGGGGTGAGCGCAAATACGGACACGGTGAACCCGTCCCCACTAGACGCTAACAACGGGTTATGTTACCCTATAGCAGTGAAGTTGAGGAAGACAGGCAATCGCGGGCGTTCACGTCCGAGGAAAGTCCGAACTCCACAGAGCAGGATGCTGGTTAACGGCCAGTGAGGGCGACCTCAAGGAAAGTGCCACAGAAACAATACCGCCCGACACCTGTCGGGTAAGGGTGAAATGGTGAGGTAAGAGCTTACCAGCAACCGGGTGATCGGTTGGCTGGGTAAACCCCATTCGGAGCAAGACCAGACAGAAGGGATAGCATGCGCGCATGCTTGCAGGTTGCTCGCCTGTAAACCTTCGGGTTGGTTGCTTGAGGCGTTGAGCAATCAACGTCCCAGATAGATGATTGCCGCTAGCGTCGTCGAGAGGCGGCGTTGGTACAGAATTCGGCTTACGGCTTCCTCAACTTCATACCCAAATGCTGATACGAAACAACGCGCTAAAAAAACGCTTGCCCCCATCATTTAGCGAACGATGGGGGCAAGCGTTTTTATCTACAAACAATCAGCGATGATCGCCAATTGCATTATCTACGAATACGATCATGGTCGATGAGCCAGCGCATAAAACTGAGGCGACGACTCTCGGCAAGCAGTTCACGATATTCGGGTTGCTCGTTGACGTTATCCTTCATACGAATGAGACGCTCGGCTTGAGTACCCGAGAAGCCCATCGAAAGGAGACGTTCGAGGTCCGAGCCATCGGTGACATAAAACTGTTCTGACATAAATTCGTTGCTCCCTTTGAATAAAGAACGGATTACGGGAACCAGATGAATCGCAATTGCTTTTCATCTTGCTAGTATATACGTTCAAACCCCCTACTTTGATACAACATTCTTTTTATTTGTTAAATTTCAGGAAGTTAGACCATTTGCACACCCTATACATCTGCACTATACTAGGCTAAGAATACAAATCCTCTCACTCTATTTGGAGTCATATAGTATGTTCGCTGGTCTCTCACTCACTTGGCCGTTTAATCCAGGTGTCATAGTATTCTTATTAGTGCTAATTTTGCTCTATATATCAGGTTTGCGCTATGTGCGACGACATCCATTGCAGAATGGAGGCGTCAGTACGCGTCAGATACTTGCCTTTTGCGTGGCTATCCTGGTCATGGCGCTTGTACTGCTGACACCGGTTGACACAATTGCTAGAACGCAGCTTTTTTCGGTACACATGGCTCAGCTTGTGTTGCTCACAACTTTGTGCGCGCCACTTATCTTATATAGTGCTCCTGCCGCGCTGTTGCGTCCACTAGTCTCGCTACCAGTAGTACGCTCGATAGTGCGAATATGTACGCGTCCGCTTGTGGCCTCGGTGCTGTTTAACCTGCTGTTCCTCTTCTGGCATGTGCCGAAGATACTGCATCTCACCATAGAAAACAATGCGCTGTATCATGTGCAGGTCTTGAGTATTTTTGTCGCGGCGCTGCTTAACTGGTGGCCCTTGCTCGGTTCTATTCGCGAACTCCGTCCGATGAGCTATCCAATACAAATGCTGTATGCTTTTTTTGATGGGCAACCTGTAGACATCTTCGCCTTTATCCTCGTATTTACGGGCGTCACAATCTACACGTTCTATGCCATCCCGCCACAGCTTGGCCTCTCCACCTTTGCCGATCAAGCCGTTGGTGGTGCGCTCCTGCTCGTTCCTGGCCTTATCGATCTTGTAGTCATGACGCCGCTCTTCTTCCGCTGGCTCGGCAAAATCGAGGCACAAACGAAAAAAGATGACGAGGAGCGCCTCGTTGAGGATGATGAAGAATACGAATATGAAGAAGATGAAATTGAGGCATGAGAGGTCATGATATAGGCAAGCCCAATCTCTACTATACACGAATGAACGTGGCGAAGACATGTAGCAAAGAGCGTATATGGTAGTGGCTTGTCCCTGTTATGCTTATACGCATATCACAAATTCAATCCTCCCACGCACAGCGCATGCGTAGAGCTTCTTTCAGGCGTTTCTCATAGACGTTGCGTGGAATTTCAGTAACGCCGAGAGTGGCGAGGTGAGGGGTGAGAAATTGGGTGTCGTGCAGGACATATCCTCTACGCTTCAGGTGCTCAACCAGTGCCACGAGGCAGACCTTCGAGGCGTCGGTGGCGTGCGAGAACATGCTCTCACCCATAAATGCAGCACCAATTGAGACACCGTAGAGACCTCCGACCATCTCGCCATCGCGCCATGCCTCGACGCTGTGCGCCATTTCTGCGCGATGCAGGAAGGTGTACGTCTTAATGAATTCCTCGTTTATCCATGTACCCTCGCCGTCGTTGCGGTTCGCGCAGCAGCGCATGACGCCCTCAAAGTTCGTGTCCATGCGGATCTCATAGATGCCCTTGCGAATTGTCGCACGCAGCGAACGTGAAACGTGCAGATTGGCATGTTCCAGGATGGCACGCGGATCAGGCGCGTACCAGCGCAACCGGCCCCACTGGTCCGCCATGGGAAAAACGCCCTGCGCATAGGCTTGAATGACCAACGTTGGGTCGAGCGGCTCCGGTACTCTTTTTGGCATATGTCAGTTACACACTTGCTTTTTTTACACTGGATGGTACGTACACAGATAGGGTCAGAGGTATGATGCCCTTATGATACCATAGGTGAGGGAAAATATGAACAGGGCGAAAAGGGGTTATAAAAAACGCAGGTACAACAGACGTTGCACCTGCGGGACGATCATAGCAACTATAGAGCTGCTCGTACTCTTCTCTCATTAATACCAAAGCCAACACCCGCCTGTACAAGACCGACAACCAGGTGCAGTACATGGTCAGCTGCATTGACGTGTGTTAAACCAAGCAATAGACCATTGAAGTAAAGAGCTGGATAAATGAGACCAACGATACCAAGCAGGATGTACACAACGCCACCAATCTGATTATACCTTCTTGACCAGCCTGTAAAGGCCGCCGCTAAGCCTGCAACGCCTAGCAGCAGGTGAACAATGTTGTGCACTAAGTCTACATCGAAGCCGAGCAAGTTTCCTACCGTCATACTTGAACTAACAAAGAAACCTAGAATACCGACGAGTGTAAATGCTGCGCCTACAACCACTGCAACAGTTCTGTTGGGGGTCCATGCCATAAACAATCTCTACTTTCTTTTTGTAGTTGAAACCTGACAAAAGAAAAATTTGTCCATTGGTAACACGCTTTTGCTTAAAAAGAAGTTACACTATGTAACCACTTTCTCTAATCGGCATTTTTCGTTAAACGACGATACCGTAAAACGGCAACAAGGGCGACAAACGCAATCGCACCCGCCAGCAGATAATGAAGTGCATCGATGGCAACATTCAAGAGCGAAAATTGTTGTTGCGTAAGATTAAAGGGCGGTGGATACAAACCTGTGATAATAAAGCGAGGGTGCCCCCCGACTGGAATGGTCTTGATAAATTGGCGCGTTTGCACATCGAGCATTGCGATGCTTCCGTTTGAGAGGGCGATCATGCCAAGCTGTCCATCACTGGTGATTGCGATAGACTGTGGCGTAGTGCCGAGATGAAAGGTGCGAAGGGGATTGTGTGGCTGGCGAGGAACTGTGACGTTTACTGGAGCAAGCACGTTAATGGTGCCTTGCTGTATGTCAGGAACATATACCTCGCCCGTTGTCCCATCATAATCCATCGGACCAAAGCTTTTTCCTATGACAAGGGGTGAAGAGACACGATACGTCGTCGTGTCTACCGCAACCACGCTCCCCTGCTCAGTTGCGACATACACGGTATTGCCGGGCGGAATGCAGAGAAAACGGGGTCCCTGTGGAAATGGCACGCGGAAGAGTGGGTTGCCGCGTGTATCAAAGACCGAGAGCGCGTTTGACTCGGCTACCCAGAGGCGCGTTGCCGTATTAGCTGCACTGCTTACATTAGTGAGTGCCAGTCCATAGACCGCGCTTTGCAGGGACAGTGTGCGTACCACAGAACAATTTGTGGAATTGAGGGCCGTAACACGAGTAGAGCCATTGCCCGCGACATAGAGCAAACCCTGTCCTGAGTCGAGAGCAAGCAAGGTTGGTGAGCCATCAACATGGGCATGGCAGACGGCTTGCTTAACCTTCGACGCAAAAATCGTCACCTGCTGTAACGTTGGTTGCGCGACATAAAGCAGCCGACCATCGAGGCTAAGTTGGACGTTCGCAGGGTCGCCACCGACATTGAATGTCGTCGTCATCTTCTGCTGGCCAATATCTATAACCGACACACCCTGCGCTCCACCCGCGACATACGCCAGATTAGGTGCACCTCCATCCGCATACGCAGGTACTGAGAAAAGTACAAAAAAGACAAAAGTAGTAAAAGTTACAAAAAGAGACAGCAATACTTGCTCGATGCCGTTCCGCATCCTCTCCACTCCTTCAACTCGTTTCATTTCCAGAAAGAATACACGTTCTATCTTAGCAAAAGGTGACGAGCAATAACATTCCCCAATCCTCTCGCCCATAACGAATCGTCGCAACGATCGAACGCTGTAGGGGACTAATTCTATTACACCCTCTTGGCAATAGACAATTTAGAAGGATACATGCAACGTTCCAATATTTTCCAAAAGTGGTCGATGGGGGTCGAGGGTGTAATAGAATTAGACCCCTACAACCGAAATAATTCGTATCCCACATCCTCAATGGGCCGAATACCAAGATTGAAAGGGTCCAACAACGCCCGGCACCGTTGCAAAACCGGACGCGCAATCTCTGCGGCCAGCGCAGACACTTCGTCGCTCAAATTCCAGAAGAACAACTCGATCCGTTCGGATGGCATCTCCGTCACGGCACTATAGAGCGAGAGGTAGGGACAAGGATAGGGGTAGGACGCGAAGAAGGCCAGCAACACACGCTGCTCTTGCTCAGTCAGCAGAGCTTGTGCTGCAAACCTACCATTAACAACACATGTCAAAATATGCTCTATGGGATTGAGAACCAATCGTTCATCCACGAACAGTAATCGAGGCAACTCGTAGACACAAAACGTCGTTGATGCAGTCACTGGCACACCCTCCTTTTCATCTCCTCACAGCACAATTGACATGTGCTTCATCCCAGTAAGTTGTCGTCGCATGCGCTCCTCGCGCAAATAGACAAAGAGCAAGCGCACTCCCGTCCTATCCGAAAAGGCTTTCAGGCGTCTATATCGCTCCTGTGGAGTCTCCTGTTGATAGCGAACGCGTGGGATGATCGGGAGGGGTTGCGTATCTTGCTGATCGATGTGCATTGTGTTCCTCCTTAGCGAAAATGCATCGAAATGTTGCTCGATGTAACTTGCAGAATACTTATAGTTCAAAGAGTCTAAAGAAAACATACCATTACTTTCTTATTCTGTCAACTCTTTTCAGAATAAAGAGTCTAAAGACTGGTAAGGGGCTTGATAATGTAAGATAATGAGCAAGGAAACACTAAGTAAAAGGTAGTTATTCATGACCAAAACTGCAAAAGCACCGAAGAATTTTTACACTGCAACAGAAGCTATAAAGAAGCTAGGCATGCCGCGTGCAACATTCTTTCACCTTGCCAAATTAGGAAAAATCAAGAAGGTCGTTCCTGAAGGGTATAAAGAAGGCTACTATCCAAAAAGAGAAATCGACAAAATGGCTCTGGCAAGAGAGATGTTCACGCTACAATACACCTCAGATTCTTCAATCTTTAGAAGGGCAGAGGAGAAGGATATACAGGGTATAACCGACTTGGGTGTATCTCTCTTTGGCACAAGTACAACGCCAACATATGAAAATCGGTTGGCTTGCTGGCAGAAAAATCCTGATGCCTACTATGTGCTTGAGCAAGATGAGTTAATTGTAGGATGGATTGCACTCGTTCCACTGAAAAAAGAAGCAATAGATAGTTTAATGGGTTATGCTCAGGAAGCAGTGTCTATGTTTGTTAGGATGCATCAAAATGTTATCATTCCCGAAAATATGCTTGCATTTATGCCAGGAATGGCACACAACGTTTTCCTCACATTAGGAGCGAGACAAGGCTTACCTAAAAGCACATCTTATGGTATGCGGCTCCTGTTAGGTGGTTATGAAGTTCTCAAGGAATTTGCTAGGAAAGGTGTGTTTGTCGAGAAATTATACGCGACGAGCAGAACGCCAGATGGTGTGAGACTATGCAAAAGCTTAGGATTTCAGGAGGAGTCAACAAACGATACAAGCGCCGTCAAAAGATTCTGGCTTGATATAGAACATTCTACATCGCCCTTTCTGCAAGAATATCAGGCAGTAGTCAGAAATTATATAGGGAACGAGAGAAACGAACGGTAGGAGTCTGCATTCCATCACACCTTGTTCAGCTATCGATTCTCTCGGATGCTATAGAAAACCTTCCCGCAATCCTCTCACCCATAACGAATCGTCGCAACGATCGAACGCTGTAGGGGTCTAATTCTATTACACCCTCTTGGCAATAGACAATTTAGAAGGACACATGCAACGTTCCAATATTTTCCAAAAATGGTCGATGGGGGTCGAGGGTGTAATAGAATTAGACCCCTACACATATTCAATCCTTACAGAGATTCGTTGTGGCGCA
>CAXTCR010000076.1:0-14557 GCA_964242555.1 uncultured Ktedonobacteraceae bacterium
ACGCACCGCCATGCAAATAGAGCAGCACACGCTCAGTATCGACATTCGGGGCACTAATCCATTCCGCTGGCACACCGTTCGCATTAACCTGCTCGACGTGCGTATTCTCTGGAAGCGGAACGGGATGTCCTACATAGTTCTCAACCAACGCCTCCAGGTTCGCTCGCTGCTCCTCCAAAGGCGCAGGCGGAGCGTTTTTAAGCGCCAGCAAATAGGGCCGAATCTTCAAGCTTTCTGAACTAGGCATCAAGGAACCTCCTCGTTCAGTGGAGCTAGTTACACTTTTAATAGAGACAAATTTATCTCAAACGGAGATAATACTCAAAATTATAGACGGGACACATTGAATACGTCAAGAAAACTAGCTAATCAACCGAGCGAATCGCGGGATGCAACAATCCAAGCCCAATCACAAGCGTACTGAACATTCCGCACCATACAAAAACGCTAGATGCACCAAAGTGGTCTGCCGCAATACCAGCGAAGGCGTAGCCAATGGGTACAAGACCGTTAGAAACGAGTGCGTCTATGCTATTTACACGCCCCAATTGATGAGGGGGTACAAATTCTTGCAAGCTATTGGTCCATGTTAGACCTAGTAGAGTAACACCAATTCCCCAAAGGCATATAACAAGACCCATAACCACTAAACTCAATGGCAGACCAATGAACGTAAGCATCAGACTTGCCAGCATCCACGCTCCATAGACTAGATATCCACGGTAACGCAAGCGCTTTCTGCGTCCAAGCCAGATGGCAGCAAGCAGCGAACCGACAGAAGAAAGGGCCATCAAAGTTCCATAAGTTTGAGCAGCAATTCCATAGCGTTGCTCAACCAGTAGCGGTAATGCAGAGCCAAATGGACCATCTAGCGTAACAGTACTAATGCTGGCAATCACAATGGTAATCCATAGCCAGGGCGATTGAAGTACTGTCTGTATCCCCTCGCGTAGATCACCGAGTATACTTGACTCGCCTGAAAGGTTTTTTAGCAATACTTTTCTACGTGGAAGCAAAACTAGACAAAGAGCAGAAACAACAAAGGACAAACTATCGAAGGCAAAAGCGAGTCCAGAACCACCTCGCGCGACTACAAAACCAGCGCTAGCAGGTCCTATGATACCTGCTAATTGAAGACTTATACTCCTCAACGAATTTGCACTCGGCAAATCAGAAGCTTCAACGATATCAGGTATAACAGAACTATAGGCAGGATAGAAAAAAGCGTCGGCAGCGCCAAAGCAAGCACTCATTACCAGGATGTGCCATAACTGGAGTTGCCCACTTATATCCAGTACAGCAATCAGGCCCACAATAACTGCACACAGTACATCCGAGAGGAGCAAAATGCGTAAACGAGAAAATCTGTCAACAAACACGCCTCCTAATAGTAATAGCAGCAACGTTGGTATGTCAGAACAAACAAGCACTATGCCCATAATTGTTGCAGAATGCGTTTTCTCTAAAATCCATAACGCTAACGCAACCGAATAGAACCTATCACCAAGCCGTGAAATAGTCTGACCGCTCCACAACAATGCAAACGAAGGATTTCTAAGTGATCTGAGCAAGTTCATAAAAGTAGCAGTTCCTTAAATATCTACAGCCTCTTGTGATATCATAACCTCAAAAAGAAGGAGTTACACCGATATGGATGCAACCGTTGCGCGCAAGATGTATCGTGCCCTTGAACCCTATCATGCGATGATTTATTTTGTTCCGGAGGCAAGCGAGCGATACAAGGCGTTTGGCATTGGTGGAAGGATGGGTTATTTCGCCTCACGTGGCGCGCCGATGGGCGTGGTCTCGGCAGAACTTATTATTTCGGCTTTCTATAACTTTAATCCCAGCCTCGTACGAAGCGCAATTCCCGCTGCTTGGCAACGCGCAACCCCTGCACAAATTATCGAAGCACGTTTTGCGGGCGCCGAAGCCGCGCTTCGTCGCATCCTGGGAGAGCGCGTTGACAGTCCAGAGGTCGCGGAGGCCGCGGAACTTGCGCGCGAAGCGAGCACCGCATGTACCCTACAGGGACGCATCGTCTACGCCGCACATGCAACTCTCGAATGGCCAACAGAGCCACACATGGTCCTGTGGCATGCCGTCACACTATTACGCGAATATCGTTTCGGTGGACATGTTGCCGCGCTCATGTCCGATGGTGTCGGTCCATGCGAGGCCCTCGTGATGCATGTCGGAACAGGTCAAGCATCACGTCAAGCCCTGCAAACAACGCGTAGCTGGTCAGACGAAGAATGGGAGACAGCCGCCAGAGGTCTGCGCGAACGTGGCTTACTCACAGCCGATGACGTGCTTACCGATGAAGGCAAGACGCATCGCGATAGTGTGGAGCAGATGACCGACAAGCTTGCCCTTGCTCCCTGGCAGCATCTCGGCGACAACAAATGTGAACGATTGCGCGAACTCGGTCGCCCCCTGAGCCGCGCAATTATCGACGCCAAAGCCATTCCCAGCGGTTTGTAAAAATATATGATGAGGCGAGTAACATTGCTTGCTCACTAAAGAAAGGACACTATCGACATGCCAGTTGATCCACAGGCCCAAGCATTTCTTGATATGTTGACAGCCATGAATGCCCCACAAATACACACACAAACACCAGAGGAGGTTCGCGTCGTATATGACGCGATGGCACAATTTAGTGGAACACCAGAAGAGGTGCATGCGGTCCAAAACCGCACAGTTCCAGGTCCGGCAGGCGAAATACCAGTGCGTGTCTACACACCCGAAGGTACTGCTCCATTTCCTATCTTAGTTTTCTTTCACGGCGGTGGCTGGACGATTGGTACACTCGATGGCTATGATGGGGTATGTCGTGCGCTCACAAATGCCGCGAAATGTATTGTTGTCTCCGTTGATTACCGGCTCGCGCCAGAACACAAATTTCCTGCCGCCGTTGAGGACGCATATGCCGCAACCGAATGGATAGCACAACATGCGGCAGAGATACAAGGCGATCCTGGACGCATAGCTGTTGGAGGTGATAGCGCCGGTGGCAATCTATCCGCCGTCGTCTCACAAATGGCACGCGATAAGGGTGGTCCCAAGATTGTCTATCAAGTACTCGTCTATCCCGCGACTGACTATTTCATTCCTGGTACTGCCTCGTTTCACGAGAATGCTGATGGTTATTTCCTGACGCGTGACTCAATAGTCTGGTTTTTCAACCACTATGCGAATAGCGAGGAGGACGCGAATAACCCATTAATGTCTCCACTTCGTGCCAAAGATTTTCATAACCTGCCACCAGCACTGGTAATCACCGCCGAATATGACCCGTTGCGTGACGAGGGCGAGATGTATGCGACGAGGCTGCAAGAGGCTGGAGTTTCTGTTACCTCGACCCGCTACAACGGCATGATACATGGCTTCTTCACAATGGCTGGTATGATGGACCAAAGCAAGGTCGCTATTGCCGAAGTGGGTGCCGCACTCCGTACAGCCTTTGCGTAAACATACATGGAGTATTTCCTCCTTAGAGAGTATTTGCCTCACCCTCTAAGGAGAAGAAAGCAATTATCTTTACTGTCCTCCACCAGATGCGTACCCTATCCTTCCCGATAATTCAGGAGTGTGCGGCGTGGTACGACGAACAGCGGCAAAGACGGCAACAACAAGCGTTACAACTGCCAGCACTCCTGCAACCACGGCAACACTTGTCACATTCTTTTGCACAGTGGCAACAACAACGCCGAGCAGCGCCCATGTGCCAACAGCTGCAAAAGCAAAGTCGCGGCGTATCATGCTCACGGTGCTTACAACAAAGGCCGCAACAATGAGAACAATGACAGCCCATATGCTAGGAGCAATACCAAAACCATCCCAACCAATGCTGCGCAAGTAGACCGCTGTGTTGACAACCGTCGCGAATGTCACCCACGCAGCGTAGATGCCAAGCGGCACTCCTGCAAGCCAACGTTCAATTCTCGATACGGGTTCAAGCGCGACACCCGCCCGAACGTAGGCTGTTACAAGCGCGATAACACTCGCAAGAATAACGACCTCGCTCAAGGCAATCAGGTTGCGTGGAAAAATCAGATCCCATGCCGCGCAGAGCAAGTTCCCGAACGTGTACCAGTAGCCGATATGACGGAAGCGCGGATTTTCACGCTGTGAGGGCAACGCTTGATAGATAGCGAAGACAATGGTGGCAATAAAAATTAAGCCCCAGATGGCAAACGTATAGCCAGCAGGAGTAATGAGCACAGGATTTCTATTGGAGCCTTCAGCAACTCCATTGCCCACCAGCCCACCAACTACTACAGGAATAAGGGTCGAGACGATATTTACAATCTGCCGTATTGTGTCTTTTAGCATAGTATTCACTCCTTATGCTGCTAAACATTCCCTTTATAGACACATCAACTACATACGATAGGTACTAAAAGTGAAACGGACTTTTTATTAGCAACGTACCAAATAGGAGTTACACCATCTGCAGGATGAGCCTATTACAAATTATAGTTGTTCAGAAACAGAGAGATGTAGTACGGCAGTCTTTACAGAAAACGTAACGCTTGCCAATAGGCACCTATTTTACAAGGAGAAAATACGTATGTTAGAGGACCTTGGTTTACTGATTCTACGACTGGTCGTAGGTGGCTTGCTGAGTGGACATGGCTCACAAAAACTTTTTGGCTGGTTTGGCGGTTTTGGCATAAATGGCACTGCTGGCTGGCTTGAATCAATAGGTCTAAAACCCGGACGCCTCTGGGCATCTGGCGCCTCTGCCTCTGAGTTTGGGGGTGGAGCATTAACCGCCTTGGGCTTTCTACATCCAATAGGCCCCATCGCTACGATAGCTTCAATGGTTATGGCATATGAAGTGGCTCACAAAGGCAAGCCCATATGGGTAACAGAGGGCGGTGCCGAACTACCCGTGACCAACATTGCTGCTGCACTCGCACTAACCCTAGCAGATCCAGGACGCTTCTCGCTCGACTCCCTGTTCGGTATTCGCCTACCACGCACTCTGGTCGCGCTTTTTATCCTCGCGGAAGCAGGATTAACCGCTTACGCTATCACTAGCCGGCAGTCACAACCTCAACCAAAGGAAGATCAAGCAAGCGCTAAGGTTGAGGGCGGACAAGAGGCTGACAGCCTTTAACCTATTGACGAGATGACGATGAGATAAAGAATGAGCATGACAACAATGCTGCCGTTGTCATGCTCATTCTTTGTTCCATCATCGTCATCCCATCCTTCTAAAAACCATACCACCGTTGGCGGCGAACCAGCTGCCGTTCATATCCTGCTCGTTTTCGTCGGGATTAGGCGGTAACGCATTGACACTAATCATCTGTTCACGCAAACGCTCCACCTGCTCCCCCATGACCTGCGCCATCGTACCCTGCTGCGGCTTGGCGATCCAGCGCATCTTCGAGGACAAGAAAAGCTCCTTAAGATAGGCAAATGAGAAGGTGTCGGTCATATCGCTCAATGTGACGATGTCATCATCAGTTAGACGTAACGCAGGCTTAAGAGACTCATTCCAGAGCCTGATGTATGCCTTACGTTCGGCAAGTTCGGGCAAACCAAAGGGATACTTGCGGTCAAAACGGCTTGGTCGTTCGAGAATAGCAGGGTCAAGGCGTTCAGGATGGTTTGTCGTGGCAAGCGTGATAATGCCGATATTGGCAGCAAAACCATCTAGCTCATTCAGGAAAAATGACCGGTTCTGTGAGGTGATGAGCGAATCGAGGTCTTCCAATACCAATACACAAGGGGCATTTCGACGTGCACGGTCAAACACCTGTCGAATATTCGCCTCATCCGCCATACCTGTGTGCGGCGCGCGAAAACTTTTGACATAGAGGCAGGGATAACCAATCGTGTTGATGATCGCCTTGAGCGTGTGTGTTTTGCCATTACCCGCAGGTCCAACAAAGAGCAGACCACGCTTCCAGGGAATGTCGTGTTCCTCATACAAGTCTCGCGACTGGAAGAACTGCTCTACGTCTTCGCGTATCTCCTGCTTAAGCTCGCCCCGCAAAATGAGGTTTTCAAATGTCGAGTTCTTGATGTCCTGAAACAGATGCTCATCCTTATGCCAGTGCCCATTATCAAAGACCAGCACCTCAGCACGAATCTCCTCATTCCATCTACAGACCTCTGCGTAGAAATTCCGTGCAACCACCTCTGTATCCGCAAGTAGCCAGAAGTGATTTTTGTACATACCATTACCCTCGATACTCATAATCAGTATCTCAAGGGTATGCTCCTGCCACGTCACATCAAACCATGCCTTATTGATGCTATCTTCCGTTTTGCCCTCGTTGCTCCCTTGAGGCGCATCAAATGGTCCTACCCCATACTGCATACGCATCATCATATGATGTCGATGCATCATCATAGCAGGCTCCGGCCCCTGCCAATAGATCGACATCTGATTATACAAAAATGGCTTAGGTATGAGCGTGCATAGGCCCGCCTTCGCATAGCCCTCGACATTGAACATGCCCATCTCCCCCTCAACAAGAGCTTTCTCGGGGTAGATACGGCGCAGGTGTTCGCTTGTATGATAGTCAATAGCGGAAGGTGGTAACAGTAACATCTCGCTGACAAGCTGGGTCTTAAGCTGTTCTTTGTTCATCGAAAAATGCTCCTCAAAGCCTTAGCTTGCTTACATACTATCGCTTACCTCGACTAAACAAGACGTTGAGAAAAATCATGATGCCGCTGAAAATAAGCATACCAAATATGAGCAGGATAGAAATGGCAAACTTTGGCCCAATTTCAGCGCCACCTCTATAGAGAATGGTCACCATACTGAACGTTACAAACAAAAACATGCCCATCCATAGAATAAGCGATACAATCGCCAATATTAGACGTTGAGCTGCCGAAGGTCCACCTACAGTGCTCTGCACAAAACCTTTAAGCTTTTGACCCGCAGCATCCTGACTATAGACGTTATAGAGAGGTGGCGGCACACCCTCATACACAGGTGCCGCGGGCGGTTCATCTCGATAACCTTCTTGGTAGTTCATTTCTTGCATGTATAATGAATCCTTTCAACCGTAATGATTACTGTTGTGCATGCCGTAACCATTACGGTTGGAATAATACAAAGGTTGTGAGACGCTCTTTACTTGAAGCGAAGGTCAATACTAGTGAAGAAGGGGTTGTTTAGACTATTCAACGAGCAATAGAGCGTTGTTACTGTACTAATTTTCCCCATAAAACGTAACGCTCTAGTATAATGGCTTGCAGCATAGTAATCGTGGAGTAAGAGATAGAATAAGTTGGACAGCGTAAGGACAGGATGTATTATGGACAACATGCAGGTCGTAGCTCGATTACAACAAGATATGCATTTCACGATTGACACAGGTTCAGGGCAAACAGTAAGCGTGGACATGCTCGATGGACAGGCACCAGGAACACCAAATAAGGGTAGTAGTCCGATGGAACTGCTACTAGTCGCACTCGCTGGCTGTACGGGCATCAGCGTACTCTCTATTTTAGAGAAGCGTAAGCAAGTTGTCATGGCCTATGAATTACGTGTTGGAGGTGAAAGAGCACTCCACCATCCAAAGGTATTTACAACTATTACAGTTGAGCACATCTTCACCGGCACATCGTTAGAGGTCAAATGGATCGAGCGAGCAATCGCGCTGTCTGAAGAACGCTATTGTGGTGTTGAGGCTATGCTTGGCAAAACTGCGACAATTAGGCATTCTTACACAATAGTTAATGGAAGAGGAAGCAATAACGAAAGCGAAAAGACGATATAACATCATACAACTCTTGCATATAGCTATTCGTATCGGGTAATAAGAGTATATAGAAAGAAGGATACAACTATTATGAACGAGAAGAAGCAACCTTCGGTCGTCAAGACGCTGGCGTGGGTCTATAGCGTCGTTGGCGTGTTTACCGCCATTTCGATTGTCGGCCCCGTAATCATGGAGAAAGTGCTTCAACGCGCGGACCGCAATAAGCGCCTGAATTAAGCTATATCTAGTCCTTTTATTGTCTCATCCCCAAGAAAGGACCTATTCCCGTGCAGATGCAACAAGAAATCGACGCGCTTATCACGGCACGGCAAGCAGTATGGGAGCGTGGGGTGCATCTGCCAATGCAGGTAAACTACTTGGGATAGCTAATGTACGCGACGTGGAACGCATCATACGTCGCACATTCAAACAGTAGTAAGAGAAAAGGTCGTGGCTTAGGTGATCATGTATTGTCTAAGCCACGACCTTTTTTGTTATTCATACCTTATTAGAATGAATACTATGTATCTATATAATGACCCTCACAATTGATGAGAATTCTGTGAAGTTTTACGCGTACTATACTGGAACATTTGGAACGTAACGGAAACAAACTGCCCTATCTTACCCGCAAGCAATGTCATATAATGACAATTATGCTTGTTTAGGTAAATTTTAGTAAGGGAGCACATAACGCATGGATAAGATAGCGTTTCGTAGCATCACCAAGAGCTACCCCGGGACGAGCAAACCAGCAGTGGACAGTGTAAGCTTCGGCGTACCCGAGGGCAGCACTTGTATGCTTGTTGGCACCTCCGGCTCTGGCAAAACGACGTTGTTGCGCATGGTCAATCGACTCATTGAACCAACGTCGGGCGAGATTGTCATTGATGATAAGAACGTATTGAAAGAAAATCCCGTCGAGTTACGGCGACGTATTGGCTACGTCATCCAGCAAGTTGGCCTCTTCCCGCACATGAATATCGCCGAAAACGTGCGTGTCACAGCCGAAATCGCTGGTGGTTGGAGCAGCCAAAAACTCAATAGCCGCGTCGATGAACTACTTGATCTTGTAGGTCTAGCACCCAGTGAATACCGCAATCGTTTCCCACGTCAGTTGTCTGGCGGACAACAACAGCGAGTTGGCTTGGCTCGTGCGCTTGCCACAGACCCCGCTATTCTGCTGATGGACGAGCCATTTGGCGCGCTCGACGCTATCACACGCGAACGTATGCAAAACGAGCTGCTCCGTATTCAGCGCGATGTACACAAAACCATCCTCTTCGTCTCGCACGATATGGGCGAGGCTTTTAAACTGGGAGACCAGATTGTTGTCATGGACGGGGGCAAGATGCTACAAATCGGCAAACCTGTCGACCTGTTACTCCAGCCCGCGAATGATTTTGTGAGTAAACTCGCAGGCTCGGACGACGTTCTGCGCCAGTTGCAGTACTTACCCGTTGTTGATGCGCTTGACCGTGAGCCAGATGCTGTTTCCTCCGCGCACTGGAATGAAGTTCCAACAGTTCCTGCCAACGCTACTTTGCTTGACGCTATGTTGAAACTCCTCTCCTCCAATGCCCCCGCACTTTCAGTCCAAAACACAGAAAACAGCCATAACCGCCTCGGTTTCGTCACACTCACCAGCATTAACCGCGAAATCACACACGCACAACAAAACAAACTCCAATACAATTCTGTGCCACAGGTCGAAAATAGGTCTCGTTAGCCCTTTTCGGTGCTGACGTTTAACCAAGGGGGGCTTATGCGCTATATATTCCAGCCATACAACTATGACTTGACGGACCAGAACAGTATTCCTAACCTGTTCCTGGCTCATCTCTATATTGTTGGCGTTGCTATGCTGATCTCGCTGGTCATCGCCATTCCAGTGGGAATACTATTGGCACGCTATCGACGCTTTTACTTGCCAACCACAACCGTTGCGGGCTTGCTGTATACCATTCCGAGTATCGCTGCCTTTGCCCTACTCATTCCTATCACAGGCATCTCGTCCGCTACGGCAATTATCCCGCTGGTGCTTTACAACCAGCTTGTGCTTATCCGTAACACAGTAACCGCCATTCGTGGCGTTGACCCACTCTTGTTAGAAGTGGGGAGAGCCATGGGCATGACCTCCTGGGAATTGCTCACACGTGTGACACTCCCACTTGCCCTTCCTGTGATTGTTGCAGGCATACGTATCGCAACTGTCACAACTATCGGTATTAGTGCCCTTGCTTCACTGGTTGGTCAACAAACACTTGGCAACTTAATCTTCCGCAATATTGCCAGTGGCGATACAGACGCAATTGTCGGGGGCGCTATTCTGATCGCGCTTTTCGCCATCATTGCTGACCTCTTGTTATTGTCACTACAGATCGCTCTCAACCGAGGACGTAGCGCACTTTCAGTCGCGTAGAAAGGGGAACACATCGGATGGATATTCTCAATTTTGTCCTCAATCCACAAAGTGATTTTCTCGGGCACACACTTGCATATATACAAATCTGCGCCCTTTCAATCATAGGAGCGGTCGTCATCGGCGTGGTAATCGGTGCAGCCGTATCAGGAAACGCACTCCTTGCATTTCTTGCGGTAAATCTGAGCGGCTTAGTCCGTGCTATTCCTGTGATTGCCACATTGATTGTGTTTGTACCCTTCTTCGGCCTTGGGCTGAAACCTGCACTTATCGCGCTAATTATCGTAGGCATTCCGCCAGTGCTTCTGAACACCTATACAGGCGTCCGTGGTGTTGATCCAGCGATGATTGATGCAGCGAAAGGCATGGGAATGACACCATGGCAGATCGCGACGAAGATACAGGCACCTCTCGTCATTCCTCTTGTCGCGGCGGGTGTTCGCACTACGTCGGTGCAAATTGTGGCAACGGCGACCATCGCAGCTTTTATTGGTGCCGGTGGCTATGGCGACTATATCGTCGATGGCATCCAGGTATTCAATTATCCCGAACTCTTCGCAGGAGCAATTGCGGTGGCAATCTTTGCCATCATCGTCGAAGTGTTCATGGGTTGGGTTCAACGACGGGTCACTCCAGCTGGCATCCGGCTTCAAGAGGGTGCAGAGGTTCTTCAGGCGTAGCTACCAGGACACCCGCTAGAGAAGTACCTCTAGCGGGTGTCCTGGTACCACAGTAAAGCGTAATCGTATTTCGTTCCTTCAAGTTTTAGGAGAAAGTAATGTCTTTCCTTACACGCTCATTACGAGTGAATACATTAGCTGCTCTCGCGCTCGTCTCACTGGTACTGCTCGCCGCCTGCGGCAACGGCCCATCATCAGGAAGCAGTGGAAGTGGGAGCAGCAACAGTGGCAGCAGTAGTGGTAGCTCACCCAAAACAGTCATAGTAGCTAGCAAAGACGATGTAGAGGCTCAGCTTCTAGGTCAGATGTATACATTGTTGTTGACTAAAGCTGGCTATACTGTTACTCCAAAACTTGCACTCGGCCAAACGCCTGTGCTCGATGCCGCGATCAAGAGCGGTGCAGTCGATATCTATCCAGAGTTTACCGCAACTGCCTTGAACATTATCAAAGCACAGTCGTCCTACGATCCCCAGAAGGACTATGATACGGTTAAGGCTGCCTACAAGTCGCAGTTCAACATCTCTTGGCTCGACTATTCCCCACTAAATGATGGCTACGCACTCTGCACCTCAAAGACGCAATCAGATAAACTAGGCATCAAGACACTTTCAGACCTTGCGCCAAAGGTCAAGGAGTTGATCCTAACCACACAAAGTGATGGTGTACCCTTTATTGACACGTTACAGACAAAATACGGCTTCATGACCAATAGCTTTAAATCCGTCAAAAAGGTTGACTACGCCATTGGCTTCGCGGCACTTAAAAGTGGCGATGCAAATATCGCGGAGTGTTACACCACAGATGGTTCGGTGCTAACTGGTGGAAACGTCTTTCTTACCGATGATAAGCATGGCTTTCCTGAGTTCCACCCAGCACCAATTGTACGAGACTCCGTGCTTCAAGCACATCCCGACATCGCTACTACCCTCAACAAATTAGCTCCAAAGCTGACCACTGACGTGAGTATTCAGCTTCAGGGACAAGTGGATGATATGAAAAAGAGCGGCACTTCTGGCACACAAGCAGTGAAACAAGTTGCGCAGAAGTTCTTGCAGGATCAGGGCCTGCTGTAACACTGCTTAACACCTGAGAACGGCGGGAAGGGCCTAACACAATAGATGTAGACCCTTCCCGCCGTTCTCAACTCTCGAAGATTTTTTTGTACATAAACTCCATTGTGAGTATTTCCATGTATTTTCCGTATTATATCAGGAGTTTCACTTTTTAGCGCAACCATTTATGCAGAAGGAGCAGATATGCACTCTTTCAGTCGCTTGTTTCGTCTAAAGTTACTTGCAGCCCTCGTATTTCTTCCACTTGTCATTTTGACAGCATGTACTGGCGTCGCTAGTTCAGGCGGGGGAGGAGGAGGGACAGGCTCAACCTCTAATGGCGCTCCTATTGTTGTGAGCGGCAAGCAGGATACTGAAGCACAGGTCTTAAGCAGACTCTATTACATACTCCTGCAAAAAGCCGGCCTTCCTGTAACCGACAAACTCGCGCTTGGCGATAGTCCCGTTGTGTTTAATGCGATCAAGAGTGGCGCAATTGATCTCTATCCGGAATTTACAGTCACTGGCCTCAACGTGCTTGGACTCAAGTCACAGCATGATCCACAAAAAGATTATCAAAGCGTAAAGGATGGCTTTAAGAAGCAGTTTAGTATCACATGGCTTAACGCTTCGCCCTTGAACGATACCTATGCCCTGTGTACCTCAAAGGAGTTGTCACAAAAGTACGGTATCACATCGCTCGCCGACTTGACCACAAAGGCTTCACAGTTGAAGCTAGCAGCCACCAACGACGGTATTCCCTTCATTGACGACTTACAATCAGTCTACGGGTTTAAGAGTACAAGTTTCAAGAGTGTTACGAAGGTTGACTACACGCTTGGCTTCCCTGCTGTGAAGAATGATCAAGCTCAGGTCAATGTGTGCTATACAACTGATGGCGGCGTACAACAGCAGGGGTTCGTCTTCCTTAAGGATGATAAGAATGGCTTCCCGGCCTTCAATCCCGCTCCAATCGTTCGCGACTCGGTATTGGCAAAATATCCAAAGATTGCAGACGCACTCAATCCGCTTGCTCCTTACCTGACGACCGAGGATAGCATCCAGTGGCGTGCACAGGTTGCCGCCAAGCAAAAAACTGGCATGTCAGTCACGCAAGCAGTCAAAGAGGTTGCAACCGACTACTTGAAAAGCAAAAAATTGATTTAACCAGTAACATGTACATACAAAAACGCATATGTCGAACGCTCGAGTTCGACATATGCGTTTTTGTATGTACACCCAGTAACACGTCTATTTCATTGACAACATATGAAAACATTAGTTATACTCTGAAATACTGTGATACGCTGCCCCTTCGTTACAGCCAGCGTTGCCTGCAAAGAATAGGCGTGTATGTTTGTTATCTGACCTATTAGTCGTGTCGGAGGCAACGTATGCCAAAATTTATGCAACGGGTTGAGCGTCTCTTCCTTCCTATTATCGCTTTGATTGCGTTTTTAAGTTCCGTTATCAGTTACTTTCCGCCCTTCAGCAACCTCTTGTCACAAAGTAGCATCGTCTCGACCGTCTTACTCCTCGTCTCCCTGATCCTTGGCTCAATCGCCTTCATACAAAGCAAAGTCATTGAGCTGCAGCATGAGCTACATCGCGTTTCTACAGCAACAGAGGAGGAGCGTATGAGGATGTTGCTTAAGCAGATGAATCCCACGTTACAGAAGATTTTTGACGACCGTCTCCAGCGGATGATACGCGCTTATATAGCAGCAGTGAGAAGTAATAAGGTTACAGTCGATAGCGGTGAGGAATATCGTCACTACTACATCAACACTCTACAAGAATTCCCCGGTGCTCAATTTTACGCCGCTGGCTTTCTCAAAGTGAGCTACTTGTGGAATGCTCCTGATGTAGAGAATGCAATAGAGGACTTTATTGGGCAGACAGGCGGTAGGCTCACTCGTATTCTGTTTGTACGTGATAACGACGATCTCAACGCACCAGAGATACAAAGAGTCCTGGACAGGCAGTGTAAAATAGGCGTCGAAGTCTACTGGATACCTAGCAACTCGATCTTTAATGACCTGAAGAAGAACTTCCTGGTAGAAGCCAACGGAGCTATAGCATGGGAAACCATCATGTACGAAGACCTGGAATTAGGTGATTGTATAGCAACAACTGATCAGCAAGAAACGCAACGCTATCGCGACATTTTCGCCCGCATTCGCGCAGGCAAGTTGCAACGCTACGTACCACAAACACGTATATCGGCTATATAAAAACAAAGGAGTTCACTTATGGACTGGAACCCAAGCTTCGAGCAGGAGCTACAACATATACAAACCGGACGCGCTCAGCAACAACATCCGCAAGAACCTGAATATGGGTATCATGCCCAACAATTTGGTGCACAACAGCAACATAGCTCGCTGTCTCAAAACAACTTCGGGATGCCCTATGTTCCCTCTATTCCCTTTGGACTACGACTCGCTGCCGCCATCAGCTATGTCTTCTTTTGGATAACCGGTTTCGTCTTTTTTCTCTTTGCGGAAAAGCCCAATCGTTTCGTGCGCTTTCACGCCCTCCAATCGCTCCTCTTCTTTGGAAGCATGAACATACTAGGCTTTATAGTTGGTATCCTCATCAATTCGAGCACGTCTTACGACAGTTCCTTTGGTTCTGCCCTGTTTTTTCCACTCCTGGTAG
>CAXTCR010000077.1:0-14508 GCA_964242555.1 uncultured Ktedonobacteraceae bacterium
GTGGGCGTCCGTTGTGCTTGTTACCAACTCAATGTGTTAATTCGCATCATCGGTCCCAACATGTATATGGCATTATTGGTTTCATTGAGATAAAGAGAGGTCCCTATCGTGCAACCTGCTATTGACACAAAGCTATCCCAATCATCTCAGGAACAGGCGTCATCGACGAAGCCGCGCAAAAAGCGCTTTCCTTTGAGCTTTCTTCTGGCTGGTATCGCTATACTGGGCGCTATTGTGTATCTTGTCGTCATCAACACGCAGTCAAGTGCTGCTTACGATATGACCGTAACGGAACTGCATAACTGCACCAGTTGTACGGCGGAAACAGTGCGTGTGACTGGGACGGTACAGGCGGGTTCCATTGTACGGGATGATACACATGAACGCATCTCATTTATTATTAACGATGGGAAAAATGCTTTACCTGTTACCTACAGTGGTGTTGTGCCTGATATTTTCCGCGTCGGTATCCAGGTTGTTGTTGAAGGAAAGTATACCGGGCAAAGCACCTTTCAGGCATTGACCCTGCTGACGAAGTGTCCGTCGAAGTTTCAGTCCGCGACACCGGCTGCACATTAATTAAGGAATTCTTCACCGTGTATTTTTCAGACCTTGGCACTATTGCGCTTATATTGGCGTTAGGTTTATCCATACTTGCACTACTGCTTGCACTAGCAGTGCATCGCACTCCGCTCTCTGCCGGAGTGTTGCTCTTGAGTGCGCGGCGTAGTGTGCTTGCTGTGACAGGTTTTCTCCTGCTGGCCGGCTACGCATTGGTCGAGTCATTTCTGACGCATGACTTTGGCGTGCGCTATGTGTCCGATCACTCCAGCCTGTCGATGCCGTGGTATTACACGCTTTCAGCCTTCTATGGCGGACAAGAGGGGTCGCTGCTCTACTGGGGCCTGATGCTGTCGGTGTTCTCCGCAATCTTTATCTTTACGTCCCGTCGCGCTCCTACCGTCTTGGTACCCTACGTCATCGTCACATTGATGGCGATCGAAACGTTTTTGCTGCTTACACTTATCTCTGTCTCGAATCCTTTTGTACGTCTTCCTGGCGCTCCACGTGTCGATGGCAGTGGACTTAATCCCCTGCTTATGGACCCCGGGATGCTTATTCACCCGCCTACGCTGCTGATGGGCTACATGAGCTTTGCGCTGCCTTTTGCCTTTGCCATTGCAGCCCTCGTCACGAGTAAATTGGATAGTGGATGGCTGCGTTCGATTCGACGTTGGATGCTTGCCGCATGGACGATTCAAACGGCTGGCCTAATTCTTGGGGCGTGGTGGGCCTATCATGTGCTCGGCTGGGGTGGGTACTGGGGCTGGGACCCGGTGGAAAACGCCGCTCTCCTACCATGGCTCACTGCGACAGCCTTCCTGCACTCTGCGATGGTTCAGGAACGACGCGGCATGCTCAAGGTCTGGAACCTGTCGCTGGTGATTGCCTCGTTCGCGCTCTCGATCTTCGGCACTTTCGAGGTGCGCAGCGGCATTATCAGTTCGGTACATTCATTCGCGTATTCCGCGATTGGCTCGTACTATCTTGTGTTTCTCGTCCTGGTTATCGTCGTTTCAAGCGGCCTCTTTCTCTATCGGTTGCCGCGTCTTAAGCCGGAGCAAGAATTCGACTCGGTAGTTTCGCGCGAGGGTGTTTTCCTGCTCAATAATTTGCTGCTCATTGGCATCACCTTTGCTACACTGTGGGGTACGATTTTCCCACTCATCTCTGTCGCGTTACGCAAGCAGTCAATGACGGTGGGACCCCCATTCTACCAGAACGTCAATGGGCCACTGTTCGCACTGCTCATACTGGCAATGGGTGTTGGACCCCTGATGGGGTGGCGGCGTACGTCGCTGCGTTCGCTGTGGCGCAATCTCAGTGTGCCAGCGGTCCTTGCCGCGGTTTGTGCTGTTGTACTACCCCTTGCTGGCGTAACCGATGTGCTCGCGAATATTGGTTTCTCGGTGTGTGCCTTTACTGTTGTCGCCATTCTCTATGAATTGTGGCGTGGAATGCTGGTGCGACACGCTCATGGTGAGTCGTATCCCGTCGCGCTCTACATGCTGTTCCAACGCTATCGTCAGCGGTATGGGGGCTATATTGTTCACCTGGGCTTGGCTCTGCTAGCCGTGGGAGTCATTGGCTCGCATTTTTTCCAGGGGCAGAAGGATGTCGTCCTCAATGCTAATCAGGAGGCGACGTTTGCGGGCAATCGACTCGTCTATCTTGGCAATCTTGACGACAAAGAGTCTGATCGAGAGATCATTACCGCGCAGGTGCAGGTCTGGCGCGACGGTGTCTTACAGCAGTACATTTATCCGGGGCGCACCTTCTATCACAATTTCCAGGATCAGCCAGCCAGCCAGATAGCAATCACCTCCATTGGCTTGAACGATTTTTATGTCGTGCTGGAGAACTTCAGTGGTCCAGGACAGGCAACACTTCACATTTATTTGAATCCACTCGTGCCGCTTGTCTGGTATGGTGGCTTGCTCATGCTGCTAGGTGGTGTCCTGTGCTGGTGGCCCGAACGCCGCAAGGTGCTCGCGACCCAGCGCATTGCCCAGCCTACTCCTGCGAAGGAGGTGTTGGCGTGAGGTACAAAAATATGCTGTACGGCTCTGATGTATCACATACCGCCTCAAACGTTTCGAGTAAACATACTTCAACCTCACGTAGGCATCCCGCACTCTTCATTCTAATTGGCGCGGTGTTGCTTGTTGCCGCGCTCTGGTCATATATGGCGTTTACGGCTTCGACGCATCAGACGCTGGACCAGCATGTTTACGCTATAGGAGCGCAATTGAAATGTCCTGTCTGTCAGGGCGAGTCTGTGGCTGATTCGAATTCGCAGAGGGCGCAGGAGATACGTGCAATTATCCGGCAGCAAATCCTGGTAGGGCAATCGGACCAGCAAATCATTCAATACTTCAGTGATCGCTATGGGAACGAAATTGTGTGGTCTCCACCATGGTGGGGCTTCTCACTACTGGCGTGGATTGTCCCTGTTGCCCTGTTGCTTGGCGGGCTGGTGTTCATCGTCTTCACCCTGCGTGATTGGACAAGTAGTACACCTCGTGGAGTGGTACCAGCAACGGCTGTAGCTGGCGATGATACCGAGCTTGCGGGTATTGACGAGGCGGAGTTAGCACGGTACCGCATGCAGCTCGAACGCGAACTCGCCGACGAGGACGCGCTGTTTGAACCGTCCCGACGAGACCAGAGAGAGGAGGGAGAGTAATGCTTTCTATCTTACTCACACTGGGATTGGGCATTCTTGCACTTACCTTTGTCCTCGCTCCACTCTTCCAAACGGTTCGCGCAAAGACGGCAGACAAGACCGGTGCGGACGATAAAGATACGGGTTCAGTGATTGCCGAGCGCGAACAGTCGGCAAAAAGTTCACTGCAGGAAATCGAGCTAGATTATCAGCTTGGCAATATCTCGCAAGAGGACTACAATACATTACGAGAACGTTATATTCGTCGTGCTCTGGTCGCGCTAAAAATGCGTACAGAGAGCGAGCAGGGTGTGGCGCAGACGAGACACGACCACGACAAAGAACTGGACGATCTGATCGAGGAGCAACTGCGCGCTTTGAAGGAAAAAGATGCAACAGACCGTATATAATGCTATGAATACTCGCAACGTAACTACAACAATCGGACATATGGCCTTCATTGGCATGCTTATGCTCTGTATCCTTACATCGCCTTTCTTGCTGCCAGCTGCAGCATCGGCTCATGCCCTTGCAAACAATGGACGCATAGCTGGTAAGTTGCTCGATGCTACTAACAATAATAAGCCGTTAGCGGGCCAGCAGGTGACGCTGCAGGAGGCTCAGGGTGCGAATGCGCGTGATGTGTCGACGGTAACGACGGATGCTCAGGGAGCGTATAACTTTCCCAATCTCTCGACGGATAAAACGATCAATTATGCCCTATACACGCGCTATCAAGGGGCGCAATATGTGAGCGACCTTGTTTCGCTGGCTACGAATGTCACGCAGACGGTCAACTTGAGCGTCTATGAAGCGACGAAGAGTACAGCGAAGATTGCAGTGCTGCAGGACACAATTTTGATGCAGCAGCCCGATGCGCAGACGAAGACCATGACCGTCTCTGAAATTCTCTCGTTCAGAAATATCGATTCGCGCACGTATGTTGGCTCGTTCGATACAAGCAAGGGGAAGCCAAATACGCTGCGCTTCTCGCTTCCCGGCAATGCGAAGAACGTTTCACTAGGCACAGGCTTTGATGGCTATCATACAGTCCAGGTTGATCTGGGCTTTGCGACGGATGCCGCGTTGCCACCTGGAATTACACAGTTCTCGTTCTCATACCAGATACCTTACGGTTCGTCAGCTTACGATTTTCGCGATGTTCTGGTTTATCCAACGCTGCAATTGTCGTTGCTCGTGCCGCCGACGCTGCAGGTCGATCCCGGCTTTATGACCTCGGGCGGCATCACGAATTCTGGCGATCATCCGTATCGACTATTTAAATCCTCGGACTTGCTGGCGGGTGATGAGATTCACGTCAGTTTAGAGGGCTTGCCAACATCGGTACAGAGCACTACGCCACAACTGCTCAATACCACTACAATCCTGCTGCTGGTTGGTGGTGTTCTCCTGCTCGCGTTGCTTGCTGTCATTGTCTACTCTATACTCAGTAACAAGCGACGGAGAAGGAGTGTCCCGGCACGTAAAGGTAGGAAGAACTCATCGACCGTTGTCGTGGGAGCGAAAAGCGCGAAGAAAGAGACTGTTCCGACGACGCCCAAGGACAAGAAAGAAGCGCTCCTGCAAGAATTGCTCGCGCTCGACAAATCGTTCGAGTCGGGCAAACTCTCGAAGGCTGTCTACAATGATCGCCGTGCCAAGACGAAGGCGCGTCTTCGTTCCCTGATGAGTGAACAGGAGGCATCTCGCCGATGATGCACGTTTCCCCCTCGGACGCTTCGGATGTAGGAACTGGCGTATCACGGCCTATCTCGATAATAGAAGACGCAAATTCCTACATAAACATCGTTGGCCTCAAAAAAACGTATGGCCTTAAGCCAATTCTGCGCGGCCTTGATGTGAGCATCAAGAGAGGGGAACGTCTCGCGGTTTTAGGTGCGAATGGTACGGGTAAGACGACGCTTCTGCGTATACTCGCTGGTTTGACCAAGCCGAGTGCCGGTACAATTACTATTGAGGGTTTCGACCTCGTAAGAGATGCGCAGGAGGTACGGCAACGCATCGGGCTTGTGGCGCATCAACCGTATCTCTACGAAGAGCTAACGGCGTTGGAAAATTTAAGTTTTTTCGGCAAGATGTACGCCGTTGAACATGCGCAAGAACGAGCGGTGGCGCTGCTGCAGCGCGTTGGGCTGGAAAAACGTATGCGTGAACGCATCAGCACCTTTTCGCGTGGACAGGTGCAGCGTGTCGCGTGGGCGCGTGCCTTGTTGCACCAGCCGCAGCTACTCCTGCTCGATGAGCCTGATACTGGACTTGACACCGGAGGAAGAGCGCTTATCGATGCCCTGTTACAGGAACATATAGGGCGTAATGGCACGATTGTATTCACGACGCACCAGCTTGAGCGAGCATTAGAGCTTGGGACACAGGTATTGGTCCTGGCAAGGGGACGCATTCTCTACCAGCATGAAACGGCGTCGCTCTCGTTGGAAGCACTACAACGCCTGTACGAGCAGGGAGTGCGGTCATGAAGACAAACACGACGCGCCTGTTCTTTGGACAAGTGTGGGCAATTCTTGTCAAAGATGTACGCCACGAGCTGCGAAGCAAGCAGACATGGACAAGTATGGGTATGTTCGCCCTGCTTGTGCTGGTCATCTTTAACTTTGCCTTTGATCTGCGCGTTGACAATAAAGACGCCGTTGCTCCAGGCGCGTTGTGGGTTGCCTTTATATTTGCCAGTCTGCTGGGCCTAGGACGCACAATTGCTGTGGAGCGCGAACAGGGTTCTATGGACCGCTTGCTGCTGTGTCCGGTGGACCGCAAGGCCATTTTCCTGGCGAAGCTGCTTGGCAACCTGCTTTTTATCGCTGTGGTGGAAGTGGTTGCGCTGCCAGTGTATGCGGCCTTATTTGATGTGCCATTGTTCGCGAGCTTGCTTTTGCCTATCGTGCTATTAGGGACGCTGGGTATTGCGATCATCGGCACGCTATTCTCGACGATGGCCGCGGCAACACGGGCGCGCGAACTCTTGCTGCCAATCCTGGTCTTTCCCTTAATTGTACCCATTGTGATCGCGGCGGTTCGGGCGACCGAGGCCCTGCTGGTGCCTGCGCCAAATGAGCCGCCGTGGTTAGGACTCATGATCGCGTTTAATGTTATCTTTTTAAGTGTTGCAATGCTTACGTTTGGATATGTCATAGAGGAATAAATGTATGGCTCTCGCAAATAAAGAAACGGCACTGGCTCCTGCTCGACGGGTCAACACTACACCAGGACGTGTGCCGCTTGTCTCGCTCCTGCTCGGTGCCCTTGCTTGCATAGGCATTCTGAGCGCCATTCCAATGGCTTTTCTATATGCACCTGAGGATGCGGTACAGGGGCCGGCACAGCGTATCTTCTACTTTCATGTGCCGATTGCATGGATTGGGATGCTCGCCTTTGTTGTCATGGCGATTGCTAGCATCGGCTATTTGTGGAAACGGGATGAGCGTTATGATTGGATTGCGCGTGCCTCCGCAGAGATCGGAACCGTCTTTATCACGCTAACACTTATCACTGGTTCGATCTGGGGCCGCACAACATGGGGCACATGGTGGTCATGGGATCCCAAGCTGACGGCCTCACTCGTCCTATGGTTCATGTACATAGGCTACCTGATGGTGCGCAGCTATATGGGACGCACACCGGCGAGCGCGAATGCTGGTGCGGTACTCGCGATCATTGGCGTCTTTGATGTACCGATTATCTACGAAGCCGTCAATCTCTGGCGTGGCCTGCATCCAAGCGCGGAGGTCGGTGTTGCCGGTGCCTTGCCACCACAGGCCGTCACAACACTCATGGTTTCGCTAGCAGGCTTTACCTTGCTCTATGCGTTTCTGATGGTACAGGTATACTCCTTCCAGAAATTGCAAACACTGGCACAACGCTTACGGGCAACCGTTGAATATGACATGTGAGGAACAACCATGCAAATATATCTTGTCGCTGCATATGTAGTCGCGTGGCTCGGTATCTTTCTTTATCTAGCGATTGTTGCGCTACGCATACGCGGCGTGCGAACCGAGCTAGTCGCCGTCGAAGAACTCGTGCGCGAACAACAGATAAAGCAACAGCAGCAAGAAACAGTACAACAATAAGGATAAAAACATATGGATATTAAAGAACGTACCAATGAAATAGGCGTACACGAGGGAATAAGCGATGTGCGCGGGACAAACTGGTCACGGACCGCGCTGCTCGTTGCCGGCGATATCGTTGTCTTCATCGTCTTTGCCATTATTGGACGCCGTAGTCACAGCGAAACTGGCAATATCTTCGGTCCGGTAATCACTGCCCTGCCATTTGCGGCAGGATGGTTTCTGGTTGCGCCCTTCGTCGGCGCCTTTAAACGTGGGCTTGAACGTGACACAGGCAAATTCGCCTTGAGAACATTCCTCGCGTGGCTTGCTGCGTGGCCTGTTGCTATGCTCTTGCGAGGCATTTTCGTAGACAAAGGTGTACCACCGTGGACCTTCGCGCTCATCACGCTGATTAGCAATTCCATCCTCTTGCAAATATGGCGCGTTCCCTTCTCCCTGTTTTTTCGAAAACGCTAAAGAGAGCATTCGTCAAGCACTATCCCTTGCGACAAAGCCGCAAGGGATAGTGCTTGGCGAATGGTTATGTAAATCCTCTTGTGTACAAGCATGATATACTGGTAGTACATGTTGTTAGTCGTTCGTTCCCTCAGAAAGGACAACAGTATGCGCTATCGTAACCGCAATCGTAATCCCGCAGGTCGGCTTGGTGGCATTGTTTTCCTCGCTATTTTCTTTATTGCCCTCTTTACTGGACATTTCTTGCCTGTCTTGATGATAGCGCTTGCTTTCTCCTCGCTCATCAGTTCATTCTCTAGTCCAAGAGGCTTATACGGCGGTTTACAGGGATTTGTATGGTTTTTGGGATTGGCCCTCTGCTTTACAATTGGCTTCTGGCCCTGGATAATGCTGCCAGTTATTATTTCAGCCCTTCTTGGTATGCTTGCCCGACCTATAATTGCTGCCTTGTTGGGCTTAGGTATCTTTAGCGTGCTCAATAGAAATCAAGCCCCCCAACCAATGTACACGCCTCCTGTGCAGCCTTATCAGCCTCCTCCTCAGCCCTACTATCAGCCACCGTCGCAAACATACCAGCCCTATGGTGAAGGGTATCAGCCCTCTCAAGAGCAACCTCCAGCTTACCAGGAAGGCGAGTCACAGTACCAGCCCTATCGTTCAACACCTACGCCACTCTACGAGCAACCGCAATCGCAGTATCCTCAACAGGAACTCCCACCACAACAATAGCTCCAATGCAGCAACGTATCACATGCTCATCGTCCTACAAACATGTGATACGTTGCTCATTTCTCTACTACTTTTGCCAGTATAGTAACGTATATAGAAGAACACAGTGGTGAGATAGAGAGAGTACAATGCTAGTAGAAAGGACGGATCCTCGTGAGCAATCAGGAGCAGCAGTTTTATTCGCCAGAGCAATATCCTTCCACACCTCGGCCATCATACGAGTACTATCAACCAACTTCGTCTGTACATGTTGATCCCCGCGAGGGTCAACAGCAAGAAATATACGGCGGGCCTGAACACTATACGGGACGGGGCGAAAAACTTCAGCCACGCTCACCAAGACGCAAAAAGTTTCGTGCATTATGGCTCTTGCCTATTGCACTACTCTTTATTGCTGGAATGAGCTATGGACTATTTGGTTCTCATAAGCACAATAGCGAATCGTTCATGCATTCAAACCCCAAGCAGACCTTTAAGGTGGCTAATCCAAAACTCATCATCAATGATACGTCGGGAAATATTCATATTCGTAGCGACGAGGATAGTACTAATGCAAGTACTGTGACCGTCAATGCGGAGAGGAGTGGGGATGACGGACCACAACCGGTGATTACATTTAACCAGGCAAGCGGTACCATCACGGTTACAACAACCTCGAATGGTGCTGGAGATAATCGCGTCGATATCGAAATAAGAACGCCAAAGACAAGTAATGTACAAGTGGTCGATGGGTCTGGGGATGTAGATATACAAGGTATAACCGGTAGCGTTACTGCTAAAACCACAAAAGGCAGGATTGATGCACGCGATATAAGCGGTCAGGTGACGCTTGCATCAAATGATGGAGATGTATCAGTTGATAATGGAAGTCTAGTTGGTCAATCTTCTCTGCGTACCGACAATGGCGACATAAGCTACAATGGTTCGCTAGACCGGCAGGGGAGCTATAAGTTCGATACCATAAATGGCACAGTCAATGTAGAGTTACCTGCTGATGCCGCGTTCCACGTTGAGGAACATACCAATGGCATCTTCAACAACGAGTTTGGTAGCCAGGATGTTGGCGGCGATCCACGCCCACTACTGGACGTAAGTAGCGAGAATGGCTCTATTCACATCAGTAAGAACGGGTAGGTGTAAGCGGACAGTACCGGTAGCGACTATTACACTCTCAATTAAGAGAACATGAACGGGAACAACGTTTATTTTGTTCCCGTTCATGTTCTCTAGTAGAGTAGTTATTAGGCTTGGTGTGTGTTCGTAGACCAGAGTAGCTTATTCGTGTTCGAGTAGAGCGCGAGGTTGCCATCTCTTTGCAGGACGAGATAGTTGTGGTTGCCAGACACGGTTGTCTTAGTCGTCCAGAGCACTTTGTTCGGATTTTTGGTGTTATAGAGGATAAGATTGCCGTCGCTTTTGAAGGTAAGTGCATACACACCGCTCAGGTTGTTGCCAGATTTGGATGTCCAGAGCATCTTGCCACCTTTAGAGGTATCGGAGAGCACAAGGTTGCCATCGCTCTGCAGAACAAGTGTGAAGCGTCCATTCATCGAGTGTAGGTACATGCCTGAGAGCATCTTACCAGCTGTGCAGAGCTGATCTGTTTTAGCCATACCAGTTGCCCAAACAGCGACACTGGTGCCGGTGTAAATAACGAGGTTGCCATCTTTTTGAAGCGCGAGATAATTCTTGCTCCCCGACTTTGCTGTACGGCTGGACCAAAGGGCCTTGTTCGCGCCAGTGTAGAGCACGAGGTTGCCATCTTTTTGCAGGACGAGATAGTTGTGGCTGCCTGTACCAGCAGTATTGGTCGTCCACATAGAACATGTGCCAGCGTTAGAGAGAACCACATTGCCATCGGCCCCAACGGTAAGGGTGTACTGGTTATTGGGCGAGGCAAGCGTCTTTCCCGCCATAAGCTTTTGATTGACTGAGAGGATATTGCTTCCCGTTACGGTGCCCGCTGCTGAAACAGAGTGCAGCGCAGTCAGTACACCAACGATTGCAATTGCAATGATGCCAAGAAATAGAGCGCCCAGCAAAAAATTTCTTTGTGGGTGCCTGGTAAGTTCGAATTGCTTCATACTTCGACCATCCTTTTTAAAACGTACCTATTTAAGTGGCGTAAAACCACTGCGCTCACTATAAAGGATTGTTGAGGGAGAGAAGAGAAGGTTGAGTTATGAAAAGGTAGAGAAAATCGTGTTACAGTGAGTTTCTCTTAACAAGATACATTTTTAGCTGTATCGTGCATAATCTTGCCTTGCACGAATACACAAATATATGGAATACTGAATAGAGAGGGACGTTTGTATAGCTGTGTATATCAATATTCAAGCGTAGCAAAGGGGCAGTTAATGGCAGATGCAACTTCTTCCGAATATAGAGACCTGGAACAAGCCAAAAGCGTCAAGAAATTGCGGAAACGTGAGAGACGCTTGCTCGATCGTTTAGACGAGGCATACCTTGCTCAAAAAAATGCCGCCGAACGATTTCAACGTGCGGAGGCTCGTCTCCTCAAACGTTTAGCGCGTACTCAACGTCTCGAAGCACGTTTAGCAACGTTGCGGCAGCAGTTGGCGGCTCTGGCATCGACAGGTGCACCTGTTTCGGCACTCAATACCGCCTCAGCTTCAACTCAAAGCAGTATGCCTGAGACACGAAATGAGCAGCAAGCGGACCAAGCTCTTCAGAACGAGCCTGAGCTAGTGGCGAAAGCGCGCACCGCACGTTCGGTTGCGATTGCGACGGAACAGGCTGCCCGTCTCTCCGTTGAGCGTGCACTACGCGTCGCGGCTCGCTTAGAAACGATGGCCTCTGGTCGCCATCTTTCACAAGAACTGCTCGACCTCGAAGCTCAGGCTGCACAGGCTAGTGCTGCTGCTTTAGATGCGGAGTTAGCGGCACAGGAAGCCGAGCGTTTAGCAAGTGAGGAGCCTCTTGAGGTATCGTTGCCTACAAATGCTGTCGGGGCTGAAGTTGCTACCGGACAAAGCGAGATAGCTGCAAATGGAAGTACATCGGATGGAGAAGTAGCCCAAACACCTGCCAGCGAGGATGACTCGAGTACAACTGGTGCCCAAACGCCTACAAACGCCGAAACGCCTTCGAGTGAACGGACGGAGCACCAGCAGATTACCTCCGAAACGACAACTGGCGCACAGACCCCTGTAGGCGAGTCTGAGACCGGTGTGGACAGTCCCGACACAACATCAAAAGAGACGACTGGAGAGACTTCAGAGGAGAGCTTGCATACGGGATTACCCACGGCTGTAGAGCAGGAGCGTGTGGAAGAGATCGAGGAGGACGAGGAAAGAGTACAGATGGTGGCTGCGATGATGATTGCCGACGCCGCTGCCGCCAACGCCGCGAAAGCCGAGGCACTTGCCGAAGAAGCCAGTGCACGTACCGCAAAGGCGCGTCGCTTGACCGGGGAGGCCGACGCGATGCTCGAGCGCATTCGGGCCGCTATTCGTAGTGGTGCTACCTCCGGTGATGCGGCGGAGGCTATCCTGTTCGATGCAGAACGTGAGGCCACCCGTGCCCACGCCGTGCTCGCAGATGCGGAAGCTGCGGAAGAGCGTGCTCGGCGTGCTGCTATGCAGGCTGAATCCGACGCTGAAGTTGCTGAGGGTATGGCCTTCGCCACGGAAGACCACAGCGAACAGGACGAGATACAGCGTGAAGAGGAGCCTTCTGCGCTGCTTGAGGGGCAGCAACACACCAGCGATACAGGCGAAATCGAACGCCTTCCCAGGAGATCAACAACTAAACCGCTCGAAGAAGAAGACACGATCGAGGTCCCCATTGTGCGTCCAATGTAGGGACCGAAGTATTCCGTCCCTGTTGTCAGTTGCAATGCACGTTGGACGCGATACTCCGGTCTCTACAATTGCCGAATCAGCTCTGCCACAGGAGGATGCTGTGGTTCGACGCTGGGAAGCTCTCTCTCCTGGTACGCTATTGCCTCTCGTAGACGGGAGCGTATGGAAGCTTGTCTTCGCGGGACGTTGTGGGAGTTCGGTAGGGCCAGATGTACACGACGCTATAATGCAACTTCCTGGTGGGGAACGGCGCGTCGGCGATGTTGAATTTCATGTACGAAGCAGCGATTGGGTGGCACACGGCCATTCCAGTGACCCTCGTTACAACAACGTCATTCTGCATGTTGTGCTGCTCTATGACTCCCTTCCAACGCTGCGGCAGGATGGTTTCTCTGTCCCTACGTGTTCGCTGTATGATATTCCTATAGTCAGTAGTGTGAATAGCGATGCGAACATAAAGCAATGGCCCTGTCACAGTGTGATGCGAAATTTGAGTGCTGACGAGGGGACAAAACGACTACGTCATGCGGGTCTGCTGCGCTTTGAACAAAAAACACAGGCTTTTGTTGAAACACTGCACAGGAAAGAGCATACAACCTATAACGACTGTTTACTACCAGCACTGGCAGAGGGACTTGCATATGGGCGAGACCGCGCATTTTTTCGTGCCGCCGGGCAACACTTGCTCGGTCAACCTGTAGCGCTGCCAGAACCGCTTGGTCGTACTCCGGTACCTTCTCCACTTGATGCAGGACGATTTCGTGCGCTGCATACCCTATTGAGCAGAGAGCCAGATATTTGGCAGGGCCTACACGATATCCTTTTGCAACCAACCGAGGACAAGGTGTTGCCAGGCTTACAGGCATATCTCTGTTCCGCAGGTCTTAGTCTTGCCCGCACTGATATACTCATTTGTAACGTCGTATTGCCCTTTGCGGCAGCGGTCGCCCTGCTTGAAGGGGATGTGCCCCTGAGAGAACGGGCACAAAGACAGTACGAAACACACCCCGGCTTACCCTCGAACACGATTACTCGTACAATGAGCAAGCAATTGCTGCTTGCTCAGGAGCCGCGGAGCAGTTGTCAACAGCAAGGGCTGCACTATATCTATCAACAAACATGTCAAGCCAAACAGTGTGGCGTATGTATGATGGGGAGAAATATCCTATGAGCAAGCAGTCGAAGCAGGTAGCCGGAGAAAGCAATAGTAATACGCCTCAGGAGACCGAAGGGGAAGAGCGATTAGTGCGCTTTCTTGCTCATGCGGGCGTTGCTTCGCGCCGGCATGTGGAGGAGATGATCGCTCATGGGCGAGTACAGGTCAATGGCGTTACCATTACAACACAGGGAACGCGTATCAACCCGGCACATGATCGCGTGACTGTAGACGGTAAACGCGTGCATGGTGCGGTGAAGCATGTCTATATACTCTTGCACAAACCGGAGCACTACGTCTGTACTGTGCGTGATGAGCGTGGGCGTCCAACCGTGCTTGATCTGCTGCCGCCAGAGATACGCAGGCTACGTGTTTATCCAGTTGGTAGACTCGATGCCGACACAAGCGGTCTGTTATTGCTGACCAACGATGGCAACTTCGCACAGCATATTGCGCATCCACGCCACTCGACCCAAAAGCGGTATGAGGCTCTAGTGCAGGGGTGTCCGTCATCTGAGATACTGGATGCGCTGCGGACAGGGGTTGTTATTCCCGAAGATGATGGAGGTCAACACCTCACGGCCCCGGCAAGTGTCACGATTCTACGTCACACTGGCAATGACTGCCTGCTCTCTCTTACTATTCATGAGGGGCGTAAACGACAGATACGTCGTATGCTGAACGTTGTTGGGCATCCTGTGATCTCGCTTACACGTGTAGCTGTTGGCTCGCTTACCCTCAAAGGCGTTGCGCCCGGTAAATGGCGATACTTGACGGGAGCAGAGATTGAGGATTTGCGGTAAATGTATATCCGATACATCAGCCTTGGACGCCCTGTGGTCCCTACGAAACCACCTGTTTCGTAGGGACCACAGGGCGTCCACATTGAGCAATTCATTGTTTATCTCAGCGGTGGATTGGGTGTGATGGATCAGACCCGTACTGGCTTTCTGTATGGTATAATCGCAAGCGGAACTATTATTAACATCTACACGGAGGAGCCATGCACGG
>CAXTCR010000078.1:0-14468 GCA_964242555.1 uncultured Ktedonobacteraceae bacterium
AAGTAACGCCTATGGGGGAATGCCCCTCCCATATACGAACCTCTCGCAGGTGCCCTGCTCATCATGGAATTTGTGCTTCGGTTGTATGGTACAATACACAGTATGCTAAGAACACTTACTGCTACACGCTATGTGACGCCACTTAAGGAAGGTGGCTCTCTGCCCGCGATTGTCGAGGCTGAGGACGATGGTCTCTACGTCCTCAAATTTCGCGGGGCTGGGCAAGGTCCAAAGTCGCTGATCGCGGAGCTTGTGGCAGGTGAGATTGCACGCGCCTTTGGTCTACCAGTGCCAGAGATTGTGTTCATGGGGCTAGATGCTGCATTGGGCCGGAACGAGCCGGACTACGAAATATATAATCTCATCAAGGCCAGCGTTGGTCTCAACCTCGCGCTTGACTATCTGCCAGGGTCCATAACCTTCGACGCCATCGATGCGCGCACACTTGATCCTCTGCTGGCCTCGTCGATTGTCTGGTTCGATGCCTATGTCTCTAATGTCGATCGCACGCCGCGCAATACCAATATGCTCTTCTGGCACAAACGCCTGTACCTGATTGATCATGGCGCCTCGCTCTACTTCCATCACACCGGCGTCAACTACCTGGAGCGCACCCGTTCGCCCTTTACGCAGATTAAAGATCACGTCCTGTTACCGGTCGCTACCCAACTACACGAAGCCGATGCGCTGCTCAGAAACCGCTTGAACGAACCGCTGCTCGCGAATATTATCGCCGCGATTCCCGATGAGTGGCTGGGCGAAGACCCTCTTTTTGCGACACAAGAGGAGCATCGAGCGGCCTACCTTGCCTACCTTCTGGAACGTTTAGCGGACTCACACATTTTTGTCGAGGAGGCTCTGCATGCACGCGCTAGCCTCGTATGACTATGCCATAGTGCGCGTTGTGCCACGCGTCGAACGCGGCGAATTTCTTAATGTCGGCATCATTCTCTTTTGCCGCACGCGCCGCTTTCTTCGCACGCAAATCGCGCTCGACGCCCAGCGCCTAAGTGTCTTCGCGCCCTCGCTCGACCTCGACGAAGTCCAGTATCACCTCGACCTGCTCGTTCGCGTCTCCAAGGGCAGCAAGGACGCTGGTCCCATCGCACAACTCTCGCAATCCGAACGCTTCCACTGGCTCGTCTCTCCCCGTAGCACTATTCTCCAAGCCTCCCCCATGCACAGCGGCCTCTGCTCCGAACCCGAAGAAACATTACAAGCACTGCTAAAAAAATTAGTCCAAATTCCATCGTAGGAACCAGATTGATTGCGTCCGCTGGGCAATTCACTGCGCGAGATGCAAAAAGAGAAATAGCGCATACACAAGCATCAAATGATGCTTAAGGGAAATATGCATGAACCAACTCGCCTTTAATAGTGCATACTTTTATACTAATTGTGACAAATTACCTTGAGATAACCATATTCGCATGTTATAGTTGCAACCATGTATAGAGAACAATCGATCAAATTTGTATATTCAAAACTTGAATGTAGATAGAGAGAGGAGTCGCATCATGTCTCATATCTCTGCTGGTGACTCTTCCTCTGATAAAGGGTCATCAAGTGTGATTTCTCGGCATCTCAGGGACGTGGCATTTCAATTTCGTATCGTTGGCAGAGACACGTTTCTAGCGCAACTTCATACAACGCTTAGAGAGCACCGGATAGCAGTTGTTTCTGGAGTGAGCGGTATTGGCAAGACGACCGCCGTTCGAGAATATACTCAACGTTTTGCACAGGAATATCAGGTTGTTCTCTGGCTTAATGCCGCCGACGATGAAACATTTCTGGCCGATGTCATTTCTACCCTGCAAGCATACGAGTTACCAGTTGACATGGAACAGGGAGTAGTAAGCCTTTTCCAGCAATTGTACACCTATATCAGTGAGCAGCAAAATGCATTGCTTGTTCTTGATAACTTCTCTTACAATTTTATCGTAGATGCATCCAAACTTTCATCATTCCTCTATACTGTTATCATCACACAGGAGCAACAAACGCCACCAGAAGCACCTCGTCTGGAACTGGAGGAGTTAGATGCACAAAATAGCGCAATGCTTCTCGCCCGTGAAGCTGGATTGCTCTCCTCTCAGGAAACGCCAGAGCAAATGGGAGAGAAGCAATGGCATTCGATATTGGAACTCACACGCGAACTACACGGCGTCCCAGTTGCGATTGCTGTAGCTGGCAGATATCTTCGTATGACTGAAAGTCCTGTACAACGCTATCTCTCCGCTTTTCGAGAAGCGCCCACGCCAACACACTTGTCAACAGATCAGTATGGAAGTGCTATAGAAGATTTGGTCATCGTCTGTGAACAAACGCTTTCTTATATACAAGAGATCGCTCCAGTAGCATTTGAACGTCTTAAGATGAGTGTAATCCTCTTGCCAGAGGCAATTCCTAATATTCTTTTTTCGCCGCAAACAGAGTCAATCTCATTAGAGAACGAAGTGGGGCAAGGAGATCAGTACAGCGATATTCTAGTTGAAGCTGGCTTGCTCACTAAGGAGCAACACAGCCCATTTTTCCGTATGCATGGATTGATCCAGCAGGGTATTCGCCAGTCGCTTTCTGAGGAACAACAACAGCGATATGTAGCACAAATTTTGCGCGTTTTCTATCAAAAGCTTTTGATATTGCAGGGAGAGACGTTTCCTACACGATTATATGTTGCCGACCAGATCCGTCATCTGGCTTCGCTAAGTGAAGGTGAGTCAGCCTTTTCTGACTCATTAATTGAGATCAATGAGGCCGGAGAGGTATTTGCCTGGGCCTCCATTATCTTCTCAGAGGTGCAACTCGTTACTGTCGCGGAACCTCTGCTGAGACGAGCACTCAAGATATGTCAACATACGCTTGGCGATGCTCACCCCCTTGTAGCAATCTTTTTAACTAATCTCGCCACCATGAACAAGTGGCTCAACAAGTATGAGGATGCAGAAATGTTTGCCCATCGAGCCATTACGAGTAAAACCAATGCCTTAGGCATTGCTCATCCAGATGTACTGCTCGCATTGCGCCAACTCGGACAAATTTACGTGGAGCAAGGCAAGGCGAAAGAGGCGCGACAGTGCTATGAAAAAGCCCTCGCTATTGGAAAGAGCGTCATGCTTCATAAGCAACAATCAGGAGAAAACGAATGAGTTATGAAGACCTTCAAGTGAATACAGGTACGTGGTCAACCTCATCTAGCACCACCTCAACTGACAAATCGTATAGCGATGACCTGCTCAATGAACTGCTCACAACATTGAGTAACTTTGTAAATGAAATGTCGCCCCTGTTCTTCCTGAATAGTATGCACAACCTGCAAACGGCAATCGAAGACTTTGGGCAGGGCATGAGCGCAGCCCTTGCATGTGTCAGCGTCGATCTTCAGGTTGTAGCGAGTGGGCTAGCATCTGCGGCAATTGCGTATACCGCGACCGACAAGGCGATAGCAGAAACCTTTGCCCATTTGGATACGCAACTCGCATACTATACAAGTACAACCTCCAGCGTCTCGCTGGCAACTCCAACTGCTGCGCAACTGGCACAACTAAACTCACTCTCATACTCTAGCGGTAGCTCTGATAGTAGTAACTTGTTTCCCAATATTCATATCCAACCACCGTCCCCTAGTCTCGTAGCAGGTGTTACGGGAGCGGGTGTCTTGCTTATTATTGGAATGATAATTCTTGCACCTGTCGGTGTATAACTCGATGTATGTTTTTGGCGACTCGCCTTTCTGGTGAAAACCTTTTTGTGTATGAAAGGAGTACAATATGCCAATAGTACCGCCTCCGGTAGTGCCGTACCAACTACCAAATATCCCATCCAATACATATAGCCTTTTGTCCAATTTTGCCATCGCGGTTGATACTGCGAATACAAAGTTAACTGGACACGCGAACAAGGTAAGTGATATTCATACGAGTGCTAATAATGCCGTTGGTCACGTTGTCTCGACTTCTAAAGGGAAGGCAACAGATGCGCTTGATACTCTGTGGGCAAACGGTCAGACCGATTTGAGCCATGCTCACGATCAGCTCTCGGCCATCACTACATCCTCTCAAGGAATTGGGCCGGGGCCAAACGATTTTCGATCCACACTCGAGCAATACAGTGCCGTGATTCAGACAGGTCTTGCTGCTCTTGATACCTTGCGGCAACATCAGGATGGCAACGGTGTCGTCATGCTGTTCGGTTCACAAATGATGCAGTTGAAGCAGGAAGTTGATCAGCTAGACAGTGCCCTCGCCAATATCAACATGGCTCTGGACATAATGGCGATGGCAATCAGAGGACTGAACAATGGTTTCCGTGCCGCCTGCGCTACTGGACTTGTTCCAGGTCAAGCTCTTCCTTTGTTCTCAAAGAACGCTTTTGCTCATCAAATGTCAAGTGATGATGGTGGAAAGGGAAATGGTGGAACAGATGGCGGTGGAACAGGCGGTGACAATCCAATTGACCTTCCTTCGACAGCAACCGAAGAAGATGTTCAAAAAATGCTTCAAGATACGAATCCGAAGTTTCCACTGACACGGAATAATGCGGTTCGCGCTCTCGACGGTCCCGAAGGAACTCACGTAGAAATTGCAGGACAAGGTGGAGAAGGAGCTGATATCACATTCGTAGATAAGCATGGTAACGTGGTATTACATCGAGAAGTAAAGTGTATTCAAGGCACTGGACAAGGAACTTTTAACCGGGAAATTAGTAAAGCTGCCTCTCAAGCGCAATACAATGGACAAATCTTCGTGCAGATGCCAGAGGGAACTGACGCAGCTAGGTATATTGCTCGTTTCCGTGGAGCACGTTCTACGGCAGATCTTGCAAAATATAATACTGTTTCTATTACTATCGCTGATCCTGCTGGTAACATTTTATGGTCTGGTCCTATAGGTCAATAAACAAGGAGAAAGTGTCATGAGTCGTTATGGTTTCTTCGCCTGCATGGACTGTCATATCATGCTCTGGCTTGGCAAGGCGGTTTTCAAGGATGATGAGCATATTAATTACTTCCATATTGGGCAACGTGAAGATGTCCGCAACGCACAAAATCTCCAATTAGACCGTGTGCTGTGGAAGATGCTCGCCGATCACGCTCGTCATCCCTTACGAGTCGTCCTTGACGATGATGAGGAGTTTGACTTGCTCGACGACTTTGTGGAGATTGGGGGCGATGAGCACAAGGACATCAGCTTCGAGCAGTATCTGAAAGATTGGCCTGGCTAAGAGGGGAAGAGTGTTGATCCACAGAAGAGGAAGCTCTATACCCATTGATTGTATCTCTGTTCCTCACTCTACACAGACTGCTTGGTGAAGTTGTGTTCAGGCCCTAGACTTCGCATTTCTTTCCCTAAGAGCAGTACAAAATGACAGAAAAGAACGTATTCTTCCTATGCAAGAGGAAATAGAGGATATCTTTGAGCATGGAAGTGCTACCTAGATCGCTAAAATGCTCTGGACGCTTATATGTTACCTGTAGGGAATTGTTTATTTGAAGAGGAGCAATCGATGAAAGCACTAGATACTCTTCAAAGCCTCAGCCTACGAGCATTGCAACAACACCTGCAAAATGGCAACGCCGCCGCGCTTACAGCTTTCTGGCAAGAGCTAGATATACAAGGCACACCGCTTGTTGAGCCGCAAGGCGATGGACACTATCTAGTGACATTGGTATGGCGCGACGAAGGGCAACACAAATACGGTCAACTTACCACTATCGAAATTACACAATCCCTTAGCGCAAAAAATCCCGTACCACCTGCAAATACTGTTCTGTCTCCTCCAGATGAGGCATGTGCGCGCTCCGCTCGAATATGGCAATCTCTGAATGTGGTAGGAGGCTTTGATACCACGTAGTTGCCTCTGGTGTCGCTTCATCGTAGCGTCCACAGGTGAAAAGCGTTCGAATGGTTATCTCGTGTAGTTGGGACGTGCGGTCATAATTCCGGAGATTGCCCGTCATATAGAACTCCGACGGTCCCCACATCGTCTCGTACACGATCTCACCCTGATGAGCTAACGCGCGTTGTAGTGGTTCGGGCCATGGGTCGAGACGGCACAGGTAGCGGCGATAAAATTCCATTGTCGCTTGCCCATATGCCGCCGAATGTGTTGTGCCATTCCTCTCATGCTCCGCTAAAACGCTTTGTACCTCTGCCGGCAACTCGCTCTTATATCGCTCCATATCCTGCAACCAGCGCGGTATAGAGAGCGGAGGACTAGCAAGAATAAGGCTTTGTACGCCTTGTGGATGCATAAGTGCATAGTCAGTTGCCAGCATTGCGCCCCACGAATGCCCCAGGATATGGACCTGTTCGAGTTTGAGCGCTACTCTAAGCTCGTGCAGTTCGTCAACAAAACGTTCTTTTCGCCAGAGAGAGACATCATCCGGTCTATCTGATTGACCACAACCCAGCTGGTCATACACAATAACCGTTCGCTCACTTGCAAGCCGTTCCAATGGCTCGAGATAATAATGGGAAGACCCTGGACCGCCGTGAAGAATTATTAGTGGTATATCAATGCCGGGGTTCAGCATCTTGTACCATACATTACCACCTGTTACAGGAACGAATCCCTCGTGCACGTTGCCCGCTTGTTCTAGCATTGTATTTATGCCTTTCAAAGTTTGTTTTATTCTAAGAAGGAAAGTTCGGCTACTGTTGGAGGGTGCGTGACGAGTTCTTTTACAAGGGAGAGGACGGCGGCTAGATCGCGCAGGTCTATTACTTCGACAGGTGAGTGCGAGTAGCGGCGTGGAATTTTAATTTCGAGGGTAGGAATGCCACCTACAAGCAGATGTGCGGCGGCGGCGTCTGTAACACTGCCTGAACCACTAACGACGCCGAGTTGATAGGGGACGCCTATACGTTGTGCGGCTGCAATTATTGCTTTTTGGGCTGCACGAGGAAGCAAGAAGCCTTCCGATTCTGCAGTAGAGGCAGGGGTGATGAGTGCACCTTGTCCGATGCGAGCTGTGTAAGCTATGTTCCGAGTGTCTGGTGTTCCAGCTGCGGGAAAGGTGTCGATGACGATTGCTATGTCGGGATGGAGGCGTGCGAAGGCTGTGGTTGCACCACGAAGGCCAACTTCCTCTTGTACCGTTATTAGAGCAGTGAGGCGACATGGAAGAGACTGATGTTGGAGATGACGCAGGAGATGAAGTAGCACAACGCAGCTAGCACGATTATCGATGCCTTTGCCTGCCACACGCGTCCCCGCAAGACTGCGTAACTCGGAGATAACGACGACTGGATCTCCTATGTGGATGCCTAGTGCTTCGACCTCTGCCGCACTATCCACGCCGAGATCAACATAGAGTTCTTCCACAGAAATACTCTCACCATGCTTTGATGCTGGGGTGAGATGACCAGAGCGAGCGCCGATGACTCCAGGTTGACCACTAACCCATACAGCACGGCCCTCAAGTAAACGCGATTGCACTCCACCAAGGGGCAATAGACGCAAAAAACCGTCTGGCTCTACACTGGCCACCATAGCTCCGATTTCATCAGCGTGGGCAGAGACGACGATGTGTGGCGTCTCTGATGGGCCATTGCGTGTCGCGGTGAGGTTGCCCATGTGATCTATATGTACCTCGTCCACTAACGGCGTGAAGTAGTCGCGCAGTCGGGCAATAACTGGTTGTTCTGAGCCAGAAGGGGCATGTAAGGCTGTAAGTTCTGCTAAATCTGTTCGTAGAGCGTTGAAGTTGTCTCCATCTCTCATGTTGATCTCCTAAGACGATAGATAACAAGTAGTTTTACGGGATGATGGATATATTATATATCTTACAGGAGTGAGGTAGTGAGGATTGATAACAAGCATTTCTAGCCCACGCATTCAGTAGCTTGTCAGTGAATGTGAAACAACTTCGACGCTCTTTTTAAGTGCATTCACAATAGAGCAGCGGGCGTTATTTTATTGTACACGTCTGCCCCTCCAATATTCGTGTAACACATAGTGGAAGCTTTTCACAACGTAAAGACAGAAAAGGTTTAAGCTTAATATGGCACAGAAACTTACAGGCAAGGTCGCGATTGTCACGGGTGCATCTTCGGGTATCGGCGAGGCAACCGCTTTGGCATTAGCAGCAGAAGGCGCAGCCGTTGCAGTCTCGGCACGGCGTGAGGATCGTTTACAAGATTTGGTCAAGCGCGTTTCGGAAAATGGAGGCAAAGCCTATCCCATCGTGGCCGATGTTGCGGACGAGGGTCAGGCCAACGAGATTATACAAAAGACAAAAAGTGAACTTGGGCGCGTCGATATACTTGTCAACAACGCGGGGGTGATGCTGCTCGGCATGATCGAGGGCGCGAATACCGAGGACTGGCGACGTATGATCAACACAAACGTACTCGGTCTCATGTACGCGACACACGCAGCTATTCCGATTATGAAGGAGCAGAACAGCGGGCACATCGTCAATCTCTCTTCCGTCGCTGGCCGAACCGCCCGCGCTGGTGCTGGTGTCTACAATGCCTCAAAATGGGGTGTGGTCGCATTTTCTGAGTCCCTCAGGCAAGAAGTGCTCAAATATCGTATTCGCGTGACGACTATCGAACCGGGTGCTGTAGCAACGGAACTGACGACGCATATCACGGATGCTGGCGCGAAAAAGAACATCGAGGACTTTGTCAAATCAATGACGCCGCTCGAAAGCGAGGATATCGCAGCTGCCGTTCTCTACGCCGTCACTCAGCCTGACCGCGTGGACGTAAACGAAATCCTGATTCGCCCTACGGAGCAAGAGCGCTAAGACAACAACTGTAGCGAACATAATGATTTGAATGTCCTCTTGTGTGGAAACGTATAGCTGATAAATCGGCCTCCCCAAACGGACGCCGTAAACATGGTCCCTGCGAAACCACCTGTTTCGCAGGGACCATGTTTACGGCGTCCGAGGGCGAAGATTAACCTCTGCAGGTATTATTTGTCTTCGGACTTTACTTGTTCCTCGTAGTACTCGTTGATATTCTCGTAGATGCCATCCGGGAATTTCAGTTCCTGGTAGACATTGCAAGCGTCGGGATCGTCAGGCGTTGGGCAAATCGGAAAATCCTGCTTTGACTGCCACTCAAGAATGCGGTTGCGCTTGGGTGGATTATAGTCTTTTGCCTTTACCTGATGTAGTAATGCACGTGAGTCTGTTGCATTGTGATCTGGCTGGTGGCTCAGCAGCTCGATAATCTCATCGTCCGACATAAAGTGACGCGCAACCATCACAAAGGTCAAACGTCCATAATGTCCAATATCAGTTCCCTTCTTAAGCGCATCCAAAAGGTGCGCCATCATAGGTGAGTCTTGCATATTCTCGCTTTGCGTCTCGTGTCCCGTTGTATTTGATTGAGTCATTGCTCTATATCCTTTCAACATTGATATGTGCTATCTCTTATATACACGTTTCACAAGTCCTATCATATACAGATTTTTGGAACAAAAGTGCTAAATTTTGTGAATTTGGATAAAATATCAATGATGTGATGTGGAACATGACAGGGGCAAGTCTTATCTGTCACACTTGCCTTGCCGTCATACTCGTCTTTTTCTCTTGCATACGTGCGAACATGTCACGAATATTATCATACTGCCCATCATCCACCATCACAAAGCGTTCTATCAAACCCGTATGTAAACCTCGTGCTCCCTCAGCGTCCTCGTGCATCGTACACAGTATCTCTTGTATCTGGTGTTGTATCTTCGTATCTATACGTGTCGATGCAACGACGGGCGGAATCGTTGATGGACCGAGCATCTCAATTACGCGTAACTGTTGTGCCAGCTCTGGTTGCTGCCGAAACTGCACATCGAGCACGTGCGAGTCTATAGCAGTAGCATCGGCTTGCCCGTTGAGAACGGCTTGTATCGATGCTCCGTGCGAACCTGTTTTGAGCATCGAGCCAAAGAAATTAAATGTCTTGCCCCTCTGCAACAAACTGTAGCCCACAACATTGTAGCCCGAATGCGATGCCTCTTCATTAAACGCCCACCGTGCACCTTGCAATGCTTCAAACGAGGTATATGGACTATCTCGACGCACAATCACATCCGAATAGTATATGGGCTTGCCAGCGTAACGTTCCCCTGTAACAACTGGAGCCGCCAGCAATTGAATTAGGCGGGTCTGAACAGGCATCTTCGCATACAGTAGACCGCACAGGAAACCGATATCTGCCTGTCCTGTAGCGAATTCATCTAGCGATTGGCCTACATGGAGCATTGTGGGAACGCCTAAGCGTTCCCCAACGTATCGTGTGATACAATCGTATGTCTCGTACAGGACAGGTGAAAGAAACGACCCAAAGCGTAACATCAGCTTTTCCAGTCCACGAGAAATCCCTGGTTCTTGTGCTCGACCTGTGTACCCAGCATCGGGTGCAGCTCCATCGCGGGCGAATACTTGCTCGCAGGAACAGTACGTCCAAGTGCCTCTGCCATTGCGCGTACATAGTGTGGTGCTCCACCACAACAGATACCAACATAGTTGACGCCGAGCTGTTGCGCCCGCCGTGCGAAGTCCGCCATCTCAAAACGATTGTGCAGAAATGGCTCAAGGGCAATCGGGAATGCCCGCTGTCCACTCTCTAGCTCCAGAGACTCAAAGGTGGTATGTTGCGCATTTGTCTTATAGGGAACGGGTTGGGCAGCGACATAGCAGCTTACCGCCGAGCGTACCACTTCGATAAGTGGCAGCATGCTCTCCGGTCCTCTGTCGCAGTTTAGACCCACGATATCAGCACCAGCATCGGCAAGACGTTTGCATGCCTCGACATAATCATAGCCGTCGCGCGTCTGGTCTTTTTGCACCGAGGCCAGCGTAACCATCGAGGGCAGTTTTAGCTCCTGGATGACCTGTAGCGCAATCAACGCCTCGCCTAAATAATCGTTGGTCTCAGCAATGACAAAGTCGATGCCCTCTTCGACTGCCCAGCCCAACTGCTCCTCGTACATCGCCCGTACAACCTTCGACGATGCCTCATGATTTTGTGGATCGTAGGCCCATGTATTGCAGATATTTCCTGCCACAAGCGCATCACCTTCGCGTGCCACCTCGTTCGCCAACCGTACTGCCTGCCTATTCATACGCTCAAGATCGTTCTCGCGCCCTACATCCTTCAGCTTCTCGCGGTGCGCGTAGTAAGTGAGCGCAACCATTACATCGCTGCCTGCCCGCAAAAACTCGCGATGCACCTCCTTGACCGCCTCTGGAAAATCCAGCACCACCTCCGGCACATATGGTCCCGCCTTGATATACCCCCGGCGCTCCAACTCAAAAACATACCCTTCCGCACCCAGTACAACCCCCTGCTGCAATCTCTGTAGAAGACCCCTTGTTGTTCTCTGTGTCATATAAATGTCCTCTCTTTAAAATTATGTAGGGGTCTAGTACACCCTCGTCGGCAATTGATTTTTGCTAATGTGTTGAAATGCTGCATGAGTCCTTCCAACCTAGTCAATCGCTAGCAGGGTGTAATAGAATTAGACCCCTACGATTTACGTCCCTGTCCGAATTTGTGCGGCGAGAAACGCTCGATATTGTATACAGCTATCAATGTTCCAACTGTATAGGTGGATTCATCACTTCCTTGTGCCCAAATCTGTGCGGTGAAAAACGCTCAATGTTATACACGGTGCTTCCCTGTAGGGCCAATTGCATCAGCGTGCGCCCAATCCATGACGCATACTTATAGCCGGTACCTCGCCAGCCCACGCCTACGATGATGTTCGAGAAATCAGGAATCTCGCCCATAATGAAGTTGTCATCCCCGACCAGGTCATAGTGGCACTGGTCGACCTCCGTCACGTCAACGCTTTTCGCATCGCGCAACGAGGGCATGCATGCCTCGACAAAGCTATGCACATCCCTTATGCGCGTGTTGAGCGTCTTTACATCTGGTGGGTTGTAAAAGCCAATCTTGACTCCTGGCACCTTATCTTTATAAATAGGATGTCCATAAATACCAACATCAAGATAGGCGAAGACGGGCAATACATCCGAGGTAAACTGCTCCCACTTGTCTGCTGGCGGCATAAAATATTTTGCTTGACTAGGACGGTCCGGCGAAAGCGGAAACGAGGTATTGCAATTTTCGACGCGCTCCAGGACGCCATTTGTCCCAAGACCTGCCGTGACGACCAACTTCTGGGTCACAAACTCGCCCTGTCCTGTGCTGATATGCAAGTGCCCATCGCGCTGTACAATGTGCTGCACATCGACATGCTCGACAATGCGCACCCCGCGTTGGTGCAGCTGTGAAAGCAATGTGCGATTTACCTCCGGCACATATAGCAGACCCGCCTCAATATCCAAACGCGCCAGATCAACATCAAACTGCGGAAAGCGACGTCTCAACCCTTGCGCATCAAACGACTCGGTTTGCAGGTGCAACTGTTGGAGCACCTCATAACTCTGAACCGCATACGTTGAGGAGAGGTCTGGCGTGATCGTCTCCTTTGCGAGATTCAGACAACCGCAATCGATCAGGAATGGTGCCTCAGCCTTGCGTTGAAACTCGAGCCATAGGTGCCGTGCCTCATACGCCAACTGTCCATAGAGCGGGTCGAGGTAATCGTTTCTAATAGAGCGCGTGTAGCTAAACGAAGCGGCCTGTTTATTATCGCTACTGACCGTTTCCTTCTCTAAAATCGTGATATTGCGCACAAAATCAGAGGCGTAGTAAGCCGTGAACAGCCCCATCACGCCCCCACCGATAATCGTCAAATCTTGAATTGTCTCCTGCATAGCCTGATCCTTCCCTACAGAACGTTGTGAACATACACTTGTTCGCGAACAACAGGTTTTTTCTCTTGAAATGTGTAGAAACGCGTGTGCAACGCCTTCATTTCGTCCGCGAACAAACCCTGCGGCATAACCCCTGTATGTAGTCGTATCCATTCGTAGTAGTGTGGCGACAACTGATAGGCCGCATGAGCATGTGCTTGGGTGCTCAACACCTGCTGCTTTGCCTCAATATTCTCCATTAAAACAAGATTGCACCAGATGCCTGTACGCAACTCTAATGAAGAATACCCGAGAACACCTGGATTATTCGTCAACCCCGCCACAAGCTTCGCATCCGTTGCATGTATCTCCTCAACAATGGTTTGCTCTACCTCTTGCTGTCTCCGACTGATAAATCCAACAAATGTCAGGGTTGGATGTTGAGCGAGTGCCTGACAATTATACAACGCGATACGATGAATGCGCTCATGTCGCTCCTTGAATGTGGAGACAATCGGATATGTTGATGCACTAAACCTTTCAGACTGGTAGAGCGCAAAGCGCACACGCTGGCGCATATATTTTAGTACAAATAGGTCTGAAGTTCCTTTGCTGAGTGCTGTCGTGCGAGTTGTGGATGTTGAGTTATATTGCATAGCGTTGTTCCGCTCTCTTCTCTATAGGAAATTGACCCACTGGCAATACCATATGGGTTGAAGGTGTAATAACAGGTGACGAAGAATACTAAAAAGAGAAGATGTGCTGTCTATAGCAGCTTAGTGAGGGCGACAATGATGGCAAGAGGCGTGTGTGGATGAGCAGAACAGAGGGCGGGCGGTTTGTGTTGAGTAGTTGCCAAGACGTGGTGATACGTCAAAGCGATATACAGTCCTAGGTTGTTGTGTCAAGATCGTCCATATAGGTTGTTTCATGGCACTGCACTCCAAATAAAAAGTTCTGTCCTTCAACATCGTTGTTGTGCAGGTTGCAGACACGAGGGTAAAGTAGTTCCTTCTTGTTGTCTATTGTAAGGAATAAGCAATTTGCTTGTCAAGCAAGTACGTTATAAGCATGATAAAGCTAAGGAATGCTAATGATGAGTGGAGAATATGAGATAGACCTTAGCCTACCAGACCACTTGTTGTAACAACTCTTGTGCGAGCTGCTGCTCATGACTATTTGCAACGGGTAGGGTAGGCCATAGGCGATGTGCAACATCATTCGCCGTGAGCATGGCGCCGAAGCGGTACAGTAACAGGGCATCATCGGTTTGTGCTGACGCAGTCCCTGTCGTATCACCAACACGAGCTACAGCTAGACAGCCAGTGGACGAGGACCAGCTAGAGCCGTATGTCCAGGTGAGATGAACCATGGTCCCAGGTATCTGCTGAAATATATCGCGCGTTTGCACCTGTCCAATCGTGGTGATGCATAGGGGATCGTTGAAAGAACTGGCCGCCCGATTCTGGAAATTCACATGCCACTGTCCCTTCGTCCATGTCACATACAGAACCAAAAATTGGTCTTCGTGGGGAAGAGATGAAACTCTTGTAGCAGAAGTGACTGTTTTGCCATTACGTCCAGTGTACTGCCACTCCGAATGAAAGAGTACCGCGACATTCCAGTATGCACCAGCGGTTTTCGGCCACAACGGAGTACAGAAAAGACGACAATCCTGACCCGTGATTGTACATCCCTGTCCCAGAGTAAGACCCGGACATGTTGCTGGAACGTGCTCATCTGTATCCAG
>CAXTCR010000079.1:0-14422 GCA_964242555.1 uncultured Ktedonobacteraceae bacterium
TATCTCTTGATCGGTAAGCGACTTCACGAAGGCCTCGACAACCTGTGGATCGAACTGGGAGCCGGCAGCGCGCCGCACCTCTGCTAGTGCCTCTTCAGATGACCGCTTTGACTGATAGGGCAAATCTCTTTGCATCGCGTCGTATGCTTCAGCGACTGCAATGATTCGAGCTGCCAGGGGAATATTTTCTCCGGCCTTGCTAACAGGATAGCCCTTGCCGTCCCACCGTTCATGATGATAGCGAACGCCATCGATCAAGTCATATAAGAAGGGGCTGGTCTCCAGGAGTTGTGCGCCAAGTTCCGTGTGTTCCCATAGTGATAGGCGCTCACGCACGGAGAGTGGTGATGCCTTCTTCAAAGTCTCACTGGGAATGATAACCTTGCCGATGTCATGAACTAAAGCAGCGAGACCAATACGAATGACCTGCTCAGGTGGCAGTTTCATCGTCTGTGCAATAGCAGTTGCGTAATCGCTTACCGCATGCGCATGTTCACTTAGTGCTATGTCGTGTCGGGCCATGAGAGATTGTAAAGATTCTATTGCTTGAAGCGTATACATCTGCCACAACTGTTCTGGGGTTTTCCCTTCACGCTCGCGCGCCTCACGAACCCCTTCTTGCTGCAACACTGCCAGCAGGTCCACATCAGCACCGATGTGCCGGGCCTCTTCCGCTGTACGAACCTGATTGCGTCCTAAACGCTTAGAGATATACATTGCCTCATCAGCCTGGACTAAGAGTTCCTGCTCAGTCGTTCCATCAGATGGGAAAGTTGCAACTCCGATGCTCACCGTGATCTCGAGTCCTTCCTCTATGTCTGGCAGAGCCATAGGGTGGCTAGCGACGGTGGCGCGAATACGTTCGGCGACGCGTGTGGCCTCTTTGTTGTCAGCTTCGGGAAGTAGAACCACAAACTCCTCACCGCCAAAGCGACCGAGAGTGTCACCACCACGCAAGGCTCTGGCGGCACGTTCGCTCAACTGACGCAGCACAGCATCACCTGCGGCATGTCCATAGGTATCGTTGACTCTTTTAAAGCGATCACCGTCGAAGAAGAGCAACGAGAAGGGGCGATCATAGCGGTGGGCACGCTCTAATTCTTTTTTGAGCTGATCGATGACTGCTCGATGATTGGGCAGGTCCGTCAAGCCATCAGTCAAGGCCTGCTTTTGAATAGTAGCATAGGCAGTTTCAAGTTTTTGATGAGCGTTTTCTAGGTGGGCATGTGTCTGGAAAAGCGCGTTGTGTGTTTGTTCCAATTCAAATGCACGGTCTGCCTGTACAATAGCTCTTTTTGTTATAATAGCATGCAGGGCGCAGAAAATAGCCATGATCGTGATGATCGCACAGGCAAATTCCAAAAATTGCTGTTGCTCAATTGATGACTTCAGATATATGGCAATCTGGGCATGGCCGCCAAAGAACACGTACCAGTTCATGAAGACGATTGTCGTGAGACCGACCAGCGCAGACCCCCAGAAAGGTAAAAAGAGTGCCGCAGTCACTGGAAGAACAAGAAAAACAGTCCAAATAACGAGAGACATGATGGGAGAGGAAAGTGGAAGTGTGCAAACGAGCGTTGCAATTCCTACAAACACAGAAGAGACATAGAAGATGCTGGCACCTTTTAAATGTCCTTGTCGATTAATCCATAATGCGACTAGTAAGAATCCTGCTACTGTAAAGTAAATCACATGATTTAGAGGCTGGAAGACATACATGTTATGTAGACATTCGATGGACGTTTCCATGAGAAGAGAGACCAGTAAAACAATACTGAGAAGCCGTCTTTTGCGCAACGTCTCTTGTTCCTCAATATATTTTAGTGGTCCATGCACAGGCACCGTTATTGCATACCAGCGGGTACTTAGTGTATCGAAAAATTGTTTCATACATTACCTCAGAAAAAGAAGAGTGTTCTTGTTGTTCCCTCTCTCTTTCTATCGGTTTGCTCATACATCTAGTGAAGGTAGTGTCTGATTGACTCAAAAAACCTCTCGACGCATACACATAACTCTGATATAATGAGACTAACAAAAAGTAGAACACTAGTTTCATTTGGAGTGTGCTATGAGTGACCGCCTTGTTTCGCCCAATTTGACGGAAGAGGAGCAGATTATTGAGGGTAGCCTGCGTCCGAATCGTCTGGCAGAGTACATTGGGCAAGAAAAGATTAAGGCAAATTTGAGCATTCTATTGGAGGCGGCCAAGCGGCGTAAAGAGTCCGTCGATCATGTCTTGCTCTATGGACCGCCAGGATTGGGCAAGACGACGTTGTGCAATATTATCGCCGCCGAGATGGGCGTGAGCATGAAGACCACCTCCGGTCCCGCCATTGAACACGCCGGCGACCTTGCCTCTATTTTGACCGCTTTACAACCCGGTGAGGTCCTCTTTATCGATGAAATTCACCGCCTCGCCCGCGCCGTTGAGGAACGCCTGTATTCGGCGATGGAGGATTTCGCGCTTGACGTGATGATTGGCAAGGGACCTAGCGCGAAGGCCCTGCGTCTACCTCTACCGAATTTTACCGTTGTCGGAGCCACAACACGTGTGGGCGCCCTAACTGCTCCCTTACGTGACCGCTTCGGTGCGATTTATCGCATGGAATACTACGACAAGAACGCGCTTGAAGAGATTGTGACGCGTTCGGCACGTATCTTGAAGGTGCCAGCCGAGGCCGATGGTGTGGAAGAGATCGCGGGCCGCGCACGAGGTACCCCACGTATCGTCAATCGCTTGCTCAAACGTGTGCGCGACTATGCACAGGTGCGTGCCAACGGCGTGATTACCCGTGAAGTGGCAAAGGCTGCTCTGGACGCGATGGAGGTCGACGAAATCGGACTCGACCAGACCGACCGCAATATGCTACTCACGGTTATCCAAAAGTTCAATGGTGGACCAGTTGGACTGGAGACGCTGGCCGCGAGTACTAGCGAAGATTCCAACACAATTGAGGATGTCTACGAGCCATATCTACTGCAACTTGGCTTTATCTCACGTACGCCGCGTGGCCGTGTTGCCATGCGTGCCGCCTACGAACATTTAGGTCTGACGCCGCCCAATGCAGAGACTGGACCGAGCCTGTGGACAGCTTAAACAACTTGAGGATGAGCGATTTCGATTATGCTCTTCCGCCTGAACTAATCGCGCAAACGCCAATCGAACCGCGTGATGCGTCTCGCCTGCTCGTTGTGCAACGCTCAACGGGAAGTATGACGCATCGCCACTTCCGCGACATCGGCGACTACTTGCGTGCTGGCGATCTTTTGATTGCCAATCAGAGCCGTGTCATTCCAGCACGCTTGCTAGGGCATCGGGCCGAAACAGGTGGAGCAGTCGAAGTGCTATTGCTCTCCGAACGGTCCGACCTTGGTATGAACTACTGGGAGGCCCTTGTACGTCCCGGGAGACGTTTGCGTGTTGGCGACTACATTATCTTTGACAATGGCATTGGCAAGAGCGAGTGGTTACAGGCCGAGATTATGGACCGCACCGAGGCGGGTGGACGCGTCATTCGCTTTTCTGTAGCAGGACGCAAGGTTGAGAAAGACCCGTATGGCGTACAGAACATGCTCAATGTGCGCCAGATGATCGATCAAATCGGGCGCATGCCACTGCCACCCTATATCCATGAAACGCTCACCGACCCCGAACGCTATCAGACCGTCTATTCGCGCATCGTAGGTTCTGCCGCCGCTCCCACAGCGGGCCTACATTTTACGCCTCAACTCCTGACTGCACTCCAACAGCAAGGCGTGGGTGTAGGCTTTGTCACGCTCCATGTTGGCCTTGATACCTTTCGCCCTGTGGAGGTTGAGGATTACCGCGAACACCAGATACACAGCGAAGAGATCGAACTGAACGAGGAGACGGCGCACCTCATCCGCGAGACACAGGCACGAGGTGGACGCGTAGTCGCCGTTGGCACCACATCAGTGCGTGTCCTTGAAAGCGTCGCCAGCATGCATGATGGGCGTATCGAACCTTATAAAGGAAGTACACGCCTCTATATCACCCCGGGCTATCATTTCATGGCGGTGGATGCCATGATTACAAACTTCCACCTGCCGCGCTCAACCCTGCTCCTGCTCGTCAGTGCCTTCATGAGCAAGGATTTAATGGAAAAAGCATATCAAGAGGCGATTCGCGAACGCTACAGGTTTTTCAGCTTCGGCGATGCTATGTTGTTGTTATGAATTCGGCATCTGGGCACCTGCCCGGTAGCTTTTTTCACAACCAGATGCGCCAGTGATCCTGTCTGTCCACCGAGTCGTCCTGTAGCTCTGCGTGATTGGGCCAGAGCGTTGCGTCTGGGTCAAGCCCTTTGTAGGCGACCGCAATTGCTCCGGCCCATGTCTCATCAAGACCGAGCGCATCCATTTCGGAGCGTGAGAAAAAGCGTGCGTCGTCCAGTTCGGCGAGATTTGGTCGTAGGTCGCTGACCGGCGAAAGAAGTCTGGCGCGAAACATAAAGAAGTAGTTGTGTTCTCCGCTCTCCAGGACCCAGAGCCGTACGCCGAGCAATCCTTCGATTTCGACGCGTAGATTGGTCTCCTCAAAGGTTTCACGAGCGGCTGCATGGTCTGGCAATTCGCCGATGTTGACGCGTCCCGCAGGAAGTAAATAACGTCCTTTTGTCAGACCATAGGTGTTGCGTACCAGCAATACGCGTTCGTCATGCATTACAACAGTACCCGCACCAATACTGATTGGACGTTTTGGACGCGGTTGTTCGGCGGCGTTAAGCAATGGTGACACCCAATCGTTCGAGCAACTTGCGACTTATCTCGGCGCGATGCTTGATTGGCATGCGACCGGGAATGCAGTGCGAGTCGGAACCAGTACTGAAGAGCAGATTGTGTTTTTCTACGTAGGCGAGGTAGGTCTCGATGACATCTTTACTATGGTAGGGATGATAGATTTCGATGCCATCTATGGGAATTTCGTTGCGCAACTGGTCGAGCAGGGCTGTGTCATAGAATGTAAACCCACTCTCACGGCGTCCAGGGTGTGCGATCAGGCAAACGCCGCCGCTTTTGTGTATGGCATCGACGGTCTCGGCCATATCAGCTTTAATCGATGTAAAGCCAGCATCGGTAATCATCCCCATCGCTGTTTGCCAATTGGAAGCGTAGCCATGTTCACGTAGTAGATAGGCATTGTCAGAGGGACGACGAAGCTTACCCCCATTCTCTTTGAGCAGTTCTTCCTGGCGTGGCATTTCGTAGCCCCTACGTTTCAATTCCTCATTGACGGCCTGTGTATTCTCTAATTGTAGGCGAACTACCTTTTCGGTTAGGGGACCCAGCTCGTTCTGCTGTGGGTCGAAGCCATAACAGAGCATATGGCCCATTCTGCCGTTCCAGTCGGTGCTCATCTCGACGCCTGCAAGGATTGGCAGATGCTTCTCAGCGCCTAATGCCTGTATCTCTGCAACCTTATCGACGCGGTCATGATCGGTCACGGCGACAAGCTCAAAGCCTTCGGTCACAAGAAAATCGACAAGCTGTTGCGCAGGCCAGCGTCCATCGCTATAGGTAGTATGCATATGTAAATCGACTGATGCATCAGGCGTTAGTGTAATTGATGACGAGATGGGATGAGTCAAAATGCGCTCCTTTGGCATTATATGAGATACTTATTTGATTACTTTCTTGCTATATTACCACATCAGAGAACTACGCATGATATTGTTCTCGTGACATGTTCGTTTTATAAAGCAACGAGAAGCAAAGGGTAGGAATGTGGCAAAACAAGTCTTAAAACAGAGAAGAGTAGGAGATGTTGAGCAGCAAAAGGCAACACCTTTTGCTGCTCAACATCTCCTACTCTTCTCTGTGCTATCTCTAATCTATGTACTAATAGCGATTTCTCAGGTGACGATCCATCCGCCGGGGGTTGGTGGTGGTTCCCATTTTATGTTGCTTGCGAATGGATGGCTGCATGGGCACCTGTACGTTGTGGGAACTCCGCCGGGCTTATCAGATTTCACGTACTATAAAGGGCACTGGTATGTAGCGTTTCCGCCTATGCCTGCTGTGTTAATGCTGCCACTGGTTGCTGTTTTTGGTCTTTCCTACCAATCGCTGGTCACGCTGTTCTTTTCCGTCGGCATGGGCATCTTCAATATTTGGCTTATGCGGCAGGTGCTACAGCGCCTTGTGTCCAGAGGGTTGTTAAGCGACAATCCTGCGCTACCTGCATGGTTGCTTGTATTTTTCGCTCTAGGGACCGAACTACTGTACACCACAATGAAGGGCAGCGTGTGGTTTGTAGCACACGTTGTCGCGACAACATTTTTGCTGCTGTACATACTAGAGATGCTGGGCAAACAACGGGCATGGTTAGCCGCGCTCCTGCTAGGATTTGCCTCGTTATCTCGCAGCACAACCTTGCTTGCCTTTCCGTTCTACCTTGTCTGGACGTTTGTTCAGGAACGCAAACGGCCATTGATCCTGTTGTGGAGGTGCAGTATCTTTGGGAGTGTGCTAGTGCTTGTCCTGGTTGTTATGTTGCTCTACAATTACGCTCGCTTCGATTCTCCCTTTAACTTTGGCTACACTGGCATGAACGTCAACCCGCTTGTGGGTGATGCTCTGCACGGTTATGGCCAGTTCAGCGTCCACTTTCTCCCGACAAACATGCGCTTTATGCTCTTCGAGCCACCCAAGTTTATCAAGGTGTTCCCCTATGTCACCTTTAACCCGTACGGCACAAGTATCTTTCTGACCATGCCGTCCTTGCTCTTTGGATTCCTTGGTTTCCGGCTGCGAGCATTGCGCCCGTTCGCGGCCTCTTTACTCGCTGGCTGTGTGCTCCCTGCCATGGCTACACTTCTGTATTTCAACACAGGATGGTACCAGTTCGGCTATCGTTTTGTGCTCGACTTCCTGCCATTCTTGTTCTTGCTTGCCGCTCTCGGTATGGCGAAGCGTCCAAGATGGCCTGAAAGAATGCTCATTGTGCTCTCCGTACTTATCAATGTGTGGGGCTATTTTGTGTTCACATATTTCAGGCCACCGTTGTCTGGATAATTTTTTTCCTGTTGCGCATCCAATCCTCTAAAGCTAGCGTAGCGACTGGACGCGACATATATTAGAGATACCCATACTGGGGCGCTGTTCGCTCTCTAAAAGTGTTTGCTCTATAGATAATTCATCGTGCAGCATCACCACGTTGGCCCCTTCCTTAACAACGAAATGTACCAACGCAGGTTGGTAACGTCTCTTCTTTGTATTAGCAGAGCAAGGGAATATCTGTAGAGGTTGTGGAATGTTCTTCTTCTCTGTGTAACATATAGACTTGCTTAAGCGTGTATCTTTTAGATTAATTATGCCGAGGTTAAAGTTGGTTGAGCTAATGCAAGGATGCTTTTGTCCACACAAAGAGAGGTATGGTAATGGAGAGCAGAGCTAAAATCATGGGGCATCCTGCACACCCCATGCTTATTGTTTTTCCACTTGGTTTGCTCGTTACATCAGTCATTTTTGATATTATCCATCTTGTTACAGGCAATGGCTACTGGTCAGAGATTGCTTTCTGGATGCTTGCTGGTGGTTTGATTGGTGGTGTTATTGCAGGTATTGCGGGCTTTATCGACTGGGCCGCTATTCCTGATGGAACACGTGCTAAAAAGATTGGATTGTATCACTCGATTGGAAATGTTGTAGTTCTCACGTTATTCGCTTTTGGCTGGGTTTTCCGACTATATGAGCCGCTCCGTAACCCATCCGTGTTTGCTCTGATCTTCTCGTTCCTCGGTCTGATTCTTAGTGCCTACACTGCGTGGCTTGGAGGCGAGTTGGTTGATCGTTTAGGTGTTGGTGTTGATGAAGGTGCCAATATAAATGCGCCAAGCTCGTTGTCACATAAGCCAGCAAGTGCTGTAGTAGAAAAGAGCGTTCCTGACGTACGCTAAAACCAGAATTTCCTGTACCTGTAAACCAGTTCTTCATCTAACCATTCAAGCTCTATGATATGTTTCACATGAAACGTAGGGATATGAGTAAACTAGAGTCATTGGATATAGCTCAACGTAAACGCTCAGCTTTTGCGTTGGGCTATATCCAATGTTGTTTCTTCGTGCATCTTGTTCTATGATATAGGTGTAGCTTTGGATAGAAACTAACTAGCTCATAGACAGAGACGAAAATATATGGCAACTGTTCTACAAGAACCACACACAACACTACCACCTGGACCAGCACCGTTACCCGTAATCGGCAATGCGCTGGCATTTCGAACGGACCCGCTCCGCTTTTTTCAGCAACTACAGCGTACCTATGGCAACATGGCCACCGTTTATATTGGACGTGTACCGATTGTGTTGTTATTCAAACCGGAATATGTTCGCTACCTGCTGGTCGAGCACCCGCGCATCTTCAATAACCGCCCATTTACACAGGGTAGCGGTGGCAGCTCGGACGGCATTCTTGATGAGGGCTTGTTGACGATTGATGGCGAAGCGCATCGTCAGCAGAGACGTGCCGTGCAGCCGGCCTTTCATAAAAAGCGTGTCGAGGGCTATGCGGACTCGATGGTGCAATATGCACAGGAACTGGTCAAAACGTGGCATGCTGGCGATGTCGTTGATGTGTCTCGTGCGATGCAGGAGCTTACGCTGCGTATCGTCGGAAAGTGTCTCTTCAATATCGACCTGAACACGCAGTTGTCCGACCTCGGGGTCGCGTTCGATGGCGTCATTGGCACACAACCGGGGATACTTGAGACCCTGCTGAATATTCGTATCGACCAGCCCTTTACCTCGTACGGCAGACGCATGGCCGCTATTCGCAGGCTTGACACGCTTATCTACACATTGATAGCCCAGCGTCGAGGCGATGAACATGACAGGGGCGATGTGCTTTCAATGCTGCTTACTGCTCCGGATGGGCGAGATGCGGAACACGCCGAGACACCATTGAACGACAAGCAGATACACGATCACATCATGACCTTTATCGCGGCAGGCCACGAGACAACGGCAAATGCCTTGACGTGGACCTTTTACCTGCTCTCGGAGCATCCAGAGGTGCGCGAAAAATTGCTCAACGAAATGCGCAGCGTCCTCAATGGACGTACACCAACTTTGGAGGATATGGCACAGATGCCGTACCTCGATTGGGTGCTGAGTGAGTCGATGCGCCTCTACCCTCCCGCATGGATACAGGGCCGCGCGGCAAGTGAGGAGTTTGAACTAGATGGTGTACATTTTCCTGCGGGCACATTGTTCATCCTAAGCCAGTGGGTGACACATCGTATACCAGAACTGTGGGGCGATCCCAACGTGTTTCGACCCGAACGCTGGGATCCGGAAAATGGTCAGAAGGTACCACAGGGCGCATACTTCCCATTTGGAGCAGGACCGCGCATCTGTATCGGTATGCCCTTCGCACAACTTGAGGCTAAACTCATACTTATGAGCATCCTGCAAAAGTATACACCACGCACCGTGTCGGGATATAAGGCTGATATTCGGCCATTGATTACGTTGCGACCAAAGGAGAATTTGCGAATGACATTGCTGCCAACAGCGACGGACTCCGCGTCTGCTTCGTCGTGGGAGAACGTTCTACGTGTTCCCTATGCATCGCAGAACGAGGCGGTTGATCGCCGTGGGTGCCGTAATGCCTTCGGTCCGCTCTTTGATCTGTTACAACTGTAGAAATTGATACAAAAAAGTTCGCAGGATGCATTTGTGTATCCTGCGAACTTTTTTTGTCCATCTAAGATAAATGTCGTGCATCACGTACCCGCAACCACACATCGGCGATGAAAACAATGGCAAGTGTAGCGATGGGAATAGCAATGCGTAACGCTGGCAGATTCGTGAGGATGGTTGAATTTTGACTCAGGTCGTCAAGAATCATACTTGAGCCAGTCCATGCAAGCACAAGGGCGGCAGCGTCTAACAGGAGCGTAAGCTTGCCTACGATTTCCGAGATGAGCGCGCTGCCAAATAAGAGAATTGCAACACTGACGAGGAGACCAAGAATGAGAAGCGGGATATCACCATTAGCTATCGCACCTACCGCCAAGATGTTATCCAGGCTCATTGTGACATCGGCAACAAGAATTGTGAGCATCGCGGCAAAAAGTCCCTGCCGTGCGTCCAATTTCTTCTGCTCACCCCCCTCGGCCTCCTTGCTTTTACGCTCGGCAAGGAGTCGTACCGCGATGATTAACAACACAATAGCGCCAATGGTTTGTAGCCACGGCAAATTCAGGAGCACGGTAGAAAGGAGCGAGAAGACGACGCGAAGGAGTATCGCGGCGGCACCACCAAACAGTATCGCCAACCAGCGCTGACGACGTGGCAAGCCTGCAGCAGCAACGCCAATAACAAGCGCATTATCACCACTGAGGAGCAAATCAACCAATATGATGCTGCCAATCGCGCCCAAAAGCACAAGCACAGTCTAATAGCTCCTTCTTATTGTGTATCTTTATCTTATACTAAACGCAGGTTATTGGTCGGTATCTAAATTATTTTAGCAACTTGCATAAGGCATTGGTTATCTTCATTCTATCTCTTTCTATTGTGCGAGCCTATTCGCGAACAATGTCGTGCCCACCGCCATCACCAGCAACACAAGCACAACGGTAAAAGCGCGTTTAATACCGAAGTTGTCGGCGGCCCAGCCTAGCACAAAGGGTGCGAGAAAGATTGCGATACCCGCACCAAGTGAAAGGCGAGCACTTGCTGCGTCGGCCTGTTGTGGAGTTGTGCTTGTAGCAACAGCAAGCGCGAATGGGAAGAGGTTTGCTACGCCTAGACCGGCGATAAACAGACCGAGAAGGTTCAATGCAATGAATGGTCCAGATGGAGAGAGCCAGTAGAGCGGAAAACCAACGCATGTAATGCTGAGCGCGATCAGCAACAGTGTAGACCCACGAATAGTGCGCGTTAGCCGACTCCCAACAAAGCGACTAATGACCTCGGCGACAAAGAAAATCGTGAGCGTCAGGGTTGCATTACTGCTGCTTAAACCAATACCGCTATGTAGGAAATCAGCGCTCCATACCACGATGCACCACTCTGTAGCAACACAACAGACAAGTGCAATCCAATATGTCCAAAATGCAAGCGGCAATGAAGAACGTTGTGTAGTATCCCTACCGTTCTCAACCGTAGCTTGTGCCTGTGGAAAGAGGAGTCGCCAGGAGAAAAGCGCAAGCACTATGAACACCACAACCATACTATACAATGCCCCACGCCAGCCAAGCACTATTTTTTGAAAAAGTCCAACCAGTGCGGGAGCAAGGCCAGCACCAATACTGGCGATAACATTCGCCTCAGTAAGCGCTGTAGCGCGTTGCTCCTGGTATTGATCAGAAAGCGTTGCCTGTATCATAATCAATAGCAGTGAGCCAAACACGCCCATGACAAATGCACTTGTGATAGTAAGTAGCGCGTTGACCCCAAAAGTGAGACACAGCGTGCCTGCCGCCATACCAAAGCCTCCAAGCCAGAAAGTGGTACGGCGTCCAATCCTACGTGCTACTCCATCTCCTAGACTGCCAACAAGAATCATGCCCAAAGCGAACGCGCTCACATGCAAGCTGCCAATCACATAGCTCAGGTGCAGTTCCACCTGCAAAAAAGGCATCAATGGACCAAGTGCGGCCTGTAGATAAGCGAAATAGCCCAGCATCAGGTAGGCCAGCCATGCAAAGCCCGTTCGGATGAAGGGGTGTTGTGTGAGCTTATCTTCTTGTGCGGACACTACCGGCTTTGCCATAAAATATGCCTGTGGAGTACTAGCAGTTTGTTTACAAGAAAACACTCATACTTGTTTGAAAGGAACTACTAGACGATTCGATTAATTCAGGTGCTCTAACTTTGGTTGGACTATGTTTTCTATTTAATCGTCTGTTTTTAAGCTTTTCCCAGATAGCGCGCAGTTGTTTTGTTTCTTTAATACTTAAGCCAATACCACTTCTTAAAAGAATCTCATCGTTAGCATCAAGGATCGCGGAAATGTTTCCCTGACGCTCAAGCAGATTAAGCTTATCCATATCAAGCTTATCAGCTCCAATAAGAGGAATAGGAAGTCTCTCTGCTTCGTTAGGTTCGAGTTCTAGTACCCCTCCTCCATAACTCCTTCCTATAACTTCAGAGAAAGCAAAAGTAAGCGAGTTCATAAATGCGGCAGCAACTATTTTAGGCTGTACGAATCTTCGAAACTTCACTCTGTGAATAGTATCGGTGCAGGTTGCTAGAGCCTCATTAAGTACAATTTTAGGATAAGCATGTACTTGCCGAAGCATAAATGCTTGAGGAACCCAAATAGAGGGAACCACATACCAGTGATTACGAATTCTACACTTGTACCCTTTGTGCATCTCTTTTTCCTCTCCTATGCTTATGTACTTTTTTAGAACCTCAGGGAGTTCATCAAAAGGTACATTTGGCACAGTAAGGAGAAAGCTAGGTGTTTGATTAGCAACGTTTAATAGTCGGTCAGTATCTGAAAATATCAGTCCTTTAAGTTGAAATGAGCGCCCAACAAGGGACTGCGTGTAAGATGCAATATTATGTGTTTCGACTTGCTGTTCTGTAAGAACAAAAAATTCGTTTAGACCTGTGACTATACCAACGTCTACGTCAATAACTTCTCTTGCAATAGTTAGTCGTTGGTCTCTTTGTAGTTTTCGAAGAAGTTCAAGTTCATCCTCTTCGAGAAAGTACATGGTCCATTTTTCCGAAGAATGATCCATTTCTTTTAGCTTGCTATTCAAATAACCTAAATGATCAAACGATAGCAAGTCTTCCATTCCCTCCAGCTCGACCGTCCGAATTCCAGCGTACTCCGTTCCGTTCCTTTCACCAAGCAAAAGTATAACCTCTTGCTGAATGTCCTCAAATACAAGCTTAGTAAAGGTAATGAGAGTAATACGACTATAATATTTACTAAGAAAGAGTCTTAACTCTGAGGCATAATTGACTTGAAGTAATTCTGCAGGAATGACCATGGCCATTCGTCCATGATCGTTAAGTAGTAAGGTCGATGCTACTAAAAATGGAACCCAGGAATTTGTAAGTCGATTTGGATGCATGCCACCTTTTGCCATAAGATCGAAGGCGATGCGACGATGTTCTTCAGGAAAGTTTTGATAACGAATAAAGGGTGGATTTCCAATAACGGCATCAAAAAGATGCTTGTCGGATAAGTGCACTTTACAATAGGAAAAAAAATCATCATTGTGTACTACTTGAGTGGTTGAATTAGTTAAAGTATGTATTCTTGCATTCGCTTGCAATGCCTCGTGAGCATCCAGCTCTACCGCATGAATGAGCTCTGTTGCTTTATTTCTATCTGTCCCAAGCATAACAAGAGTATTTATAGCTGACTCTACAAGAACACCATCACCACAACTCGGCTCTAAGACTTTCGCATTTGGAGATTGTATTGCCCATTGGGCAAGAAAATCTGCTATAGGTTTTGGGGTGTAGTATCCTCCTCGGAGCTTTTGGGCTGTTGCTGCAATTTTCATGGAGGTAGAATGTCCTTACAGTTGATAGCGATAGGTGATAGGTATTAAGCACTAACGCCTTTCTAAAATATTATCATAGGTGAATGAGTTAAGTAAATGACTTAGTTCAAAAGTTCTATAGTTGGCGTAAATAAGTTATTCAGTAGGTGCATGAGGAAGAAGTCCTTTGTAGCGATTAACATACGCAATTTCTACCTGAGTAGAAAATTTCTCAATACGTATTGGGGATGAAGGTGCCGGTAAAGTAGTATCTATCACACCGCTATCTGGACTCCACAACACTAATGAGATTGCCTCTGCCATGTAAAAAGAATCTTCTACACTACTTCGGCGAGCGAGACGTTCAAGTGTTTCAATGATTGCTCTTCGTACAGACTCAGAAGCACATGGTTCTGGAATTACTACCATAAACGCAACTACAGCATGCGGGAAACGACTATGAACAGTTGTTGCCTCCGTTGCAAGATCATTGACCATATTTTGCCAATTTTTCCCAACACTTTTAGCATCGTTAAGCGTCTTTGAGTCAAATGCAATACGTATTCCATCAGGTCGATAGCCAACATCAAAGTTTTGAGGTCGTACTCCACCAATAACTCGAACTGGACCTACTTCAACACAATCGGGTTGCGGTAGAAGAAGAGTAGTAGTATTGGTAATTCTTGCTATAGGAATGTTCCCAAGCATGATAGATAATGCTTGTCCCACAGCGTTGTCAAATAGTTTTCCTAAGTCTCCTGATGAGTAAGGAGGGGTTCTACCAAGAGCTTCTCCATTGCTATACCATGTTTTCCCGAATTGTGCTAAGACAGAGGTATCAATTGATATAGGGGGCATGCTTTGTAAGGTGGGCACTAGTATTAGCTCCTTTTACACTACGTTACTAGATTTTCTATCCGCAAACTCACATATCGCCGGTAT
>CAXTCR010000080.1:0-14390 GCA_964242555.1 uncultured Ktedonobacteraceae bacterium
GGTAAAGCGCAACCAGTTATGTGACGCGCCTCCTCTGAAGCTAACCACAGGACAACATTGCTAACATCTTCGAGCGGCAATAAGTTTCGATTAGGGAAAAGATTGAGTCCGTTCATCAATTGTAGCATGTGTTCGCGCGTTGCGTTTGGCCCTGGACCTCCTGCAAAAATATCGTATAGGGCTTGATTGTTAAGCATCGCGGTATCAACGCTGGTAGGGCAAATAGCATTGACGTTGATATCGTACTGCGCCAATTCTATTGCAAGCGTTTTCACAAGACCAAGTACACCATGTTTCGCTGCTACATAATGCGCAAGGTTTGCCATACCTTTTTGCCCAGCAGTCGATGAAACACAAATAATCTTGCCGCTGCGCCTCTGAAGCATCTGTGGTATCGCTACCTTACAGGCTATCCAGACACCCTTCAGACATACGTCGACGGTCTCGTCCCATTGCGCCTCAGTCAACTCCCAACTCGGCGCGAAAGAATAAAGACCTGCGTTAGCAACCACAATGTCAATTGGCCCTAGTTCCACTTGCGCACGCTCTGCAAGTGCTTGCATCGCAGCAAGGTTCGTTACATCGACCTGCTCTACAATCACCGGACAGCCCAATGCATTAATCTCGTGCGCAAGCGACGCTAACTCTTCTGGCTTTGCAAGTGGGTAGGGAATGGTTTCGTACTGGCGGCAGGCATCGCACAGCACAAGTCGTGCTCCCTCATGCGCAAATGCCAGCGCGTGAGAGCGCCCCATGCCATGTGCTGCACCAGTGATAAAGACAGTGCGGTCCTGAAAACGCAAACGGGAGGAATTAGTAGACGCCACAGATACCATCAATGGTGAAGTCCTCGATGATCAATTCCTCATCCAGTTCCTCAAGTTCGGTCTCTTCTACCGAAGTCTCGTCGAGTGTCGTAGTCTCTTCGTCGATGCTATTTGTGGGAAGCGTGGAAATACTATCTGCCATTGTGGTACCTCATTCTAACTATGGATGAAATACGAAACGATGTGTTGTAAGCATACCATCAGATTTTACGAAGTACAAGGTTTCTGACAAGCTTCCCTTGACATTCCTTTGCCTATGGTCTATTATAGACTCATTGAGTCTGTAATAGAAAGGAGAGATGCATGAAATATTCACAAGCCACAAATTACGCGTTGCACACCATGCTCTACTTGGTAGCTTTGCCTACTGGCAAAACAATTGGCGTCCAACAATTAGCGGAGCTACAAGAGCTTTCTCCAACGTATCTCTCCAAGATTTTGACAAAACTCGTTAAGGCTGGCTTGATTGAGTCTACTCCCGGCGTACATGGAGGATACAGGCTAACGAGAAACAAAGGTGATATTTCTTTCTTAGATGTCATTCAAGCTATCGAAGGAAGTGCCTCGTTATTCTCTTGTGGAACAGAACACACTCATGGTCATTATCATCGATGTTTGATACAAGAAGCGATGATGAATGCAGAACAACATATGGAAGACTACCTTCAACAACGCAAACTTGTGAAACTTGCTGAGGAAAACCCAAGTCTTTTAAAAGCTTTGGATGTGCTGGAACAGAAGCTAGTATAAACATACGTATGCCTACCCTCGCATACGTATGTTTTTTGTCTCAATTATAGATATTACGAGTCTGTAATATCTCTTATGAAAGGATAGGACGTTTATGCTGTTTGATTGCGCGATTATTGGCGGCGGACCTGCTGGCTTGACCGCCGCACTTGTCCTGGGCAGAGCCAAGAGAAACATTGTGATGTTTGACGATAACCAGCCAAGAAATGCTGTGACCGAAGAATCGCACGGCTTTCTTACACGCGACGGAGTGAAACCAGACGAGTTCAGAAAGATTGCTCATCAGGAGATCAGTAAATATTCATCCGTTGAAATTCGGCAGTCCCGGATTACTAGTATGAGCAATCATGGGCATTCGTTTGAACTCCTAGAAAACAACGATACCGTGTTTCAGGCCAAAACCATCATCCTGGCTACTGGATTGAAAGAAACACTGCCACCAATAGACGGTATACATGACCTTTATGGAAAAAGCCTCTTTAACTGCCCATACTGCGACGGGTGGGAACTTAGAGATCGGCCTCTCGTTGTCATCTCGGAAGGTCCTCACACATTTCACATGGTGAAAAATATCTGGAATTGGAGTCGAGATTTGCTAGTGTGTACGAATGGTCATTCCGTGCTCATAGAAGAGCAACAGGAAACGTTTTCGAGAAATAAGATTCGGGTGAATGAAAGTCCTATCACAACTCTTGTCGGCAAGAATGGGATGCTCGAACGGGTCATCTTCGCCACAGGCGAGGAAAGTGCTCGCGAGGGCGGTTTTGTGGCTCCTCAATGGTTTCAAGCGTCCTCGTTCGGTCAAATGCTGGGTTGTGAGATGAATGCAATGGGTGGTTCTGTAACTGATAACTTTGGCAGGACCACTGTAAAAGGCGTCTACGCTGCCGGTGACGCTGCTAATGTCGCCCCCTCTCAGCTCATTCTAGCATCCGCTCAAGGGAGTATGGCAGCGGCAGGTGTGAATACAGACTTAATCGAAAGCGAATTCCTGTAGTACAGGAAGCAGATGATGAAATAAGCTTAACAGGGTGGTTCAAAAGTGGGCGATCATAACAGAGCAAACTCTGTCGCTACGATAAACCTTTTCTACAGTTTCTACGCGTATAGTAGTGACAGGGCTTGTCCCTGTTATGCCATACCTGAACCCATACATGACTTTTGAATAGCCCTGTAAGCTTAAGGGTATCTACTGTGTGAAATAAACTATTACGAGATAATACTTACATGGGCAAATTAATATACGCTATAACGACATCACTAGATGACTTTGTTGCTGATAAAAATGGTAATTATGTCACATTCACAGAAACACCGCTCCCTTGATTTCTCCCACTTTATCAGATATACTCACTACAGTAAACCACATCCTATCCTCTATGAAACCCTCATCCAACAGTCCTCAATCCATTCTTTAGGAGAACTCTCAATGAATCCAATTTCCCTCGACATCCTACTCGCTACCAACGACTTTCAGCAGCCCGAACCCTCCGCATTGGTCCACAACCTCTTGCCCCTCGGCCTCACCCTGCTCTACGGCCCACACCACAGCGGCAAATCCCTGCTCACCCTCCACCTCGCCCTCACCGTCGCTTCTGGTACTTCTACCCTCGGTAGCCTTCCCACTACTCAGACGAGTGTCCTCTACCTCGGTCTGCACGACACCCAACAGCGCATGGCTCTCCGCGCCCGCAAACTCCTCAACACAAGCGAGATCCCCACCTCCTTCGCGTGGAGCAATATCCTCTCATCTACCTCATCTTCGAACACTGATCCCATCGCCACCCTCGATCACTGGCTCTCTGAGCATCCCCAAACTCGTCTCATCGTCATCGACTCCCTCCAAGGGCTATCACCTACTCCCTCAATGCCCTTGACCCCTCGCCTCGAATACACCCTGCTTCACGGGCTGAAAACCCTCGCCGACACCCGCCGCATCGCCATCCTCGTTACTGCACACCTCTCCTCTAAAGCCCTCCGCACCTTCCCCGACACCCAACCCACGAACGCTGCCCTCGCCGATACCCTACTCATCCTTAAACGCGACCACAACTCCCCCGACGCCACCCTCTGCATCGCTAGCCACTGTCTACCGTACCAAGAACTCGCCTTACACCTTCCTTCCGACACTCTGTGCTGGACCCTGCTCGGTTCCGCCTCCGACCAGCGTCTCTCCCAGCAACGTCAAGACATCCTGGCCCTGCTGGAAGAACACCACTCCGATTCCCTCACTCCCAAACAGGTCGCCTCCCTCTTACACAAAGACCCGCGCGCCATCACCAAACTTCTCTTCGACATGAGCCACGCCAACCAGATCCGCGTCGTCTCGCGTGGCAAATACACCACGCTCAAGACTGAAACCACTCCCATACGTTCCCCCTTCTTCGGTAATATTGGTAATGTTCTGAACAACGGTAATAATCACGACAATGGCACTGATGTAGAAAATAATAATGGGAACCGATTGATCGCGTCAGCGCATGAGCGAAGGGATGTGCATGTCCCCCAACCGGTTGCCGCATGCACTAGTACTGATCGCAGCATCAGTAATGATGGTGATAATGGTAATGATCGCAACGTTGGTAACTATCACTCATAACAACCTGTTTGCATCTTACACTTCACAATAAGTTTTCCGAATTAACTCTTACGAACGACATGCCATCACCCCCATGCCACAATTGCATGCGTCAAAACTTGACTTATTGCCCCTTCACTAGGTATGCTTGCTTGTACGGAACACGTCGTCACTCTATTCCTTCAAGGAGAACCCGATGTCCCAGCCCCCCGTCTCCTACCAACTCATTCCAGAAGTCAAGATTCGGCGCGAATCGTTCGGTGGCATACTCTACAAGTATGGCTGTGCCGATAGAGGTGCACTCTCGTTTATCAATTCTCCCCAACTCGTTGAACTCCTGATCACAAGCCAGCAACAGCATAACAGCGATGTCAGCGCTGCGATTGCAAGTAGCCGCTACTCTGAGGGAAGCAAGCAAAAATTGTACGTTGCCCTCGACGATCTTGTAAAACGTGGTTATGTACAGGTATTGACACCTGTCGAAGATTAGGAGTATTGCTAATGGTAGAACTTGTACGCTTCATGGAACGCCCGAATCGCTCCATCCAAAAGCGCGTTGGAACGGTAAACCCGCTTGCGTTGACCGCGATGCAACAAACGGGCAAGATGGTACCACAGACAAAGGGGCGAGGCTCACAACGCTTCTTGCAGGGAGGCCTGTCAGCACCAATCACCATCACATGGGAGATTACCGCTGCCTGCAACATTGCATGCGTTCATTGCCTTTCAGCATCAGGACGCCGCAGACCAGGAGAACTAAAAACGGCACAAGCCCTTGCACTGGTCGACGAGTTCGCGGAAATGCAGGTATTTCAGATTCACTTTGGCGGCGGCGAACCCTTTATTTACCCCGGCATCTGGCAGGTACTCGAACGTTGTACCGAACGCAACCTTGTGATGTGCGTCAGCACAAACGGTACGCTGATTACAGCAGAGCGCGCCAAACGCCTAAAAGGTTTTGACCCGCTCTATTTTCAGGTGAGCCTTGATGGTGGCACAGAAGTCACAAATGATCGCATTCGCGGACAGGGCGTCTTCAAGCGTGCCCTGCATGGCCTGGAGCTGCTGGCTGCAGAAAATCATAGCCTGACCGTCAATAGCGTCCTGACGCGCTATAGCTTCTCCGAACTGGATAAGCTCTATGATATCGCAGCCAGTTTCGGCTCCAAACTGCGCGTTACCCGCCTCCGACCCTCTGGACGCGGGCAAGACGTATGGGCAGACCTACATCCAACACAAGAGCAATACCGTGAGTTTACGCAATGGCTCACATCACATCCCGACGTACTAACAGCGGACTCTTTTTTCCACCTCAACGCCTTCGGCAACAAGCTCGCTGGTCTGGATGTCTGCGGCGCGGCGACCGCAACCTGCTGCATCTGTCCAGAGGGCGAAGTCTACCCCTGTGCGTTCTTTCAAGCTCCCGAGTTCGAAGCCGGCAATCTCCACGAAAGAACCTTCAAGGAAATCTGGCAAGACTCCATGCTCTTCGACTACTACCGTAAAATGGGTGGAGGCGCCTGCACCGGCTGCGGCCAATACAACAGCTGTCACGGTGGCTGCCCCGCCACCAAATGGTTCGTGCATCAAAAGTTAAGCATCAAAGACCCCGAATGCGTACTAGAAGGTGTATAACCCCTTATGTAAATCTTTGTAGGGATGCAATCGCATCCCTACAACACTGGCTAAGTTACTGTAGATGCAATCACATCCCTACTACATTGGCTAAGTTGCTGTAATCGTTTTCGTAGGGACCACGTTCACGGCGTCCGAAGCCAATTCATTGGCTATCCCCTAAGATACTCTATATGCAGAAGAGAACTTACCACCATCACTACTCGCCTCTGTCTCGACTATCTCAAATCCGCTCATGTTCAACACGAACAGTATATAGGTCCTTGGCTACTTGAACCCGTACTTACGACAGAGAAGGGACTACTGCTCATTGAGACAGTGGAACAACGAGAGTAACTTCTGGATTTTGTCTTCCAAGAAATGCGACTCCAAAGAGGAAAACAACGGATTACTCGCGAGCAACCCGTTTCTCATACTTGTTTACCGCCATCTCATAAGCTTCAAGTAACAGAGGTCGCACTTTCGTCTCAAATGTCTCGTCATCAGGGTTAAGTATGCACACCCAATACATTCGACCATAGACTGGATGAGGCATAACCTGATTCAGAGTAGTGAAGTCATAGTCGCTAGGCTCATCAACACTTTCAGTCATATTGCCATATGGAGGAAGCTTTGGCTCACCAAAGAGCGAGCGAAACGTCTCCTTGCTGACGCCAATGTTCAATCGGAAGACCGATGGACGGTTGAGATCGGAAAAATGATCATTGATATCGCTGGTCACAAGCGTTACAAACGGAAACTTATGATCTGGCGGAACGTTGCTATCCGGGTTGTAGAAGAAAAAACTATCGCCCGAGGCGACCACAACATCCACACCCTCAAGCCTCTGGGTGATGTACTGACTAATCTGAGCTTCGTTCATGAGTACTCATCCTTTCTTAACTGCTGTTCAAACATCTTCAAGACAGAAATTTGATGGCTTCAGTAATTTTATCAAACGGGTGCCAAAACGTAAGAAAAACGCGTTCAACGCCAAGTTGCTCCCACTGCGCTAGTTTTGCCTCAATATTCTCAGGCCAATCCCACACATATACTGATAAGCTCATACTACGCTGTGAGGACGCGATTGTTCCATGTGCGAAACGAATTATATCATCGTCGGCATAAACATTTATTTCATCAGCATACTCAACTGCACTCTGGATTAACCGTCGCGAAGAGCCTGCCCCAACCACCACACGTATAGGCTTCGGCGGTATAGGCGTCGAAGCAGCATTGACGAGATGAAACTGCTCGCCCTCAAACGTCACTTTCTCACCTTGCCAGATACGCCGGAGAATAGCAACTGTCTCCTCTAATCCCTTAATGCGCACAGAAGCTTTCGGCACTTCTATGCCCCATGCCCGTGCTTCCTCAAAATAATCCCCCGCTCCTATACCTAACTCAAAACGCCCTTCACTAGCAATAGAGAGTGTTGTAGCTTCCTTTGCCAGCACACCGGGCAAGTAATTCATACGGTCAATCACCATAGGAACGAGATGAATTCGCGATGTCGCCATCGCCAAAGCACCATATGCAGACCACCCACAAATATAGGGCCATTCGAGTTTTTCAGTATGATAGTGATCTAGAAAACTTACAGCATCAAATCCACTTCTCTCAGCTAATTGCGTTGCGACAACCATAGCTGCCCAGTCACCCGTTGGACCAAGGTTTACACCAATATGCATCCAAGTATGCCTCCAAACATTATTTCGTTTTTGAGAGTATACTTGTTAATTCTTGACATCTTCTGTCATAAATTTAATGAGGAAGTTAACTATATTGTTCAAAATATGCCCTTGCTCTCACAGCATTTCCATAAAAAGACTACCTCCATCCATTTGTTATTTGCGTTCTATATCAAAAAGTTGTTCCAGCAACACAGCTTCTCCCCACGCCTCTGTAATCATTTGCCTTGTTGCCACATCTAAGGGATGAGTAGACGTGGCAGCTACCTGCGTTGCAGCGGCAAGGCTCTCTGCACGCATGTAGAAGATGATGTAGTCTGCTCCAGGTGTTCTCTCTAAGAACAGTGTTTCAAGAATAACACCTTCACGAGCAACGGCTTCTTGTGCTTCTTCCATTCGACTCTTGAGATTGCTAATAAAGGTAAGGACCTGTTCAGTCTTACCTGGACGAATACGAATTTTCACGCACTGAATTTCTGCCATCAAATCCTCCTAAATCATCATTACAACAGTCAACCATCCGGTGACATAAAAACGGGTATATACTATAATGGTACGCACTTGCTTTAGACAAAACAAGGAAGCGTTCATTAATGGTGCAGTCAATTCGAGCACTAGTTTCTTTCCGTTTCCTCCGACAAGGAAGAGAATAACCAATAGTACACTTCTGTCAGTTCTATATTAGAGAAGTATGAAAGGACGAAGATAAGATGACCACGATACAAAATTCTATGCGAAAAATTATGCCTTGTCTATGGTTCGATACCAATGCAGAAGAGGCTGTCAATTTTTACACCTCAATTTTCAAAGACTCGAGCATTGTAACCGTTAGCCGCTATGGAGAAGCAGGTCCTGGACAAGCCGGCACCGTTTTGACCATCATATTTACCTTGCATGGTCAACAATTTATGGCATTAAATGGTGGCCCGCACTTTAAATTCACCGAGGCCATTTCCCTCTTTGTGAACTGTGAGACGCAAGAAGAGGTAGATGAGCTATGGACAAAACTTACCGAAGGCGGTGAGGAAAGCCAATGTGGTTGGCTTAAAGACAAATTTGGCATGTCCTGGCAAATCGTTCCAACTGCGCTGGGTGAGATGCTGAGCGATGCGGATGCCGCAAAAGCAAAACGAGTAATGGAAGCCATGCTGAAGATGCGTAAACTTGATGTAGCAATCTTAAAACAAGCATACGACCAAGTTTCCTGAGGAACACAGTTTTATTTACCTATTCTATAGAGATTTGAGGAGGTTTTATGAGCCAAACAAAAAAGAATGATACGCAGGAATCCATCAAGGACACCGCCGCGAGCAACAAGCAGTCCAAAGGCTTCACAGTCGAGGAAAAAGCCGCGATGAGGGAGTACGCCAAAGAACGGAAGGCGGAAGCGCGCGCCAATAGGAGCAGAGAAGAAGGGGAAAACGATGCGCTCGCGAAGATCGCCGAGATGCCGGAACCAGACCGCACCATCGCCACACGCCTCCATGAGATCATCAAAGCTATCGCGCCAGACCTTTCGCCTAAAACCTGGTACGGAATGCCCGCGTATGCCAAAGACGGCAAGATCGTCTGCTTCTTCCAAACGGGGCAGAAATTCAACACAAGATACTCAACACTCGGCTTCAGCGACACTGCTAACCTCGATGAAGGTGCTATGTGGCCCACCTCCTTCGCCCTTAAGGAGTTAACCCCCGTCGAAGAGGAAAGGATCACCGCGCTCATAAAGAAAGCACTAAGCTAACGCTTCAAATCGCACCCACACCATTATAGACACTTCCTCACTTTCTTTTAAGCAAGGAAGTGTCTATAAACACACATGTACATTAACAAACTCTGCCGTCGTTTCTGTTGGTACTGATAACGGCCCCCCACTTCTACACATTCCTTGTTTGGATGCCCTGGAAGAGTTACTGTTATAACTCTAGCACATCAAACACGCTTCTTAAAAACAGGCACCAATGGCTTCCACGTCCTATACTTCACGCATCCCTGTACAACCCCAACCTCATATGCACAATCACTAAGCACCGCACACAAGGCATACGCACCCCAACTCATCGACGGCTTCAAACGCCAGTAATCCACACTCACTACAATACATAGCATCATAGCTATAAGAATTAAAACAGGAAAAAATACTAGCCCAAGCAGCAATAACGGCAGCGTATAATAGCGCGTAAGATGCCTGCACAAATGATAAGTGTAAGCAAGATTGCCCCGCAAGATCGCATTAAAAACAGTATCAAAGGAAACAGGAACATGCTGTTGCCGAACCTTTTCGTGACGTTTACACGCCCCAAATAACGCTATCAATAAAGCACCTATAATACTTGCAATTCCCGTATATGGGAGGGACATCCCCTTGCGGGTGTCCTGCCTTCTCCTATCCCTGCCCGTATATGGGAGGGACATCCCCTTGCGGGTGTCCTGCTTTCTCCTATCCCTTCCCGTATATGATAGGGACATCCTCTTGCGGGTGTCCTGCCTTCTCTTATCCCTGCCCGTATATGATAGGGACATCCCCTTAGGGGTGTCCTGCATTCTTACAAATGCCCTGAATGGAACACATGATAAGAACAATCCCCATACTCCCCCTAACGCAAACCCTGCAAAAGCAGCTTGCTCAGGTGGCAGCAAAAGCACACGTCGTTCACTAGGATAACGCTGTAAAAGGGCCGCTTCAGCTGTTGCATAAGCAGCACGGATTTTAAGAAATGAGGTCAAGGTTGTACGATAATCGTGGTAGACGGCCCCACGCGGAACATAGCGGATATGCGCGCCGCTCAGCAGAACACGCTGGCAAAAATCTACGTCCTCTCCCTGTATCAAAGGAGCAAAGCCCCCCAGTTGTTGCCAGACTGCGCGCCGTACGAGAAAATTGGCGGTAGGTAGATAGGTCAATGGTCCCTCCAACCGTACCTGTTGCTCACTCGTTCCCATGTATAATGATGAACAGTGATCCTCATAGCGACCTAATAGACTGCGTCGCTCATAACCGCGAATCATACCCCCAACCGCCGCTATACGGTCGTCTCTAAAAAGAGGTACGAGTTCAGCAAGCCATGTCCGGGATGCAACACAATCGCTGTCAATATAGGCGATCAACTCATACACTGCCCCCTCTGCCCCAGTGTTGCGGCTTATAGCTACCCCCTGCTGTTGCACATGCCGAATACTCCGTAGCTCGATGTCGTATGTACCAGCCTCTTGTTTCAAAGCATTCAGCAGGATTGGAGTTGCATCGGTTGATGCGTCATCAACGACGATTATTTCTAAACGGTCATGAGGATAGTCCAGCAAGAAGAGTGCACGGAGACAACGTGCAAGCTCATTAGCACGGTTGTAGCTTGGAATGACGATAGATAGCTGCGGCCATGTCATTGGTGGAACAACAGGTTCAGCATCTAAAAGAGCTTTCCAGCGTAACGCATCACACAATGCTTCTACGCGCTTCAGAGGCATGCTCAATAGACTGGCAAGTTCTTCGGGGCTACGCTCTTGCATACAAAGTTCAAGGAGACGTGCCTGTGTCACACGTAATGGAAAGACACGAAGAGGATAGTTGCAGACCGCAACCATTCCCTTCTGAGTTTCCATTAGACGTACATGTGCAGCAAGTCGATAGCAGCCACTGGCAACTGGACGCGAGTTACTCATTGTTCAAACCCGCTCCACTAACGGTCTTCTGTATACCAAATGTTTCCAAAGCTTGAGTAAAGGCATACCCGGGTTCTTCATTTGAGAAACCTACTCCACGAATCCGAACTTGTTAAAAGCTTGTTAGCCTCATACTCTGCGGCAAGCATAGCCAGTAGCGTCTTCGGCAGCACCACTTCGTAACCGCTACCAAGCTTCTGCACAATCGCTTTGAGGTCCGCCGGGCCGATCTTCCACGCAAGCATATACACATTCAGATAGAGCGGGCGCGCTGGACGGCTATTAGCAACATTCCGTATCATCTTGACAGTCCCATCAACGCTATCAGCCAGACCAAGATTTTGATAAAACGCGACGCCATCAAGCGGCCTTGACAACACTCTCTTCAATCCCGCCCCACTGAGCATTCCCTGTAGACCAAATGGTCGGAGTGCCTGAGCAAACTGGTGGCCTCTCTCTTCATCTGAGAAAATCATTCCAGTCAGGTTAATACTAGAGATAATGGGCAACCCTGCACTATGTAAGAAGTCACTATCCAGCACTTCAAGCGTTGTTAGATTCATGGCCTGCATCTCTTTACCAGTGCGTTGTAGAAACGCGTCGAGATGCTCTGTCGGCCAATGTGATGGAAACATATAGCCAGCCCCACTTGGACCAGCAATAAATTCATCATTAGGTGTCGCGGACTTCAAATAGAATTCCGCAAGTCGTGGAGCAGCGTGTAGTATTGCAGGTGAAATAGTCCAACCGATGGGGAGAGAACCACGCGCAGGATCACGCCAGATGTTCTTCATCCGGTGCTGACTATACTGCAGATTGTCACCATCGCTAATCGTAAATGAGACATACACAGTATTTGGCTTTGCTGTAAGCTTCTCTACCTGTAATACTCTCAGTGAGGGTACCGTAACTGGTGTTGGAGGCCGCGCTGCAAATACCTCAAAATTCGCGAAAAGATCAGTAGCAAGCACGGTCATCGCTACCTGCGAGGTAAGCTTCACACCGCTGCTCTCGTCTGCAAACCAGCCTAGATGTACAGATCCAGGAGGATATGACCGAAGTATTTCACGCATTAGTCCGCGTTCGGAATATATACCATCGGTTAAGAGACTTGCCAAATTGGGTAGATAGTTACGCGAATCAAGATTGTAAATAAAAGTACGTGTCGCGACAAGAAATGACCTCAGGTTTATATTCTTCAGGTCAAGCCCTGCCACCAAACGCGATGAACACCCGTTGCGCAGGTTTTGCAATGCCCAGTGATACGCCTGTAAACGATTTGTCCAACCATGAGTACGCAGGTCAGAGAGAACAGAGAGATTGTATTTATTTTGTAACACTGGTGCCTGCGTTGGTGAAACGGCAATGCCATCCTGCTGTGCCGCAATCATCGTAGCAATGTTTACAGTATCCTTCAGATTAGGATCGTATATCACCACGCCTTTTACACTCTGGTGATACATATCCAGGAGCGTACCAAGCGCATTATCACCTGTAGCGGAAATAGGGTCCTGCGGAATATCACTAAACGCTTCTTTTAGCCAGAACGCTTCGTCATCGCCCATGATAACATAAACTTTGGGTTCGGGCCGATTGACCAAACCTACCAGTGTAGATAGAGTGATATTTGTTTCATATGATGCGCCTATCAGGTTACAAACATGGAGATGTGATATCTGCTGAAATTCAGGAATAAGATATTCAGGGGACCAATTGAGTCCCTCAACCTCCGAAGTGCTCATGTTCCCTCCTTATTTTTCTACATAATACTACTTTATACTGAAGATAACGAAACAAACGCTCCTCATCCATTCTTACTAGTACTAGAATAAAGAAAATTTTCACAAAAAGGGACAAGTAACATGCAACCCAGTCACGATAATAGACACATAAGTAGATGGGAACTTTACATTGGAATAGCAGCAATACGTTGTGCATGTTTGCTCGTCGTTTTCATGATAACGTCTCACAGTACTTAACAATTACTGAAGTATCAGCTTCTATAGCACCACCACAGTTCTGGGAGGTATGAGAAGAGCAAATGACAATCAAGAACAATATAAAGTCAACTTTTCTTGACCTTATACAACAGCTACGGTATGCTATACAGCAGAACATTTGCAGCGCTAGCTTGCTAGGCAAGCTACCCTTCATAAGCAGTTTTCTACATTGCTCATTCATAGAAGAACTGAGCCAGAAAGGACGCCCAGGTATGTCCGAGAAAATATTTGCCCCTGAGTTGTTCCGCCCACATGTCAACTTCCTCGATGGCCCTTATGACTCTCTTGTACGATCAGCCGCCGAGCGTTTTCCTGAACGTATCGCGATGGTCTACCAGAATATGCTGTTCAATTATCGCGAAGTGGTTGCGATGATCAATAGCATCGCCAATGGCCTGTATAATCTGGGACTACGCAAAGGTGATCGCCTTTGTTTGTTTATGGCCAATCGACCAGAATATACAACAACGTTTATCGCGGCAACCTCAATCGGCGTCGTCGTAAGCCCTATGAATCCAGGCTATAAAGAGCGCGAAGTGGCGTATCAAATCGAAAATTCTGAGGCTAAAGCAGTCTTAATACAGAGAGACCTTGTACCTATACTCGAACTAGCGATGAATACTACCTTGCTACCAAACCTGAAACACATTCTGGTAACAGGCGACAAGGCACCAGAAAACATGCCCAACGCTATTCCTTTTGGCTCTCTACTGCGCGAGTCCTCATCAGAGCTACCTCCTCATGTTGATATTCATGGCGATGATCTGGCCGCTCTCCCCTATTCATCAGGCACAACAGGTTTACCTAAGGGAACGCTCCTTTCGCATCGAAACATTACCGTCAACAATCAGCAGTTCACCTCGGCATTGCGTATCAGTTTTGATGATGTCGCGCTCAACTTCCTGCCGTTCTATCACATCTATGGCGTTATGCTGACCGGTGGAATGCTCTCCTGTGGTGGCACACAGGTCATCATGGAACGCTTCGACCTACAGCAATCGCTCGAACTGAGCGAACGGTACAAGGTCACATTGTATTTTGCTGTACCACCAATTGTACTCGCACTTGCTAACGCTCCCATCGATGTAAGCAAGCTAAAAACAGTAAAGTACATCTTCTGTGGTGCCGCTCCACTCCCAACCGGACCAGCAATAAAGCTCACTGAGAAGTCCGGTGTGGCCGTTGTACAAGGCTATGGATTAACCGAAGCATCACCACTCACTCACGCTCAACCATATCCAATTACACGGTTAGAGAGCATCGGTATGCCCAT
>CAXTCR010000081.1:0-14324 GCA_964242555.1 uncultured Ktedonobacteraceae bacterium
TCAACCTAACCTCAAAAATAATATAGGTGTTGGTTTGGCAGCATTGCGGCTAGCCACAATGCTGGCAAACCAACAGAGTGAAATCCTGTCTCAGCCGTGCCATTGTTTGGCAAATTGCTGTGTCAGGTTTAGATACTGATTTCCATAATGGACGCTTGGCTCGATCATGGCACCCTCGAACCATTCGTTAAACGTGGTGATTGTGATCCAATCGGGCGCGCTACTCATTGCGGCCCGCCAACTCGTGGCATACGTCGCTCCATTGTTACGCGGCACGATGTATGTTCCCTGTCGTCCTGGGACGCGTGTGTCATCGTAGCCCGGCAAGACGCCAGCAGCCCAGATTTTTTGCGTATGATGCGCCGAATTGTACGCGTTGATCTGATTCCGATAACCGCCATCAACCTGTGACATCGTGCCGTGTTGAATACCCCAGTAGCCTCCGCTGAACAGGTGAATGCCATCAAAGACATTCAGCAAATTCATATCAATGCCTTCTGCCGACCAAATCATGCTGTTATGCGGATCAACCTGACTCCGAATGTAGGCCCACTCTCCCAGCGTTCGCCCGTTACCGAGCGGATTCCAGAAGAAGAGAACCGGCTTGCCGCGCCAGTGAAAGAAATGACTGTTCGTGCTGTAGTGCCCGACTACATAGCGCAGACCGGCAATCATTTTGCTCTGGTTATTCAATGCTGGGGCGTCGCTCTCGATATAGAGCGAGGAGGCAAAATGAAAACCAGTCTCTCCCTCTAATTCTGTGGAGTGAGACAGCACCTTGACAAAGTTTTTGTCCGTGTTGTCATTAGGACCCCACCACGAACCGATAAAGCCGGTAATACCGGCGTTCGACGCCTGTTTGATCTGTCGTTTCACCGTGCCATCATCACTGGAATCGTATTGTGGATTTGGCAAATCGGACATATGGCAAGTACACCAATCCGAACGGTGGTACCACATGTAGTAAAAGGCCAGGACTGGCTTATTGTAGTTCACCCTTATCGGGGGACGTGTAGGCGTGGGTGTCACCTGCGGAGTTTGTCCGGGGATCACCTTTAAGCCCACGTGATAGCCCCGCGGTTTGCCACCACTTGCCTCTGCCAAACTATAATGGAGTACACCGAATAGTGTGAGGATGAGTAAAGCAACAAGAACGACTGAGCGAAAAAAAGTCGTAGTGTGTGAGATGCGAGGATGAGATACGAAGTGTTGAGTTTGATACTTATCAATACTCGTATGCTTGCGAAACAAATGCATGCGAACCTCCTTCTGTATCCAAGATACATACCACTTCCAAATCAACCCAATTTCGCACCCGTATTTCCGCAGAGCAGTACAATACAGCACTCATCTATAGTAGCATTATTTTTGGAGAGAACCTAATATATGGGAGGATGGTACTGTATCAAAGAGCGATCGCTGTACATGAGAAACTATTCTGGAAAGCAACAGACGCCCACCAGGGGCTACCCCATAGGCGTTAACGTAAGGCTCGAATGGGGACCAGGGCGTCCCCTTGCGGGCGCCCTGGCTCAACCACTTATGGGGGCGACCCCACTATACACGAGCGCTCGTGTATAGTAGGGTCGCCCCTTGTGGGCGTCCGTTGTGCAACATTCACTACACCATCGTCCCACTGCCCGCCAGCATCTCTCTACGTACGCGTTCTATGCTGGGCACAGCGTGCATGGACTCAAAGAAGCCGAGGGCTTGCTCGAAGTGGTAGCGTGCTCGTTCCATGTCAGTGATGCGTCTATTAGGCGTGTCTTTGTCAAAGGTTGAGGCGCGACTTTTGTAGAGCATGCCCAGATAGTAGAGCGTGATGCCGCGCTCCCAAGGGATATCGAGCGCTTCACAGCGTTGTAGAGCCTGACATAGGTCGTCTTTTGCGAGTGACCACTGCTGTTGTCGGATGTACATGCGACCACGCGCACGAAGGGCGAGGGCGAAACTTTTGCAAGCACCCGATTCCTCGGCAAGGGTAAGTGCGCGTGTACACATGTTTTCCAGCGTCTCTGCATCTTCACCTGTTGTCACCATCAGATCGGCCAGCGTTGTCAGTACCTCCGGTGAAGGCAGTGGTTCGCTGCTTTGAAGTTTTTTCTTGTAGGCGTCGACAGCCTGTGCCCAATCCCGGCGTGCGAGATAGATGTCGCGCATGCGCATTGACGCTATTCCCGTCGTCGTATCGTTCTCGGTTCGCTTCCCTTGCTGATCAATGAGGCGTTTGTATTGACGGGAGTAATAGTCTCCCTGTTCTGTATTGCCCTGCCGGTACTCTATCATCGCCAGCGTCTCTAGCGCCCAGAGTTGGCGCTTCTCGTCTTGCTGGTATTGCTCGATCAGGCGCAGAATGTCAAGCGCGACCTGATGTGCTTCCTCCCAGCGATTCCACTGAAGCCATGTCCACATGCGCCATGCCATGCTGGTGAGCAATAAAGGGGGACTTTCCATAGTCTGTGCATTGTTCCATGCGCGTCCAAACCACATAAGCGCGGTTGGATAGTCGGCGACCTGCGTATGAATCTTGCCAAGCGAGATGTAGAGGTCATACAGTTCCTCACGGTCCGTCAACTTGTCTTCAAGCTGTTGGCGCCGGCGCTGGATATTGAGTGCCTCGTTGTACTTATGATATTCCATATAGATAAAGCCGACGGCATCGAGGGCAAGCGAGAGCGCGCTGGGATTGTTTAGCTCCTCCGCCAGACGCAGTGCCTCATGGCCGCTTGCCAGTGCTTGTTCGGCTAACTCTGCCTTCTGCGCGCTTGTCGCGTTTTCTAAATGACGAATATACCAGAAGGCTTGATAGGTGAGAAACGCAACCCGCTCTGTACTCAGTCTCTGGCCATCGATCAGCTTCAAACCCGCGTCGATATATGTACGGGCCTCCTGTGCATCGGGCGGACTGTCGAAGCCACTGAGCCAGCGCGTGCCAAGCTCGGCTAATCGCTCATAGAGATACAGCACATCGACCGTCTTGGGGTCGACATTCTCATCTGTTGCGTAGCGTAAGGCTTTGCGGTATGCCTGCCACGCGTCCTCCTGTGCCCCACGCTGCGAATAGGCGTCGCCTAGCTTCTCGTACATCGACACGAGTGTTGGCACGTCGGCCTCGGAGTCCTGCAACAACTCCAGTGCGTCATTGTAGGCTTGTAATGCACGCAGCGTATAGTAGCTGTTTAATGCCTGATCGCCAGCTATGGTGAGATATTTGATGGCGCGCCGCCGGATCTCCGGGCGCGTTAGGCGTACCGTCGTAGTCTCAGAGTCCCGGGTACTAATGAATTCGACCGCACGGATGGCGGACGACCATGTTATGAGCGCCTGCTGGTAATGATAGGCAAGGAGTTCGATGTAACTGGTTGGGTTTGCCGCCGTATGTCCCTCTAGCCAGTACGCAAGCTGGGCGTGTTCCTGGGAACGCCGCGCGCGTGGAATATTATTGTAGACCACGTCGCGTATCAGGACGTGCTTGAAGCTGAACGTGCGATCATTTTCGATCGGGCTGCGCACCTGCATATCTTCGTCATCCTCGATCACGAAGTCACGAAACATAAGCGAGTCAAGTGCCTTAAGCACCATGTTCTCGGTGAGGTTATGCCCGAGTTCCAGCAGCGAAGAAAGCCAGAAGGTGCGTCCAATGATGGCCGCGTGCTGGAGAATAAACTTTTCTAAGGGATGTAACAGGTCGACGCGAGCCGCCAAAACGCCTTGAACCGTGTCTGGTACCTGTGGAATAGGGAGCACATAGTGCATGTTGAGCAGGCTATCGCTTGGTGGTTCCGCCAGCGTTGTAAGTTCGCTCACAAGTGTTTCGTTGTCCTGACCAAGCCGCCAACAGATCGTGCCATCCTCTTCACGTTCGCGCACGAGCAGGCCCTGATCGATAAACATACGGATAATCTCCTCGACAAAAAAGGGATTGCCCTCGGCGCGTGTGAGGATGGTATGACGCAGAACCTCTGGCAAGTCATCGGTGTTGAGCAGGGCATCGACCAGCTTGCTACTTTCTTCGTTTGAAAGCGCATCCAGTTCTATCGTTGTGAAGTTGCGCTGTCCGCCACCCCAGTCGCGTCTACGATCAAAGAAATCAGGTCGTGCTGGACAGAGAAAGAGCACCGGTACTGTGGTGATGCGTTCCGTGAGATATTCGAGCAGGTCAAGCAGGGCTTCATCGGCCCACTGCAAGTCGTCAACTACGATAATAAGTGGTTGTACATATGCCAGTGCTTCCAGCAGGACACGCCATGCACGGAGTAGTGACGCCTGTGTTGATGTCTGTTTCGTGCCTGTCATACGAGAACTTCGGGCGTACTCACGCTTTGGACGCTCACGCGCATCCTGCCCATCGAGTGATGCTGCGTTGACACTTAAATCCTGTCCGATGCTGCGTAGAATGGTACTGACAATCTCGTCGCTTGCCTCCGTCCGCTTGGCATTTGCCAGTGTCTCATTGACAAACGTGGTGAAGCGCAGTTGCAGGGTCTCATCGCTTTCATCTTCCTGCACGTTCAATAGTGAGCGCAGAATCTCGATGAGTGGCCAGTAGGTGATGCTTTCACCGTAGGGTGGGCAACGTCCCTGCAACACACGCGGGACTCCGTCGTTTGGCGTTGCGCTTCTCGCGGCCTCCTGTTCACGTGCCACAAACTCGCGCACCAGTCGTGATTTGCCAATCCCTGGCACACCGAGGATGGTGAGCAGGTGTGGATTGCGCTCCGCCACCACGCGTGCATAGGTGGTGTGCATCAGTGTCAACTCAAGGGAGCGCCCAATCATCGGCACCTGTAAGCCTTCTAACCCACGTGGATGCTGCGCAATTGTGGATGTCTGTGTATGTAAACCTTGCACGCTGTACGCCGCGAGCGGCTCGGCTTTCCCTTTCACCAGCAGCGGTGCTATTGGCCGAAAATCAAACACACCACGTGTGGCAAGATAGGTACGCTCACCCACGAGGATAGTCTCAGGTGACGCGACCTGCTGCAGGCGAGCGGCAACGTTTACCGCATCTCCTGTAACCAGGAAATCCTGACGTGCGTTCTGCCCGTTTACGGGTACGGCGACCTCACCAGTGTTGATGCCGATGCGCATTTGCAAGCGTGTAGCGTCTGAATCGAGTATCAGACGTTGCTCGTTGAAGTTCGTCAATGCCATCTGCATGTCGAGGGCGGCGCGAATGGCGCGGTCCGGGTCATCTTCATGCGTCACAGGAGTGCCGAAGACGGCCATGACAGCGTCTCCTATGTATTTTTCGACCGTTCCCCCGTGCTTGCGTATCTGCTGTGTCATGAGATTGAAGTAGCCCGTCAGGATTGCACGCATATCTTCCGGGTCCATTCTGGCTGCCAGTGGTGTTGAGCCGATGATATCCGCGAACATGACCGTCACAATGCGCCGCTCTTCTGGTGGTAACTGTACCTCTGGCAGTGTAGGTGAAACAGGGGGTAGCTGTTCGCGGCCTAGTGCGCGTAGCGTAGTATCGGTATCCCCGCGCAGTTGGAGCGAAGTGCCGCACTCGATGCAGAATTTTGCGTATGGCAGATTTACCGTCCCACAATTGGGACAAACAATCAAGCGATTGCCACATTCCAGGCAAAACTTTGCGTTTATTGGATTAAGGGTTTGACAGTTGGGGCAGCGCATTCGTCTATTCTTTACTCTCTGTTCGCTGTGTGAAAGTCATGGATATAAGCGTATATCCATTGTACAACATCGCTGTTGCGTGGGACTATTTTCGGGGAAACTTGACGATGGATTGATGTTTTCGTACTATAGCTTGATGAAAGGGAGAATATTATGCAACAGCAATTTTTGGTGGAGAGTCGCAGTTATGACTCGATGGTGCGTGGTTCGTGGTATAGCTATGAACTTGATGCACATACACTTTTAGAAGACAAACCGCGCTATGATGAGGAAGAGCAAATCAATAATGGTGCTGTCCGCCTCTGGCTACCAGCAGGAACACCAATGCACTGGGCCTCTGGCACACGTCCTTTGCGCCGGAATTGCCTGCAGTTCTTCTGGCCGCAGCGCTGGTATATGCTCAGCGCCTTCTATGATGGCCCAACACTCATACACACCTATGCCAATATTATTCAGCCCGCTGCACTTCTATTAGACCGTGTAACCTATGTTGATCTCGATTTAAGCGTTCTTGTAAAACCAGACACATCCTATGAAGTGTTGACGCAGGCCGAGTTCGACCAGAATGCCGAACTGCTGCACTACGATGAGCAGACACGCATTAGTGCATTAATGGCCCTACGCGCTGTCACCAGTTCCATACAACGCAGCGTTGGCCTCTTTACCGTCGTACCACACCAACTGCGGCAGACCGATTTTCACTTGGCGCATTGCTCTTAAAACTATGATTATGTCTTGTTGTAGGAACCACGTTTACGGCGTCCGTGCGCAACTCATGCGCGGGGGTGTTTCATCAGAGTAGATTGAAAATAACGTGCGATGAATTGCTTGTGGACGCCGTCAACGTGATCCTTACGATGAGGCATTAGGCCGTAGGAGAACAACATCATGCCGAAACGCATCGACCATGTGGCGATTATTGTGCGCAATATCGAGCAAGCGTTGAAGTTTTACCGCGATACCTTGGGCATAGAGCCGAGCGAGGTCAAAGAGGTGCCAACGGAGCAGGTGCGGATCGCGTTTCTGCCGATGGGTGGTCCCGGCGGTAGCGAGATTGAGTTGATCGAGCCGACAACAGCCGACTCGAGCCTGACAAAGTTTCTGGACAAGCGTGGTGAGGGTATGCACCACATCTGCTTAGAGGTCGAAAATATCGACGATGCCTTGCAGGAGATGCAGGCAAAGGGCGCGGCGGTACTAGACAAGCAGCCGCGCATCGCTGCTGAGGGACGCGCTGTCTTCTTACATCCTAAAGGAACAAACGGCGTTCTACTAGAGTTACTGCAGAGAAACGCAAATTAAGTAGTACTATGCAGCAATCGACTTTCACAAGCGAACTATAACGCGACCAGCTTTTTGCCATCAAAACTTCTCTCCCGCAGACAGGTGCCGGACTTATTGCCCGTCAGTTCCTATTTACTATGCTGGACATAGGGGTACGGGTTCCTCTTACCATTGTCTCTGCTCCCGCTGGTTTTGGCAAAACAACAGTATTGAGTACATGGACGCGTACTCAGCATATCCCGGTGGCAAGGTTGACGCTTGAAGAAAGCGACAACGATCCCGCTTCCAACCCAAGAGAACCCTCTTTACGGGCCTGCATTCTATCACGCCCTCGTGCCCCATTGAAGGATGATGCTCGCTTGAGACGATTAGGGCAGGTCAAAACGTGTTAAGAATTGGAATAACATTGTAGCGTTATACACCTTAAGAATTGTTCTGATACATCGCGTGTATCGTGAAACACCTGCATGCCACACGATCGACTGGAAATTCCTGGTCATTGTGTGGTACCATGTTCTATGGTGCCTGTTTGTCTTAGTGCCTGCGTATCTTCCGGTACGTATGTTGTGTTCTCGTGTCAGAACGAATTCAGACCGTGCTATATACGTCTTCTTTGCGGGAGCGATGTTGCACCTGTAGGTTCCCACGGAATCCACGGTCTACAAGGCTTTGAACAGGATGCACCTGTTAGAAAGGATATATTCATGCCCACGCGCATGACGGTAAGCGCAACTCCTCCGCAGTTATTGCACAACCGCCGCCTCATTATTGCCTCTAACCGTGGCCCCGTCGAATTCCAGTTAAGTTCCGATAAAACACTTAAGGCTCGACGTGGCGCGGGTGGAATGGTCACTGCACTCATTGATGCAGGCAACCGTATGGAGGTGACATGGGTGGCGATGACGATGACCGAGGGGGACCGCGTCGCGGTAAAGGAGGCGGAACATACCGGGGGCATTCTTCACTCTCCCATTCGGGGGCAGAAGATGGACCTGCGCTATGTCGCCATTCCTAAAAGCGCATATCGCAAACACTACGAGAAGATCAGCAACGAGCTTCTCTGGTTTTTACAACACTACCTCTATGATCCAACACAGGAATCGGCCTCGGCAGACCTGATGCAGGACGCATGGAATAACGGTTATCGAGTCGCTAATCAAGCTATTGCCGACGAAGTGAATGCTGAGATTGACCGCGATACCTCAACTCCTCCTGTTGTCATGTTGCATGACTATCATTTATACCTGGCACCCGCGATGATCCGCAAGGTTCATCCAAAGATTCTCATGCAGCAGTTTATTCATATTCCTTGGCCCGATGTGCGTTGCTGGCACTTCTTGCCTAGCAATATCGCACGTGACATCTACGAAGGATTGATTGGCAACGACATCATTGGTTTTCAAACAGACCGCGATGCTCGCAATTTCTTAGAGGGGGCACGTACACTGCTCGACGATGCAGATGTCGATTTCGAGGAAGGCACTATCTGCTGGCAAGGGCGCTGTACGCTTGCGCGCGCCTATCCCATTTCGATCTCTGTTACGGAAGAACGCCGCGTTGTCAATAGTGTTGCTGGCAAGCGAGCTGCTGAGAGAATTCAGCCATTACTCTGCGAACACACAATTATGCGTGTGGACCGCATCGAGCCGACAAAAAACATTCTACGTGGCTTTCAGGCATATGAAAAAATGCTGGCCGATCATCCCGAGCTACACGAGAAAGTGACCTTCCTGGCGTTTCTTGTGCCATCACGCCAGTCACTGCCCATCTATCGCCGCTACAGTGCCGATGTGATGGATGCGATGCATGCAATCAATCAGCGGTATGCTACAGAAAATTGGACACCAGTTCGCGACTTCTGCGAGAATGATCGTACGCGTGCTCTTGCCGCCATGCAGTATTATGATGTACTGTTGGTCAATCCAATTATAGACGGTATGAACCTGGTCGCCAAAGAGGGGCCAGCAGTTAACCAGCGCGATGGCGTGCTGGTACTCTCGCGCACTGCCGGCGCATTTCAACAACTAGGGAAGGGATCGATTCCCACATCGCCAACCGATGTCAACGAAACAGCTCTTGCCCTCTATAAAGCAGTGACGCTTTCCGCCGAGGAGCGGCATACAAAGGCGCTGTTCGCAAGACAGGCAGTTGAGCGCAGCGACCTCAATACATGGCTGTCAAAGCAAATTAGTGACATCAACGATCTGATTAAACAGGCTGATGAAAAAGAACAAGTACCCACTGCCGTACCGATGCATACTCCAATGCCCGATGATGGTCTAATCGCTCATGTGAGTTAGTAGTACACTGCTTCACATCATTTAGAGAAGCTGAACTATATGAGATGTACGCGATACATTGGCGTTACAGGCGGACGCGGTCAACCCTGTCCCTACGAAAAGACCCCTTTCGTAGGGACAGGGTTGACCGCGTCCGCTTATTGGACAATTCATTGCCTATAACTGTTGTACCATCTCCTCCATCAGGCGGGCCATACCTTCGACGCCATCCACGATTATATCAGCATGGGCCAGGAGTTCGGGTAGTGTATCCTCGTGACGGACAACAATTGAGAGCGTTGTGCAACCCTCCTGTCGGAGGCGTTCGGCTTCCAGCACCGCGTCGAGGTCCGTGCGGTCATCGCCCGCAAAAATTAGGCCGCGCAGGTCGAAGTGCTGTGCATAGCTGCGCAGTGCCTGTCCCTTGTTTATCGCTAATGGAGAAAGCACCTCGATGACCATTTTGCCCTCGGCGAGTCGCATTCCTAATTGGCGCGCAGGCTCTTGCAGCATTGCAAGCAATCGTTCACGAGCTTGTTCAGGATGGGGTGCACTACGGTAGTGCAACGAGCCGCCGATGGCTTTATACTGCACGATTACTCCTGGCAAGCTCTCCAGGTGACTTTTAACAAGATCGAGCAGTTGTTTGCCTGGCTCGACATAGTGCATGGCCTCTGGGACAAGCTGCACTTCATGTGTCTCTGGTAGACCATCGCTCCATTCTAAGCCGTGGGTGCCAATGTAGGTGATGTTATCAACGTTGACGAGCCGTGCTCCATCACGTAGTCCACGCCCCGTCATGATCGCGACATGGACCTTTTGTCGTAACTGTTCCAGCATGTTTCCAACCCCGGGATACAATAAAGCCCCTTGCGGTGTAGGGGCAATCGGGCTGATCGTGCCGTCGATATCAAAAACAAGTCCAAGCGGTTTTTGAGAGAGGACCGAGGCGAGGTGTGAAAGTGTCATAACGCACATGTTCCCTGTATAATGACTTTTACAATAGATGATTGAGAAATTTGAAAGGTACTATCTTGATAAGGTTGCTGTGACCGTTTTCGTAGGGATCACGTTCACGGTGTCCGAAGCCAATTCATCGGCTATCCCTTCGTCTAACTGACATCATAAAAACGATACATCGTCTTCAACAGTGCGAACGTGATCTCTACGAAAACGGTTTAATGGAAGATGGGTGGACTTGGTAGGGAGCGCATTGGTCACGTCCTTTGTCCCCTCCGCAGATGTTTACCATGAATGAACATGTTCCCCGTTTCCCATAAGGATGTGACCAATGCGCTCCCTAGCTCTTATGTTACGCACCCAGCTTTTCTAAGAAGCTAGCGATGGTGCGAATGCCTTTGTAGTATTGATCGAGCGAGTATTTCTCGTTTGGCGCGTGCAGGTTATCATCGGGCAGACCAAAGCCCATAAGCACAACGGGAATACGCAGGATTTCGGAGAAGAGTGCCGCGATAGGAATAGAGCCACCCTCGCGCAGGAATACAGGTTCTTTGCCGTAAGTTTCCTTTAATGCCTCCATTGCCGCTCGAATGGGCAAACTTTCAGGTGTGACAAGAACGCCCTCACCGCCGTGTAGATTGCGCACTGTAACGGTTACGTCAGGTGGCGCAACGTCTTTTACCGCGCGCTCAAACAGCGTAAACACTTCAGCGGACTTGAGGTCAGCAGGCAGGCGTAGGCTAATCTTGGCTTTGGCCACGGCGGGTATGACCGTTTTTGCGCCCTCGTCGACAAAGCCACCAACGATACCATGTACCTCAAGTGTAGGACGTGCGAAGATGCGCTCCATCGGTGGGTATTCCGGTTCGCCCGAAAGCTTCGAGACCCCCATTTCTGCGAGTAGCGATTCGTTGATGTGCAGGGGGTCGTTCTGCCAGAACTCTTTTTCTGCCTCCGTTGGTTTGCGCAGCTTATCGTACAAGCCCGGAATGGAGATGTGACCTTCAGCATCTTTCAAGCGGCTGATAATGACCGCGAGTGCGTGCAGGGGGTTTGGGGCTACACCACCGTAGGAGCCAGAGTGCAGGTCGCGCTTGGCCCCGTGTACCTCAACCTCCGTATAGACGATGCCGCGTAGTCCTGAAACTAGCGCGGGGATGTCCTTCGCAGGCATGTGCGTGTCACAGATGAGGGCCGCATCGCACTGCAATTTTTCGGGCGAGGTCTTGACATAATGCTCAATCGACTCGCCACCGGCTTCCTCCTCGCCCTCGATCAGGACGCGCACGTTGACCGGTAGTGTACCGCTAGCCTGCATCAATGACTGGAGGGCTTTAAAGACCAGCATAGTCTGTCCCTTGTCATCACATGCGCCGCGTGCATAGATATTGCCATCGCGAACCGTAGGTTCAAATGGCGGACTGCTCCATAAATTGACGGGATCAACGGGTTGGACATCGTAATGTCCATAGACAAGCAGTGTTGGCTTTCCGGAAGCCTTTAACCATTCGCCATAAACAAGTGGATGCCCCTGTGTCTGGATCAAACCTGTATTATCGAAACCGATGTGCTGCAACTGCTCTACCGCATACTGTGCCGCGCGGTACATATCGTCCTTATGCTCTGGCAGCGTACTGATGCTCGGAATGCGCAACCATCCCTTCAAATCCTCGAGAAACGCGTTTTCGTGCTCTGCGATGTACGTCTCGACCTGTGTCATAACAATTATCCCCTCTTTCATTAACAAAGTAGATGCTTGCTATCCTATCAAGCATGAGAGGGATTGTCTAGTGGGAACAATAGAAAACAGGAACGGCGTTCAACGCATCGAACACCGTTCCTGTTTTCTGCTGTTCCACTAATGGTTGGCGTTATCGCCGTCGTCAGGTCCAACAGACTCGTTATCGCCATCGTCAGGTCCAACAAACTCGATCAGCATGGAAAGTTGCAACATGAAAGTTCCTTTCATTTTCACTATACTGAAGGATTACTGCATCCTTCGTTGTCCTGAGCCAAGTATGCCCCGAAATGGCCTGAGAGAACATAACAGATGCATATCAACCCTGCGTCTTTTTCCCTTGCAGAGCTTTGGCATGGTCGACTTGTACGTACATGTAAGCGAGTGTGACGCGAATAGCAGAGAGGAGTTTGAACATGCAGACAGTTAGTGAAAAACGGAAACCCAATATGCGTTTGAAGAAGCAGCGTTTATTGCATGGCTGGTCCCAGTCAGATATGGCGAAACAGGTTGGAACCAATGGATTCACCGTGGGACGTTGGGAGAGGGGCGAGAGTCATCCTGGCCCATATTTCCGGGCCAGACTGCGTGCGTTGTTCCAATTGGATGATAACGCGTTGGGGTTATAGTAAGTAGCAATGCCGGGATGCAACTGAACGTGAGAAGGGTAGTGTGTAGTTGCATCCTGGCATGCTGTATGTCAAATTTCTCTATTAATTTATGCAACCCTCTGTGTTATAATAGCCTCTGAACACTCGTTCTTATTATTATATTCTCAAACTCTTTCTACTCTTGCTCCTGGAGTTCTGTCTTATGCCAATACGTCAACTTGCCTCTGATGTCGCTGCCAAAATTGCTGCTGGCGAGGTGGTCGAGCGACCTGCCTCTGTCGTCAAAGAATTGATTGAAAATAGTATAGATGCGGGCGCGACACAGATTCGCGTTGACCTTGCGCAGGGCGGGTTGCAGCTAATACGTGTTACTGACAATGGTTCTGGTATTCCCGTTGACGAACTTCCCCTTGCACTTGCTCGACATGCGACCAGCAAGGTTGCGCAGATTGACGACCTGGAACATATCTCTACGCTGGGCTTTCGCGGTGAGGCGCTGGCAAGTTTGGCCGCCGTTGCTGAAGTGACGCTTATCAGCCGAGCACATGGCGCTGAGCTAGGGGCGCAGCTACATGTCGTGAACGGGGAGCTATCGGAGGTGACAACGGCTGCATCACCAGAAGGAACGACGCTCACCGTGCGCAACCTGTTTAGCTCGGTGCCCGCGCGTCTCAAGTTCCTCAAGAGCCGCCATACGGAGGTCAGTCATTGCCACCACCTCCTTGAACAATACGCCCTCGCCTATCCCGAAATACGTTTTCATGTCTTTAGCGATGGCAAACAGATCTTCGCGACACCGGGGGACGGCCAACTGACGAGCGTGCTGGTCGAGGTCTATGGCCTACAGATTGCAGACCAGATGGTGCCGGCAGGCACGCCCGTACAGGTGGACTCTACCGGAGATTTGGAATATCCGGTTGTAACGGGCTACGTCAGTCGACCATCGTGCTATAAAAGTACCCGTCAATTCATCTCGTTTTTTGTCAATCGTCGCTGGGTGCTCAGCCGCATGCTTACCTCCGCTGTAGAGGGCGCGTACCATTCGTTGTTGTTGACGGGCAGACATCCCATCGCGGTGATCAACATTCAGATCGACCCTACACTATTAGATGTCAATGTCCATCCCGCCAAGACCGAGATCCGGTTTCTCAAGGAGCGGCGTGTCTTTGCCGCTGTACTCCGTGCCGTACGTCAGGCCCTGCTTGAAGAACCTGCAGTACCACAATGGAAGGGTGATGGACTCGCAACTCCAGTAGGGACTGACTCATCGCGTCCTGCCTCCGACTCATCACGTTCTGCTCCCGATGTGCTTCCCGACGAAGACGATACCGAGGAGAGCCTGCCGCAGGATAATCCGTGGCTTACCGTCACAGAGGAGGAAAGCGGTACAAAGCCACCTTTGCCCGCGCGCCTGTGGCAAAACCATATCCGTACAGGCGAGGACAGTCAGAAGACAAAGCTAGGAACGCATTCAGAGCGTCCTGTTGCACAAGTAGATACGAGGGTAGGAACCGAAGCAGCACGTCCTGGCATGGAAACGAATGCTGAAGGTGTGAGCAATGAAGCAAGAACCGCTTCCGAACTAGCTTTGATAACGAATGAAAGCAGATCGACGAGGGTTGATGTATCGCGACCCGACTCCAAATTGGCGGCGGCAACAAATGAAAACGCAGCGGCAGGAACTGATGGAGGACATCCTTCTACCTTGTCGATTGGGGACGAAGACGTGCAGAAGCGGTCCCCACAGCAGGTTGTTCAGCAAGAGATATTGCTGGGTCAGACGTATGAGCGGGAGAAGCGTCGTCTGCC
>CAXTCR010000082.1:0-14303 GCA_964242555.1 uncultured Ktedonobacteraceae bacterium
GCAAAGAAAAGCACACGCTTAGTCGCAGCACTTGAACTTAAATCACAAAGCAGTTCGTTCGGCAACAATTTTAACAATCGTTGTGAAGAGGCGATAGGAACAGCAGTAGACTTTTGGACTGCCTTTCGCGAAGGTGCTTTTGGTACTTCTCCTAAGCCGTTTATAGGGTATCTCTTGCTTTTGCAAGATTGTGCAGAAGTTCATATGCCTGTTCAAGTGGAGGAACAACATTTCAATATTTTTGCTGATTTTCGTGATGCTTCCTACGCTCGACGTTATGAACTACTCTGTCAGAGACTTGTTCAGGAAGGGCTGTATGATGCGTCAACGTTGTTGCTTTCTTCTCCTACTAGTGGTCCCCAAGGCGCGTATACCGAACTACAATCTGGTAGTGGACTACGAGAGTGGGTTGCACAACTGGCAGGTCATGTGGCCTCTGTTGCAGCTACACTATAACTCACTAGTGATTAGTACGGACGTAATGCTAGTTGCTTTATCATTGCTAACGCCAATATTTTGAAGTTTAGAGCTATCTAAAAAGCAAGTATAATTTACTCAGCTGTGTATAGTATCCCTAAGAATTTGAGCACAGCAAGGTGAAAGAAAAACACATCTAACACTGAGTTAGAAAACGTATACGGCTAGCTTGTGAATATATAGGTTAGAAATGTCCCTCAGATTCGTCTATGCGCCACAAGCTGAATCCCATGCTTCGGTCGTATCGTAATCGTCGGCACCAAATCTAGCGGCTCCTCTGATGCGCGCGTGAAACTCCACCTCTGTGCCAGTGTCGCAAAGACAAGACGCGACTCCACCATCGCGAAGACATTCCCGATACACAGGCGTTGCCCACCCCCAAAGGGAAAATAGGCATAACGTGGAATGGACTGCTTTGCGGCCTTATCCCAGCGCTCGGGCTTGAATGCCTCCGGCTCCGCGTAATACTGCCCATCGTGATGCACAACCCACGGTGACAGTAACACAACCGTGCCAGGAGTAATTGGATAACCGCCTATCTCGTCCGCGACCTTGCAATCACGAAAGATGCCCCATACCGGCGGATACAGTCGCATTGCCTCCGTCACTACCTGCTCCGTATAGGCCAGCTGTGCTAAGTCTTCCATCGTAGGCACCCTGCCTGCCAGCACGCGTTCCAGTTCCTCGTGTAGCTTTGCCTCAACATCGGGATGCTCCGCTAGCAATAGCCACGTATAGGCCAGCGTCAGCGCCACCGTTTCGTGTCCCGCGATATACAAGTTGACCACCTCATCGCGCAGTTGCTTATCCGTCATGCGCGTGCCATCCTCGTCCTGTACACGCAGCAGCATCGACAGCAAGTCACCTGTATCCACATCACGTTGCCGGTGTTCAGTGATGATATGCTGTATAATCGCATCGAGTTCGGCAAGTGCGGCATTGTATTGTCGATTGCCACGAGTGGGAAACCAATCGGGAAACTGAATGGGCCGTACAGCTGCCGCACTCACCTGATCGATCAGTATATCAAGCACGCGCCCAATTTTCTTGGCATCATCCACCATGTCCGTGTCAAAAAGTGTTTTGAGCACGATTTGGAGCGACAACTGCATCATAGCATCATGAACATTGAGCGTTTCGCCATCACGCCACGTTTCTGCCATGTGTTGGGAAAGCTGCACCATCGCCGTACCATACGAGGCGACGCGTTTATGATGAAATGTCGGTTGCATCAGACGACGCTGCCGGAGCCAATAGTCGCCCTCGCTAAAGAGCAACCCACTGCCAAACAAGCTTTTTCTACGCTGGGTGAAACGCGATTTCTTGTATCTATCGTTGTGCGTAACCAACACCTGCTCGATATAATCAGGGTGACTTATCAAATAGAGCGGCGTCGTGCCGAGCCGGATCTGCAGAATAGGGCCATATTCCTGCGCACACCGTTGCAGGTACGCCAGAGGCTCCAGTACGAACTCACGGGCATTGCCGATAAATGGCTCCCCCTTAGGACCAGGAGGAACGGTTATATGTGTGGTAGCCATCGCTTTGTATGTTTCTCATTCCTAAGTGTACTCTATAAAGATGATAGCACGTTTACACAAAAAAGCCTAAAGTAAGAATATATGGTAGTGCAAATATTCTCAGGAGATAGAAATGGCAACTAATACAACTCTGCTCACCGTTGGGAGTATTATCATTAGCGTGGCTGCGTTGTTAGCAGTGCTGCTCGTGCTTGTAACCATGAGCTATCGAAAACGTCGTATCCTGGCTCATGAGTATGAACAAGAACTCTCTCAGCAAGAAAGAACAAAAGAGGATGAGGCTCATGGCGAATCTACAGCACCTTGATCTGCTCAAGGCTGGTGCAACTGTATGGAAGACATGGCGGAAAGAGAATCCTAATGAACGTCCAGACCTGAGTGAAGCAGACCTGCGCGATGTCGACCTGAGTAATTTCGATTTGAGTGAGACAAATCTTAATAAGACTATTTTAACTGGTGCGAATTTGCAGAACACCAATCTAAGCGAAGGGTCACTTATGAGAGCTTGTCTCAACAACGCGAATTTGATGGGAGCAAATCTTCTCTATGCAAAGATGGAAAGAGTAGATTTGAGTGAGGCACTACTTCGTAACGCAACTCTCGTACTCACTCAACTTAGTCGTGCCGAACTCAAAAAATCTGTCCTTTGCGAAACATGCATGCTCTCTGTAAATCTGTGCGGGGCAACCATGCAAGAAGCCAACCTGAGCGAAGCAATGCTTAACGAAGCAAATCTTGATGGTGCAGACCTAACAAAAGCTATTTTGCGAAATGCCTCGTTACAGAGGGCAAAGCTACGAGGGGCGAATCTAACAAAAGCGAACTTGAGTCGTGTAGAACTATGCTTTGCAGATTTAAGTGGTGCTAATCTCTGTCGCTCAAACTTGAGCGGAGCAAATCTATAGGGAGCACGCTTGTTTGGTGCGCAAATACCAAGAGCGATCTTCCTGGGAGCAAATCTCACAGAAGTACACTGTAGTGGTGTAGATTTCAGCGTTGTAGACCTGGACGGCGTTGACGTGAGTAAAGCATACCTCGTTGAGCCTTCTTCATAGAAAGAATACCGTATATGAGTGAAATTTGGCTTCAAGACTATATTTTTCTCGCATTTCGTCTTCACAAGGCAACCATGACTACCTATGAATGCCCCTTTGTAGAAGAATATTGGGGGCCTACTGCCTGGAGAACTCAAGTAGAGGCTGAACCAGAGGTGGCAAGTGCTGATCTAGTGCGACAAGCCATGTCTCTCACTGAGTCGCTTCCAGTGCAAGGGTTTGTCCCCAATCGTATGACCTACCTCGGCAAACAACTCAAAGCAATGGAAACGCTCGCTCGCAAGCTTTGCGGGGAAACCTTCAGACTTGCTCAAGAGGCATCCCTGTGCTTGGATATTTCCCCAGTGTGGAATCCTGAAACGCAGTTTGAACAAGCACACTCGCTTTACGAGAGTATCCTTCCTGCGGGCGAAAGTCTTGCAGAACGCCTGCGGTCCTACACAACAAGCGTTGCTTGCCCACCAGAGCAGGTACACCTTCTGCCAACGTTTGTCGATTTGGCTTTTGCCGAGGCCCGTAAGCGGACCACCAAGTTCATCGAACTTTCTGTTGATGAAAGAATCGACATACAGTATCTTCCCCAGTGGGAACACGAAGCTGCTGCCTACTACCGGGGTAACTATCAAACCCATATTGTGATCAATACCGCTGCTGCTGCGACTTCCCTCTCTCGCTTATTTGATCACAAGGTGTGCCATGAAGGGTATCCTGGTCATCATACCGAATATATACTGAAGGAGCAGCACCTTGCTCGGCATGGGTACCTTGAGCAGACGTTTTATCTCACGTTGGTGCCTCAATGCGTGATGAGCGAGGGGATAGCAACGGTCGCGCACGAGATGATCTTTTCCGAAGGCGAGGCAGAACGCTGGATTGCTGAGCAGTTGAGTCACTTCTTGCACCACGAGGTCGATGCTCTAGCCCTCCTCCGTTTGCGTCAAGCTAGTGACATGTTAGGAGGAGTTTGGGAAAACGCTGCCATGCTGTTAGATGAAGGGTACCCCGAGGCAGAAGTGGCGCAGTACTTTATCAAGTATATGCTGCTTCCAGCAGACAGAGCCATCTCCTACGTCGCTCTCTTGAAACATCCTCTCCACGGTCTCCACCTTGCGCTTGCATATGGAAACGGTCGAAGACTTGTGCGTCGCTGGTTACAGGGAGCAGATAGAGAAACGATTTTCCGTCGTTTCTTGACAGAGCAGTGGACTCCCTCGCAGTTGACCGGCAATATTTTGCCCACCTGATGTGTAACCAATCATGAGAGTCGATATCGAATGCTGTCAACGCTCCACTAGCCTGAAACGTGGTACTTAGCGAGAACATTACTTTACCCATGAAGCATAAAGATACAGTAGTGGAAGGAAGGAACACATCATGACTCAAGATCAATCACGGTCAGCACAATCGCAAGAACCGCAAGCTCAGCAACCAAAAACGCAGGAAACGGATCTGCAAAGTCCTTCACAGGCAAGCTCAAGTGCATACCGTGGCAGCGGTAAACTGCAAGGTAAAATTGCTCTGATCACAGGTGCCGATAGCGGTATTGGGCACGCCGTCGCTGTCGCGTTCGCGAAAGAAGGCGCGAATGTCGCCGTTGTCTATCACGACGCACACGAAGATGCCCAGAGGGTGAAGCAAGAAGTAGAAGCTCATGGCAGAAAGTGCCTGACAATTGCCGGAGACGTTGGCGACGAGAACTTTTGCCAGCAAGCCGTAGAGCAAACTGTCAGCACTCTCGGCGGCTTGAATATCCTCATCAATAACGCTGCAGAGCAACATCCACAGGAGAGCATCGATCAGATCACTGCGGAACAACTGGAGCGTACATTCCGCACCAACATCTTCTCAATGTTTTTCATGGTAAAAGCTGCACTAAAACATCTCAGTAGCGGTAGTGCCATCATCAACACGACCTCCGTCACTGCCTACCAAGGCGCCTCTAGCCTGCTTGATTACTCCTCAACAAAGGGCGCAATCGTTGCCTTTACGCGTTCCCTCTCTCAATCGTTGATCTCTAAGGGCATTCGTGTCAACGCCGTTGCTCCAGGTCCAATCTGGACACCATTGATTCAGCAAACAATGCCAGAAGAGCAGGTAAAGCAATTCGGCAAGGACGTACCGATGGGTCGCCCCGGTCAGCCCGATGAACTCGCCGCATCATACGTCTTCCTCGCATCCGAAGATGGCTCATACTACGCCGGTCAAGTCCTCCACCCCAATGGCGGCACGGTCGTAAACGGCTAATTTAACTCTACAAGCCGACGCCATGAATGTGGTTCCTACGAAACCACATTCATGGCGTCCGTCCTAGCAGTTCATTGCTAATAACCTGAGGCAAAACCCCTCACAAAAACCGTGCAAGCAATGCCCACACATGAGGACCAAGCACAAAAAGACCAATCACGACTGAAAGCATGGCATTGAGCAAAACCGCACCTGCCGCCACATCTTTTGCGATTTTCGCTAGGGGATGATAGGTCGGAGAAGCTAAATCGACACAAATCTCTATCACCGTGTTGAACATTTCCGCGACAAATACACCTGTGATCGCCACAAAGATCATCGCGAACTCAACAGCGGAAATACGGAAGAAAATACTTACGAGAATTGCCAGCACCGCGATAACGATATGCACACGCGTATTGCGCTGTGTTCGGAGAGCATACCACAGCCCATGAAAGGCGTATCCGAAGCCAGCTATAAATTTACCCCATTCGCTCTTCGTTGAATGCACCGTCGGTGGGAGGGGAGGCTGACTCATTTGGACTATGCCTTTTGTCCCACCGCTTGCAACACCGCTTGCTGAATGCCTACCATTGCCTGATAGCCCGCCTCACTCTGATCGTCATAACCCACAAGGTGCAGCACACCATGACTGAGCAAATACAGTAACTCATAGATAGGATCGTGACCTGCGTCCGCCGCCTGCTGAGCAAGCGTTGGCCACGACATAACAACATCACCAAGGTTGGTAACAGCATCTGGCGGCGTGATAAATGCTGGCTGTTTTGACTGAGCCTCTACTTGCTCTTCTGATAGCGTCCATAATTGTTCTGCTGGAGCCTGTACAAGTGGTGCATCCAGCAGTGGAAACGAAAGTACATCCGTTGGTTTATCCTGCTCTCGGTACTGTTTGTTCATTTCGCGAATGCCTTCGTCATCCGTGATAAGTACTGTGAACATGACTGGTTGTGTGATGTGCACCGCTTGCAACGTCTGCGCCACTACTGCATCTACAGGAGCCGATGAGAGTAGTTTCTCAATCGACGCGTTCTGTGAGTCACTTCCAACAGTGACATACAGTTCTATTTGAGGATGTTCAGACATTACCGTTGAACCTCTCTTTTACAATGTTTGCGCGCAAATTATAGTGTAGCTTGTTGTACGTGTCAAGCACTGTAAACCCCTGCACGGTTCTTATCAATGCTGGTCTTTTTGTCAGCGCCGAGCCTGACGAGAGCAACGAGTAGCAATGCAAAGAGCATCGTCATGCCGTGTACATAGAGATTGTCCACGAGATTGTGCACACAAATACCTATCAATGAAGCAAGCAGTCCGATAGCCAACGCGCGGTCATTCGTAACAGCTCCCAGCATATTCGATGCTTGTAGCGTCGCTAGCCGGGAAACTCCCGCTTTAGGAGCACTCCACTCTACTTTAAGCTTCCTATATCTCCTGCTAAGAACTGCACAAGCACACCCACCGGCAACAAACATTGCGATCAGTAAAAGAATAAAAGTTGTCAGGCCAATAACACCTGTTTCAGCCGCGATATTAATATAGTAGTTATGTGCATGGTCCAGCGAATTGACGAAGATCGCGATGTGATAGGGTCCATACGCGGTGCCATAATTGCCAATACCAACGCCTGTAAAAGGATGGTTCAGAAACATGTTGATGCCCGCGAGCCAGTGAGCAAGTCGTTCTGCTGTTGAATAGTCTTGAGCACTAGGATTGGTAAACGAAATAGCCACCAGACCAAGTTTTCTCAATACTGGTTGCGTCAGACGCTGTGGTACAACGCCCGCTAGTAGGGACGCGATCACCAGCAGTACACCAACACCCGCAATGGCCGCCAGTTTTCGCAGGAGCGGAAAGCCAAGGATAACGATAAAGAGTACTGCGACCGAGATAGCGATCTCTCCGCCATTCGATTTCGTAAGATACTCTGCCGTACCTAGCAGCACAGCCACTACTCCAGCCAGGATACGCGTCGCCCAGTTGCGCCCAAGCAAAAGCAGTGAGAGTGCGATTGGCAGCGACATATTGATGTACCCTGCATAGGGATTGGGCTGGTTGAATGTTCCATAAACACGCAAACCACCATCGCGAATAAACGATTGTGGTCCAAGATTAAGAAAGTTCTGTGCATACCCATAAAAGGCTTGTGAAACCCCTGCCAGCAACATAAGAATAACCAGCAGCCATACCTGCTTCCGTGTGCGTAGATACGTTGCTCCCAGTAAGAGCACTATCAGAAACTCAATCCACTTGATAAGGTCTTTGAGGCTTGCCCTCACGCTGAACGCCGTGACGGTAGAAAGTATCATTGCGAAAAGGAGCGCAATAGCAGCTACCACAAGATAACGTGGCAAAGGCTCCTTCTCTTGATCCAGTGGACCAACGAGTTGTAAACCTTGTGACCGAAGCACAAAGCTGCCTAACCATGCCCCAGTCAACAGAATAGCAAGAATGTCTGCGCTGTTCACATTGAGACCGCCATAGGTAATCGTATCAAGTGATCCCCATGGAATAGCAATTGGCAGCAAATATAGAGCTACACGCGGCCTCAGCAACGTCCACAGGACGAGTAGCAGGTACAGGGGAAGCCGAATATTCCAGTAGTTCGAGCTTGGAAGGAAAAGCAAACAAAGGAGCGCGAGCAAACCTCCAAGCAAACCTACACCATTTGCGAACGTGACCTGATTTCGTAGAGCCTCAAGCCACGCTGCACTACGTGAGGGCGGAGATACGACATCCCCTACCTGCTCAATGCTGGGATTATACATAATGCATCGTTTTTCTAAACTTCACGTTGCTCTACGAGACGGTGGAAAGATGCGTCGTGTAACTACGAAACCACTCTATTGTCCGCCGTAGTCCATCTTCCATTGAAACGTTGACATGCCAACCGAGCATCCGCTGTGCCTTCTCTATGTTCGGACGGCGGCGCTCTGGATCATCAATTCTGCTTGACTCATAAACTATCTGAGAGTCTGCCTCACACAAACGAATAATGGTCTGCGCGAACTCAAGCACCGTATGCTCTTCGGGATTGCCCAGATTGAAGACCTCGCCCGCCGTCTCTGGCTGGAACATCGCGCGCATTAATCCATCGACTAAATCGCTTACATAACAAATGCTGCGTGTCTTTGTCCCATCACCATAAATTGTAAGTGGCTCGTTTTTAAGCGCCTGCGTAATAAAATTAGGAATCATGCGCCCATCATTCACTTGACTATTGGGACCATAGGTATTGAAGATTCGCACAATCCGTGCGTTGAGCTGGTATTGACGATAATATTCCATCGTCAATGTCTCACCAAGCCTCTTGCTTTCATCATAGCACGCACGCGGGCCAATAGGGTTCACATTTCCCCAGTAGTCCTCGCGCTGGGGATGCATCAAGGGATCACCGTATATTTCTGACGTAGAAGAAATAAGGAACCGGGCATGCTGTTTCCTCGCCGCCTCTAACATTTGATAGGTGCCTTGACTGTTGACAAGAATCGTCTCTATAGGATGTTCCATATAACCAATAGGACTCGCGGGGCTTGCCATGTGAAAAATTGCATCCGCTTCAAAAGAAAATGGCTGAGTAACATCATGCTGGATAAAGGTAAATTGAGGATGATTGCGCAATGCATCAATATTTTGGGTCGAGCCAGTCAGCAGGTTATCGACGCAGAGCACAGTGTGCCCTTCATGTATTAAACGTTCACATAAGTTGGAGCCAATAAAACCTGCTCCGCCAGTAACAACGATTTTCAAAGAAATAGACCTCCGAATAGTATAAGAAAGAGTGTGTATTGCTCTTGGTAGATACTTCCCGCTATATATTGTACCTTAATGCGAAGACGAATGAGTATAGTCAGTGTAACCAACTAGCAAGAATAGCAGAGAGAGTACAGCTTTTTGTACTCTCTCTATACAACGTATCTTTTGTCAAAAAAAACGCGCCCAATCTTGCAGCTATCCCATGCGCGACTGGCGATACTTCCACCTGCGGTATAACACCTCGTCTCCCCAACTCAGGAAACCGCTTGTCGTGAAACCATGAATGATACTAACTGCCAGGAGAGATCGTGGCTCTGCTTGCGAGAGATAGATAAGACTGAATACGAGACTGGCAAGTCCCACGCCGCCAACACTGCGCCAATTCCATTTTCCGAGCCGGTGATAAAGCGTATATGCAGCCGTGCTGATAAGCCAGCCTAGCCATAGTTGCCCCGTCCATTGCACTATTGCCGCTAACATAAAGCCACGAAAGAAAAGCTCTTCAACTGGCCCATTGATCAGCAAGTAAAAGCCACCTTGAAACAGGTGATCATTGAGCGTCGGCCAGCGAAACCATGGTCCCACCAGCAGCATGCGATAAACTATCGCAAACGCAGCCATTACTACACCAACAACCAGCCCTATAATAAGCTGTTCAGATGCGTTGTGCAGGGTCAGACCTAAAAATGATAGCGGTAAGTGTAGAAAAGCGATATAGAGGAAGGGAACAACCCCCATTGGAAGAATACGCATCAAAAGATCAGGCCACATCCACCGCCACGTATCATTAACTGTAGAGCGAGCAACTTGTGTTGATTGTGTCGTTGACACGTTTAGACCTCTTCTGGGTAAAAAAATTCTTTGAGATGATGCCACCGCAACTCCTGCTTATGAAATCTATTCGCTTGCTGTTAAGCGAATGGTAAATAAGCATAGTCTATTGCGATGTTACTTGTCTAGTGCGTACGTGTTAAGCTGTGCTGATCCCTCCTGGACTTCCTCCCTTGCAAGATTGCCCCGTTGCAATTCTGCATCGCTTTTAGAAAGTAGCCGGTTGTAAAATGCGGTTCCCATCCCAATATACCCAGCGTTTCCCTGACTCTCCTCCACAATTTCGAACAGCATGTCTTCAGCCTTATCGTACGCTCCACTGTATTCATAGTAGCGAAAGAGCTTCTCCAATGTGGCGACCGGCAATTGATAGTCTACAAGCTTGTTGATTAGCTCGTCTATATCAGACTGCAGCTCTGTATCCTGCATCGTCACTTCCTGAAACAGGGCGAGCAAATACAAATTCAGCGACTTAAGATAGCGGTAATAGCTTTCATTGCTAGTGCCCATTGCCTCATACACCTCACCCTCGGCTTTGAGTAGTACGGCAATCCACAGGCACTTCTCTACGTTCAGCATTCCTAACGGCGAGATTGCCTGTATGAGCATGTCCTCCGAAACCGAATTGATAAAGCTCGAGGTCAACCCTGTCATTTGCAGTAGCAGATCATCGGCATAGATGAGCGCTTCTTCGTGCTTATTATACTGGCGCAGGCGGAGAATAATCGCCAGTGCGCGCCCAAATTTCTCCGCCATTCGCAAAATGTAGTCTTTGTTTATCATGAGTATCTTCTATGCCAACTTCGCGATTGCCTGCTCAATGCGTCTCATACTAACCTCGCGTCCAAGTACCTCCATCATCGGGAAGAGCGGCGGCGTCGCATTGCTACCACTGACCGCGACGCGCAGCGTGCCAAAGAACTGACCTCGCTTCAACCCGAGCGCCGTTCCTAATTCGTCCATCGCAGACTCCATGACCGAACGTTCCCACTGCCCCAGCTCTGTCAAACGACTCTGCGCCTTCACCAGTGCGTCCAGCGTCCGCGCCTCGTCCATGCCCTTTTGTATCAGCATCGACGCCTCGTAATTCAGCTCCTCCTCAAAGAAGAAGTGTGCCTTCGTTGCATCACTAAGCGTTTTGAGTCGCTCCTGCTCTAATGTCAGCACCTGCTTTGTATACTCAGGATCTAGCGGGCGTTTCACGCTATCAGGCAGTCCGCCCTCTGCTTCCGGTCGCTCCAAATAAGGCAAGGTGCGTCGAGTTAGCTCGTCAAGCGAAAGGTTGCGAATATATAGCCCATTCATCCAAGTCAGTTTCTCAGGATCGTAGATGCCCGAGGCAATACCTACGCGTTTCAACGAGAACGCCTTGATAAGCTCTTCGCGTGTGAATATCTCCGTCTTATCATCATAAGACCAGCCCAGGAGAGCTATGAAGTTGAACACCGCCTCCGGCAAATAGCCTTCGCGCTGAAAATCGGACCACGAAGGGGCATTGCGACGTTTGCTTAGTTTCTTTTTATCTTTCCCTAGTATATTTGGAACGTGATAGAATAGAGGAACCTCCCATCCTAATGCATTGTATATTTGCACATGCAGTGGCGCGCTCGGTATCCAGTCCTCGCCCCGCAAAACATGCGTGATGTCCATCTCGTGGTCATCAACAAGATGTGCTAGATGATAAGGCGCGAGACCATTCGATTTAAGTATCACCATGTCATCAAGATTCGAGTTCTTGAAAACCATGTCTCCATGTAGCTCGTCATGCACAACCGTCTCACCATCAAGCGGCATCGCGAAACGTACTGTCCACGTTGCACCCTCCGCCTCTTTTTCCGCACGCTGCTCTTTTGTCAGATAGCGACAGTGCCGGTCATAGCGCGGCGGCAATTTCTTCGCCTCCTGCTCTTTACGAACCTCTGCAAGTCGCTCAGGTGTGCAATAGCAGGGATATGCGTGACCGGACTCGATAAGCTGGTGCGCATAAGATTGGTAGAGTGCCTTGCGCTGCGTCTGATAGTATGGTCCATAAGGACCACCAACAATGGGACCTTCATCAAAGTCCATGTTGAACCAACGAAATCCCTCAATCAGATGATCGACTGCGCCTTCTACCGTGCGTGTTGTATCCGTGTCTTCGATACGAAGGATAAATGTGCCTCCAGTATGACGAGCATACAGCCAACTAAAAAGCGCGGTGCGGAAGCCGCCAATATGCTGAAATCCGGTAGGACTTGGAGCAAAGCGCAGGCGTGGAACCTTTTTCTCTCTACCTGTCTGCTGCTCCTGTGTGCGGTCGTCAATCTGTGTCATATTCCTAAAAACCTCTTCTTATCATCTCCAACTGTCCAACCTATTGTAACATAGTGTGATAGGATGGGAAAAGAACGTGCTTACACGTCTCAAACTGCAAACCAATATGATAAAAACGTCAACTGTAGGGGTCTTATTCCATAACACCCCGCTTGATCCTGTCTAGCTTAATCCTGTCTAAAGGAACACCATATGAACACAGCTTCCATCATCTCCCATCTTTTCCCCATCACCACTACCATCTCATCATCTCATGAAATTCTTATAGCCAATCACTCTGTCTCTTCACTCGCTAAACAATACGGCACCCCGCTCTACATCTTCGACCGTGCAACCATTATCGACGCCTGTAACCAATACAAGCAAGCGTTTGCATCATATTATTCTGCGTCTCCTGTACGTATGCTGTATGCAGCAAAGGCATATATTTCCCCACTCGTTGCTCGCATCATGGCAGAGCAGGGCTTTGGCTTAGATGTTGTGTCGGCTGGGGAATTAGCCGTGGCGCAACATACAGCATTTCCAATGGCGCACATCTCGTTCCACGGCAACAACAAATCAGAAGCCGAACTGCGCATGGCTCTGAAACTTGGAGTAGGACGTATCATTCTAGACAATTGGACTGAGCTAGAACGTCTCGAACGCTTAGCTCGCGAACTGGACGCCAAACCCTCTGTACTAGTGAGAATCGCGCCAGAGGTAGAAACGGATACACACCGCTATCTACAAACCGGACACGCCTCCTCTAAATTCGGTTTTGCGCTTGCCGAGGCAAAAACAGCATGCAGCCACATCTTGAAGAATACGTCACTTCATCTCACGGGCTTGCATGCACATGCTGGCACTATGCTTCATGAAGCCCGTCCATATCAAGAGTCACTGTTATGCTTGCTTGAGCTTGCGGCAGAAATCCATTGCGAGACCGGATGGTGGGCTGAAGAAATCAGTCCTGGTGGTGGCTGGGCTATCGACACCATTGACACACTGAATACATCTCCTGTACCATCCGTAGCTGTGCTGGCGAGAGCACTTCACACAGTTATGCACCAGTACATGAATAGCATCAGTTCGGCTCTTCCCCCGCCTACCCTGATCCTCGAACCCGGTCGCTCGCTTATTGCACGCTCTGGAGTTGCGGTCTATAGCATTGGTGCACGAAAGACAACCGCAAGTGGTCTTACCTACCTTTTTGTCGATGGTGGTATGGGCGACAATATTCGTCCAGCCTTATACGGCTCGGCCTATACCGCATTGCCAGCTCAAGGACTTGCGCGAACGGATGAGGAAGAGGTGTGTATCGCTGGCCGTTATTGCGAATCGGGTGATATGCTCATAGAGCGCGTCGGTCTACCGCATATGCAAGAAGGTGAGTATCTGATACTCCCCACTGCAGGCGCATATTGCTTGCCAATGGGGAGTAACTACAACCTCGTTCCACGCCCTGCCGTATTATTAGTGCACCAGGAAGGAGTCCTGCTCATGGAACGCAGAGAAACAGTCGATGACCTGCTGACGCGTTTCAGCCAGCCCCTCCCTTCGTAGGGACCACCTTCAGGGCGTCCGTTGTTCCGCCGATGTATCGCATATACCCTAATCAAAGGCAAAAATACTACATTCAGGGCGTCCGTTGTTCCGCCGATGTATCGCGTATACTCTAACCCAGAGCAACAACATCCGGTAGGTAATTCAGTCGAAATAACAAACCTGCTAAACACGGAGAGTGCGAAGCTATGCTGAATAAATTGTGGAACCTTCGGGGGAAACCGTCAATCGACGAACATGATGAACAGACCGAGCCATTACCACCTTTGGAAGATGATGCATTCGCCCCAACCATTCCCAATCCTCTTGTGCCGCAGGATGAGCAGGATGTTCCTTCTCCACAAAATAATACGCAGCCATTTCCACATCGGTTCATTGAAGAACTCCCTGTTCAATCACATCCAGCCCAAACGCCTGTTGGGTCTAACATCTATCCTGTGTTGCCCGCGAAGCCACACACTCCATTAACCCCTGCTCCTGCAGGACAGCCCAATAGTACAGCATCACACCAAATTAGTGCACGAAGAAATATGTTTCCTGTTGCGGT
>CAXTCR010000083.1:0-14290 GCA_964242555.1 uncultured Ktedonobacteraceae bacterium
AGGAATTCCGCGCTGCGTAGTGCCGGACGACCAAAAAAGCCTTCGACGATTAGCGATTGACCTGCGGCTAGTACAGTGCCTGCGATATAGTAGAGGAAGGTGAAAGCTGCAGGGGCGAGCATGGGTGGTTGACCGTTGTTTCGGCAATCGAGCGCGTCGTAGAGCGTCTCGTAAATGCCATGTAGAAGCAGTTTTCGTTTCTGCTTAGCAGAGGTTTGAATAGATGTGTCAGGACATGTTGGAGCGATTCTTCAAAACATTTCGTATGTATACTACATACATCTGCTACGAGAGAAGAGGAAAGAGACGTGAAGCAATCCACCCAACGTTCAGTACGTAATCCTGCCGACTATGGCTATCCCTCATCGGATATCGTCACCCTCTCCGCCAAGGCGTTAGAGGTTGCACGCCGCACGACAGAGGCATATGGCGAGTCGCGGTTTTCAACGAAAAGTCCTATGAGCATGCTCGTGGACATTTTGCTCTCGCATCGCACACGTGACGAACAAACGGCGGCGGGCTATGAGAACCTGCTGAAGCGTTTTGGCTCATGGGAAGGGGTACGTGATGCCCCCGTCAACGAGGTGCAGGATGCGATTGCAAACGTCAACTTTCCTGAGGTCAAGGCACCACGCATTCAAGCGATTATGCGCCAAATTACCGAGGAGCGCGGCGAACTGAATTTAGACTTTTTGTGTAAGATGCCGGTTGAGGAAGCGGCGGCTTGGCTCAATCGATTTGATGGGGTTGGGCCTAAAACCGTTGCATGTGTTTTATTGTTCAGTTGCAAACTACCCCTGCTTCCTGTTGATGTGCACGTTCATCGCGTAAGTGGTCGTCTGGGTCTGATTGGGAAGAAAGTAACCGCTGACAATGCCCACCCACTACTACAAGCGTTGTTGCCACAGGAGGCGCGGCCCATCTACAACTTCCACAAAGGCTTGTTACGTCACGGCCAGCGGGTCTGTGTCTATGACCGTCCACGCTGTGATCGGTGTATGCTCACTGATGTGTGCGACTATTATAAGACGGTAGTAAGTCCAAATTAATTTGGGCATAGAGACATGCTCATTCATTTCTCTACCTTAATTCTCCTCCTTCTCAACCTGTACATGACGACACGGTTTTACAAACCATGCCCATGACCTCCACGCGAGGTTGCTTGTGCAACAACTCTTGGGACCCAATAAAAACGTTCTCAAACGTGCTCTTGTCCTTCTGGCGTGAGTCCTGGTCCGGCATCATGCACTAAAATCCGTACATATTGCCCCTGCACCTGTACGGAAATTTGGATTGGACAGTCTACCGATGGATAGATAAGCGCGTTTGTCACATAATTGTCTACCACTTGTTCAATGCGTTCTTTGTCTATAAGAACAAGTATGCTTTCCTTAGTTCTTCCTTCTAACACTCACCATGCGATTCTGAATTTCAGTCAATTGAGCCATACGATAGAGCAACTCTCTTACGTTCTCGATCAAGCTTTTCAGGGCGGTCTCCTCGTGCGAGGGGCTTAGCAATACTCGATTTCTTTTTGCTCTCAGCAGAGTATTTAGGCATCTTCTTGTAATTCCAATGCCAGAAACCCTGCACTGACGATATCGTCTACACTTATTCCTGCGTACCGATAGAGGTCTGTTTGCGAACCTGATTGTCCAAAACGGTCAACCCCCAGTGGGATGGTTGGCACACCATACAGACTGCCAAGAAAAGCTAAACTGTGTGCTGAGGCATCCTGGACCGTCACAATAGGGGCAGAGCGTTCTTCCGGTGGGAACAATAGCCCGAGATACCCTTGTTGCTCTGCCAGCGTGGGGTGAAGGCGTTGATGATGGCGCGCCTGTGTAAACAACGAGAAAAGCTTTTGTGGACTGGTGATATGCAGCACATTTGCCGCGACCCCTTCCTCGGCCAAGCGTTGTGCCGCCTCGACCGCTTCCGGTACCATCGCCCCTGTGGTCGCAATCTGGACCACTTCGTCCGTTGTCGCATCGGGGACGAGAGCGCGTCCTTCGAGTAAGCGATACCCGCCAGCGAGAATTTGCCGCCGCAATTCTTCTTTTCCTAGACGCTGTAGTGCTGGTTCGAGAAGCTGTTGGTCAATCTTTTTCGTCGAAAGGCGAAGGTAGGTCGAGTGGCCATGTGTCCGGTCGCAACATTCACGTAACGCATCGAGCAGCATCCATTCTACCTCGCACGCGAATGCAGGCTCATAATAGTGAAGTTCAGGCAGTTCAATCCCCAGAGACGCAGTGACGGTCGATTGATGTGCTCCTCCTTCTGGACTGAGGCTCACCCCGGAGGGAGTTCCAGCAAAGATGAATTTCGACCCACTATAGAGTCCGTAAATCAGCGCATCCAATCCCCGGCAGACAAAGGGATCATAGACTGTGCCAATGGGAAAGAGTTGTTGTCCACACAGTTCGTAGCTCATGCCCAGTTGCCCAAGCAGCATAAACAGGTTCATCTCTGAAATGCCCAACTCGATATGCCGACCAGTAGGGCTGGGGTGCCATCGGAGGAGGCGCTGCGTGTCCTCCTGATAATCAGGATGGGGAGTGGGCGAGAAGACGCCAACTTTGCTGACCCAGGTACTCAGGTGGGTCGAGACCGCGACATCAGGAGCGGCAGACACGAGACGCTCACCGAGATGAGGAAGGTCCGCAAGTTTGGGTAACACACGTCCAAATGCCTCTTGTGTAGAAAGTTTGCCAGGATAGGAGAGATCAAGACGAGAGGGAATCACGTCTGGTGCGAGTTGTGGATGCTGCTGCTCATCTCCACGCTGCAATCGTTGGACCACTTTTTGGCACCAACGGCCCTCGGCAGATTCTGGAAGAAAAGCGTCCCATTCGTGCCCGTCTGCAATGCCCATTTCCTGCTGTAGTCGTGCTATCTGTTCGGTGCTGAGCAGCATCGAATGGTTAAGAGCCTCGCCAGCAAATGGTAGTCCCCAACCTTTAATGGTATAGGCAAAGACAACCGTCGGGCCTTCCTGATGACGGTCGGCAAGCGCAAATGCAGAGAGAAGACTATTGAGGTCGTGCCCCCCCAAATTGCTCAGGAGCGCAGGAAGCTGTTCATCTGGAGTCTCGCGGAGCGCACGTGTGATGTCCTGGTCTTCCGCATACTCACGACCAAAAGGATGCGTGAGACGAGTACGGATGTCGGCCCCAGGTCGGCGGAGTAGGCTCTGATATTCCTCATTGCTCATCTCGTCGATCCGCCGCCGCAATGCTTCCCCGCCTGGACGTGCAAAGACCTGCTGCAACTGCTGTCCGTATTTCGCCTCTACGACCTGCCAATTTGCCGCCCCAAACAACCTTTTCAGCTGTGTTGCACGAATGCCTGGCACGACACGATCCAGACTTTGCCGATTCAGATCAACAATTAACAGAACGTTTCCCAATCCCTGCAACGCTTCGTCAATGGTCGCCTCCCAGACACTTCCTTCGTCAAGTTCCGCATCACCAACGATAGCAACAAACCGATGGGAAGTCACCTGACCAAAGTGCTTCTCTGCATAACGGTGAGCTACAGCTGCAAAAGCGGGAGCTACCGCTCCCAACCCCACTGAGCCTGTGCTAAAATCAACCGGGTCAGGGTCTTTTGTGCGACTCGGGTAGGCCTGTAAGCCGTTAAAAGCTCGGAGCGTCTGTAAGTAGTGCTGGTCCAAGTTCCCTAAGAGATACTGTATTGCATGGTAAGCGGGTGAGGCATGCGGTTTCACACTCACTCGATCGCCTGCATCCAGATAATGAAAATACAGGGCTGTGAGAATAGAGACCATCGAGGCCGACGATGCCTGATGGCCTCCAACCTTGAGATCATCCGAGTTCGACCGTCCATGGTTGGCATGATGAATCATGAGCGTACAAAGCCAGAGGACGCGCTGCTGAATGGCGTCGAGAATAGAATACTCTTCAGCAGATAACAGCCATGTTTCAGGACTGGGCGTCTTTAGTGCAGACGCTTCCTGCCCTAAACGAACGTCTTCATATCCTTTCATTCTTCTCCTCCATGCTCTGCTTGCTCAAGCAGTTTCGCGACATGCACAATCGTCTGTTGAATATGATGGCGCACAGCTCCCGCAGCGCGAACGGGATCCTTGGCCTGACATGCCGTGAGGATCTCGCGATGTTCATCATCGAGGCGTTGTGCATCTCTGGGAACGTCAGCAGCGGCATAGAGATGATTGTAGGCAAGCGAAGCAGTGCGCAAATCCTCAATCATCCTGACCAATCGTGAACGTCCCGACAGTGTATACAAGCGCAAATGAAACTGCTGATTACACTGGACATAAAAAACGGCATCAGTAGTAGCTCGCATTTCGTCAAGGAGGGCAGCAAGCGGAGGCGCATCTTCAGCGCGAAAGCATCTGGCTGTTTTCTCAGCCGCGAGCATCTCCAGTGCCATACGGATCTCGTAGTGTTCGATCAAGTCCTTCACGGTTGGCAAGAAAACGGTCACGCCTCGATGCGTGTCTATTTGCACCAGCCCATCCCGCTGCAGGAACCCGAACGCCTCACGCACAGGCGTTGTACTCACCTCAAAGCGTTGTGCGGTCTCAATTTGGAGCAATCGTGTCCCTGGTGGAAGTTGCCCTGTCACGATTTCCGTGCGAAGTGCCGCCGCAATTTGCTCCGCTATTGTGAGTTTCGTAAACGTCCCATTGACGTTACTCTTCCTAGTTGCTGCTATCGAACTCATAGACTTTATGCTCTCCCTCTTGACAATTGTTTCATGCATTATGCATAATGTATACTATTCTATCGTATTTTGTCTAGAGGGAAGGAGAGAGAAAATAATAACAAAGCAAGAACTTGGTTCAACTCTTCTATGTTAGTCTCTGCGTTTTTGCTGTAGTAAACACTGCTATGCATTATGCATAGTGTGTGAATATTTTTTAAGGATCAAAGTACTGCTCTGGCGAGACGTGCTACAATGGGAAGACTATCATGAGAGGTAGCGTTTTAGTAGGAGAGGCGTAGTTATGCAACTCGTAAGTTACCGCACACAAGGGTATACGGATGAAAACTGGCGTGCTGGTGTTGAACACAAAGGTCTCGTGGTAGATATCGCCACTCTTCAGCATGAGAGTGCTCCTGTCACAACAAGACAACTGCTTGCGTTAGGACCCGCAGGTATGCAAAAGGTCTTCACACGTGCTCAAGAGGCATTGGATGCGGGTCCTAATGCACATGGAATATTTCAGGATACATCCGTTGAATTTGGTCCTCCAGTCCCTGATCCTGATAAAATCATTTGTATCGGCCTCAATTATGCTGAGCACGTGAATGAAGCTGGGCTGGCACAGACACAGGTGCCTCTCTTCTTTGCTAAATTCCGCAATAGTCTGATTGGTCCGACGAGCACGATTCTCTTGCCTCGTGTAAGTAATCAGATCGATTATGAAGGCGAATTAGCGGTCATCATGGGAACGCGTTGCAAAGAGGTTTCCGAGCAGGAAGCATTGCAGTACGTAGCGGGCTATAGCATTATGAATGATGTCAGCGCACGTGACCTGCAAACACAGACAAGCCAATTTATAGCAGGCAAAGCACTTGATACTTTCGCGCCAATGGGACCAGGAATGGTGTTCGCATCTGCTATTCCTAATCCACAGGAACTTCTATTAACTACCAAGGTAAATGAGCGAGTGGTTCAACATGCAAGCACAGCTGATATGATCTTTTCGGTAGCAAGAATTATCTCGTTTCTCAGTTCCCTCATGACGCTGGAGCCTGGAGATATCATTGCGACTGGAACACCATCAGGAGTAGGCTTCAAACGGACGCCTCCCCTCTTTTTGCAGGATGGGGACGTTGTTGAAGTCGAGATCGAAGGCATTGGGCGGCTGCGCAATCTCGTTATGTCTACGCGAGCGGAAGTCAAAGGCACATCGTAGCAAAAGAGGAGAAAACACATGTCACAGGTATCCGAGAGAAAGGCGAACGTTCGACCTACGCTGCATCACTTTAACTTAAAGACAATGCGTATGCAAGAGATGATCGATTGGTATGAGGCTGTCGTGGGTATGAAGGCGAACTATCAGTTTCCTGGTGGTGCCTGGCTCACTAATGATGAGGCTAATCATCGTCTCGCATTACTGGTCTCACCCTATTTAAGCGATGATGCTGACAAGTTAATGCACACAGGTTTTCATCATAGTGCCTTCGAGTTCCCTTCAATGGGCGACCTGTTTGATACCTATGTGCGACTCAAGGCAGCAGGCATCATGCCACACGCGAGTCTCGATCATGGTCTGACCACCTCTTTCTACTATGAGGACCCCGATGGGAACAGCGTGGAACTGCAAGTTGATAACTTTAAAAGCTGGGAGGAGTCCAGCGAGTGGATGCGTACCTCGCCCCAGTTCGCTGCCAACCCCATCGGAATGCCAGTCGATCCTGAGCAAATGATCGCCGCGCATAAAGCCGGTGCATCGTTTGCCGAGGTGCACGAGCGTGCCTATCGCGGTGAGTTCCAGCCCACTGAACCATTCGACCTGCATGTTCCAATCGGCGATCCACGCACTGCTTTATAGTTATGATGCGAGGAGAAAGGACATGTGTGCATAGCCCTTCTCCTCTCGAAAAGGACGTTACGCGATACACGTTCGTGCAAAGTGGAAATGAACACGAGGCGCACGCACGTCTATACGTTCGCTTCGTATACACTCCGTACTTTACTAATAGCGTTTTTTACAATTTCATTGGAGGCACTATGCCAATGTTTGTTCTGATCTCCCGGTTTCAGAAGCCGCTTGAGGAGGTCAATCGTTCTTTTGTAGAACACAGCGCATGGGTACAACGACAGTATGAGGCAGGGCGATTTCTCGTCTCGGGAAGGCGTGACCCTGCGATTGGAGGCATCGTCGTGGCACGAGCTTCAAGCGAGCAGGAACTGCGTGAGCTTTTAACGGCGGACCCGTATCAACAAAGGGGCTTGGCCGAGTACGAGATATTTGCATTTGAGGCCACAGAGTTTCCCAAGCGGAGTACCGCGTTTGATAGCTTTGCTTCGGAACCGATACGTGAACTGCCACCTATACAGAAAACAGAAGGGACACATGTATGATACAAGCAACAGTGCGTTTGCTCCTCTCCGGTATCTTCATCTATGGTGGATGGGGAGCATTTAGCAATCCTGGCCGACGCCCTAAGATGGTTGAGGCGGCAGGCATCCCACGACCAGAGCAGGCAGTCGTGCTCAATGGGGGAGTGATGATCCTTGCGGGTCTTTTCCTCAGTATCGGCATCGCGCCGAAACTCGCCGCATCCCTCCTGATTGGTAGCCTCATTCCAACGACGCTTGTGGGGCATGCCTTCTGGAAAGAAGAACCCGGACCACAGCGCGAAATGCAGATGCTCCAGTTTCTCAAGAATATTGGCTTGATTGGTGGGCTGCTGATGATACTGACTGCAAAGGATAAGTAATCGGGTCCAACTGCTTGAGAAACAATCGCGCATAGGCCTGCTGAAAAGGTCCTCAAACGTGTACTCACGTGATACAAGGGAGTATACCATGATGGGAAGAGACACGAGAGACAGAAGTGAAGATATTCCCTCAGAGACGAAAGTCCTCATCATTGGGGGTGGACCAGCCGGGCTGAGTGCCGCTGTTGAGTTGGGACTGCGCAATGTACAGTGCATGATCGTGGAGCCAAGGCGCATCGTCTCCCATCTCAGGCCGCGTGCCAAGACGACCAACATTCGGACAATGGAACATTTTCGTCGTTGGGGACTTGCCCAGCGCATACGAGAGGTGGCGCCACTCAAGGTGGGCTGGTCGCAGGATGTGGTGTTCTGCACTACGTTACTTGGTCACGAGGTGATGCGTTTCACGAACTGCCTCGGTCTTTCAGTAGAGCGCGCCGATGCTTTTGCAGAGGCGGGGCAGCAGATCGCTCAGCCACTCGTTGAGGAGGTGTTGCGGGAGGCCGTCGCTGATCTGGAGCCGTGCCACCTCTGTCTGGGTTGGTCGCTGCACGCTCTTGAGCAACACGACGACGACGTACAGGCGACCCTCGTCAATGAGTACGGCGAACAGCGGCGGGTCAGAGCAGCCTACGTTTTAGGGTGTGATGGCTCCCGAAGTGCTGTTCGTGCTGCAATGGGCACCCGGTATATAGGCACCACAGACCAGCGCCCGAACGTTGGTATCGTCTTTCGCGCCCCTGGACTGGCTCAGAGACAGCCTCACGGTCCTGCAGTCCACTATTGGGTGCTCAATCCTGCTCGCCCCGGAGTGCTGGGCCGCCTGGACATGGAGGACGTGTGGTGGGCTATTGCCAACGGAGTTCCTGCAGAGGTTGGACAGGCCGATCCCTATGCTCTCATCCGTGGCCTCGTGGGAGACGATATCGATGCCCAGGTGCTAGGAACCGACCCCTGGACGGCACGAATGCTGCTCGCGGATCGCTATCGCAATGGTCGTATCTTTCTGGTTGGCGATGCCGCACATCTCAATCCTCCGTGGGGTGGGCATGGCTTCAACACGGGTATCGGCGATGCGGTGAATATTGGTTGGAAGCTAGCGGCGGTACTTGATGGCTGGGGAGGAGAGCGCCTGCTGAGAAGTTATGAAGAGGAACGACGCCCCATTGCCGAGCGAACCATTCGGGAGGCTGCTGCGAACATGAGCACACTGGCTCCTGAACTGGGAAATGCATACCTGGATGCTCCAGGACGTGTGGGAGAGGGAGCACGGCATGCAGCCGCTCAAGTGATTAGGGCAACCAAAGATCGTGAGTTCCACAGCTTAGGACTTGTGTTGGGCTACCAGTACGACGCGTCAGCAGTGATCGTTGACGATGGTACCCTGCCTCTTCCCGAGGGTCAGGCGTATGTGCCAACAGCACGGCCAGGAGCGCGACTGCCACATCTCTGGCTGCCCGATGGAGCCTCACTCTATGATCGGCTGGGAACTGGATTGTCACTCCTGCGGTTACGCGACGAGGCCGATCCGACTCCATGTATTGAAGCTGCTGCCGCTCGTCGCGTGCCGCTGACCGTTGTCGAGCTACGTGGTCAGACACACGAAACACGTTACGAAGCCCCGCTGCTCCTCGTACGTCCCGATCAACACGTGGCTTGGCGTGGAGCATCCATTGATCGACTAGGAGCGGATGCTCTCATCGACCAAGTTCGTGGAGCGTGAGTGCGGATCCAGCACAATGTGCTGGATCGCAGAGCTGTGAAGTCATACAAGAGGGCATCAACCGAAGCGCGCTATAGTCACATGTCCAGACGTGTCGTCTCATCTCCATCCAACCATCGTTGCATGCGCGTCCTAACTACCTTAATCTCAGATCCATGAGTGCCTGGGAGCGTTCGGCTGACCTGGAAACCCATCTGAGTCTGTAAATAGGCGAGGTGCCGGTATCCTTCTGGAAAGGATTGTAGCAAGTGGGGGTCGAGATGCAGTATAGCTCCGGGTTCGACCATCGTCATGCGATCAAGTTCGTATATGGGCTGCCGTAACACGAGTCCCCAACGTCCGTTACGCTTCTCCAATGCGTCTACGAAGCGGCCAAGGCAGGTCACATCGACCTCCACGCCGTGGACTCGCCCGCGCTGTACGATCTGCATCTTCGTCTGTGCGACGGCGCGAGAGTCCTTTATATCAATGCTCGTGCCACCGAGGGAATGCAATACGATCATGCCTGCGTCAAATGATCTGCGGCAGCCAGCAATAAACTCTGCCGCACTTGCCTGGAACCAAGTGGCGATCATGCGACCGTCGTCGTGCCAGACCGTTGTGAAACGCTCCCAGTCGCCAGTATCCCGCCATATGACCCAGTTTTCCAGCAGTTCACGGATCTCCAAGCGATCAAGCATGTCACCGCTTACTGACATAGATGTTGCCATTGATTCGCTCTCCTCTCTTGTAAATACATTAATCCCTATGTACTACTTACATCTATTTTTAATCTTTATAATATATGCTCAAAAGGAAAAACGGACAAACAATTCATTTCCAACTTATGGGCAATCTAACGATACATGGCAAAACAAATAAAGCCGTCTTCGATGTACAGGGAAAAGTTGTCGACAAGGCGCTAACAGGTACGGCAATCAGTACACTATATATGACAGATTATGGGATACAACCACCTAACTTAGCAAACATCGCAATCTCGCAAAATAAGGTACTCTCACCTTTATAGCTCAGGAGGGATAAGTTCGTACTATTTGGCCGTGTGCATCGTATTCCTTATAGAAGTATATTCTATACTAGAAAGCTAGACAATTATGGTAACTACTCAGGAAGTTCGGGAGGAAAAGGCAATGGAGGAAAAAACAGGCCCCCTCACTGAATTGACGGACATTCTCGATAAGGATATCGAAGCAATTGTCGCGATGCGCATTAATGCCGAACGTAAGGTCAGTTATCACCAGCGCGTCATTGAGAAAGTGACAAGCGCGTTGGGCAGACCTTTTGCTGTGTATATCATTTTGCTTATAATCGCCGTATGGATTTTTGCAAGTATCTTTCACAAATCCTTGGGCATTCCTGTTTTTGACACTCCTCCCTTCGCATGGTTGCAAGATGTGGTGAGCGTCAGCGCGTTGCTTATGACGGTGGTCGTGCTAGCAACCCAAAACCGGCAGGCACGTTTTGCCGAACAACGACGCCATCTCGACTTACAGATAACGCTATTGACGGAACGCAAGGTAAGTAAGATTATCGAACTACTCGAAGAGTTGCGCCGAGATATGCCTCAGGTTAAAAACCACTTTGACCCAGAGGCTGAGGCTATGCAAGAGCCGGTGGATCCGCATACCGCACTCACGGCGTTGAATGAAACATTGCAAGAGGCAACAAAAGAGTATGAGATTGAGATAGAGTAGTAAACTTATGTCAACGGAGTATGCAGCACTGTATCATAAAACAGTAGCTCGAACTCGTGGCTTAGACGAACTGCTCTTATAATCCGCTGTTGCTCCTCAGCGGTCGAGTAGCGGGCTACTAATGCAGTGTCAACAGGAGTTACATGTTGCCCAATCTCATCGTGTGCTGTGAAAAACAGCACTTGCTCTTGCGTTAATCCATAATGTTCCATGAGAGCAGGTTCGATACGAGCACATATCTGTACAAAGATGTCTTCACTTGCACTAACCGACGCCAGTTTCTCTTCAGGAGTACCATAGGCTAACATGAAATAAAAGAAATTCGTGAGTGCCATACAACCACTTAGCGGTTCCACAGCATCGAAATCGGCACGCGATAGACCAAGTGCTTCACCAAATCGCAACAAAAGCTTGTAGCCTCCAATCTTAGGTGTTAGCTTGCTTACCAATAGTTCTTGTATCTCCAAATTAGCTGAACCTGCAATTGCGAGTGCATCTAGCCGATAGGCTTCACGGACGAGCCACCAATCCTGTAAAGCAAAAACTCGCAGTCTTGCCCTCTCTAACGTTCCATCCTCAATATGTTGCCATAAAGGGTGATGAAGCAAGCGATGGCGTAGTTGCTGCACACTACTGGGAAGTATATTGTCAGCAAAACCCATATGTACCTCTTTCCTAATTGTGAACTATCTCACAGTGTGTAGCACGCAAATATCTTATCCTTGTGTTACGTACAATTGTACGATATACTAGGAGCCATTATTATCAGGAAAATCTTTTTTCAATCGTTTGCAGTGCTAGCTTAAGGAGTTTTTATCTTTATGAGTGAGCAAAATCCATATCCTCAGGGGAGTCCACAAGATCCATATAGTGGTGGACAGTATGGGGAGCAGTACCAGCAGCAATCACAACCGCAAACCGTCTATGGTTCTTATGGAGATACGGTACAGCCACCTCCTTATCAATCGGCACCACAGCAAGCTCCCTATCAACAACCATACCAACCTTTACAGCAGCCATATCCACCATTGCAAAATCCTGGGTACGTTCCACAAGGCGCTTATCCGGGTGCAGCATATATGCCAGCGCCCCAACAGAGTGGGGGTAACGGTCTGGCAGTAGCTGGCCTTGTGCTCGGTATTATCAGTTTGGTGCTCTTCTGGACGCTCTATCTTGGGATACCTACCGCGATTGTAGGAATTGTACTTTCAGTGCTGGGGCGTCGCTCTCCACAACGGCGTACGATGGCTACCGTTGGACTCGTCCTTTCCATCCTGGCTATCGTTTTCGCACTATGCGAAATAGGTCTTGCGATATATGGCTATTCAATTAGAAATTCATGAGTAGCAGAGGAGACGTTTGCCGGCAGAAAACATATGCCGGCAGGCATATGTTCTATGAAGCACTTATAATGGGCTTGAGTGCTGGATAGAGCTTCTTATACCTCTCGTACCCTGCGGCATAAACGTGCTCATTCTCCATGCGCGGTTCCGTGCGCTCAACAACGCGTACAGTTTGCTCACAGGCATCTTTTACTGATGGGTAAACTCCACTTGCGACTCCTGCTAGCAATGCGGCACCAAAGGCAGGCCCCTCAGTTGCATTTGTCGTCACCAGTTCAACGCCGAGGATGTCTGCGATGATTTGTCGCCAGATAACACTTTTTGCACCACCACCGGTTGCCCGCATCTGCTCAATTGATAATCCTTGTTCACGGAGAATGTTGAAGCTGTCCTTCAAACTATAGGCAACACCTTCAAGGACCGCACGAACGAGATGTCGGCGGTCGTGGCTAGCAGTAAGGCCAATCCACCCACCACGGGCGTAGGGGTCAAGATGCGGCGTACGCTCTCCCTGTAAATAGGGCAGAAAGAGAAGGCCTTCACTACCCGGAGCAACACCAAGCGCTTCTCTTGCAAGCACGTTGTAGGCGTCCTCACCCGTCCAGCGTTCCAGGGCGCGTTCAGGTAGACCAATATTGTCCCGCACCCAACGTAACGAAAGGCCGGCCCCCTGCGTCACGCCCATTAAATACCATGCATGAGGGACAGCGTGATTGAAAGTATGCACGCGCGGAACAGGCCCAGATGTGTCAACCTGCGGTGTCTCGGAGTGAGCAAGCACAACACCGCTTGTACCAATCGAGACTAAGCCAATTCCTGACATAACAACACCATTGCCAACCGCGCCGCAGGCGTTGTCCGCGCCACCGCCTGCCACAGGAATACCGGAAGGCAGACCTGTTAACGCAGCAACTTCGTCAGTAATTGTGCCACTTACAGCATCCGCAGCAACGACGGGTGGGAATAAGGAGGGAGAGAGTTCAATAGCTTGAAGTACTTCTTGCGACCATACACCGTGTTTCACATCGAGCAAACATGTCCCGGCAGCATCCGAGATCTCCATCGCTAAAACACTGGTAAGTCGAAAGCGGATGTAGTCTTTGGGCAGGAGTAGGGTAGTGGCGCGTGAGAACAGTTCTGGCTCGTTATCCCGAACCCATAAGAGCTTCGGCGCCGAAAAACCCGTCAGCGCAGGATTGCTGACATACTCGATCAGTTTGCTTTCACCAACTCGTCCGGTCATCCAACGCGCCTGTGCATCACTGCGCTGGTCCGCCCAGATGATGCAGGGACGAAGCACCTCATGCGCGGAGTCGAGCAGTACGACACCATGCATCTGCCCGGACAGGCCAACGCCTTTCACGTCCGCAGGTTGAACGTTTTGAGTTGCAGCTTTTTGCAGGCAGGAGCGGATAGCTGTAATTGTAGCTTGCCACCAATCGGCAGGATGCTGCTCCACCCAACCAGGATGGGGATGAAAGAGAGGATAATCAACAAGGGCGTCCGAAATAACGCGTCCATCTTCAACGGCAAAAAGCGCAGCTTTGACACCTGATGTACCAAGATCAATGCCTAACAGTGCGTGCATACGTATCTCCTTTTGGTCACGAAGCAAAGTCCTTCAAGGTGGTTACTCTAACTTACGCCATTCATTCTCTAGCAAACCAAAGTAGTGAGCATCCAAATACTGGTCTCGCAATAAGAAGCGTTGGCGCAAATTCCCCTCAAATGTGAAGCCAAGCTTCAGTAACAGATTCTTGGAGGGAGTATTTCTCGGATCGGTAACTGCTTCAATCCGATGCAGTTGGAGTTCGGTAAATCCATATGTCAGGATGGCGGATATCGCTTCGGCCACAATCCCCTGTCTCCAATAGGCGCGGTTCAATTCATAGCCTATTTCTCCATAGTGAAAGTCCCGATTGAACGCAATAAAAGCACACGAACCGATAACAGCATGCTCTCCTTTGAGTGTAATCCCCCAGAATAGGGCTTCTTGCTTCTTATGGGAGTCCTGAAGTTGTCCGATTAATGCGCGCGTCTCTTCGATTGTCTTATGCGTTTCGTCTCCGTAGAAATCCATAACCTCCCGAT
>CAXTCR010000084.1:0-14267 GCA_964242555.1 uncultured Ktedonobacteraceae bacterium
CGCCCGTATGACAGCTCCAGCAGCATGGCGTGAACCTGCGCAAATTGCAAGCTTTGACGAGTTGGTGATTGTCGTACAGGGCGCACTCAGTATTGAGGCGGACGGAGAGGAACTAACCGTTGAGGCGGGCGAAACATGCCTGATTCATAAGGACACGCGAGTTACCTATAGCAATGCGAGCAAAGAACATATATGCGAATACTGGTCGTTGTGTATGCCAGCATTTCGACCAGAACGCACGAATATGAACGCCTAAACAAGAGGAACAAAGGGCACGTACAGTATCGTGTACGTGCCCTTTGTTTGCAATATCTATGCGCCCATAATATTGTAGCCAGCATCGACGAACATGATCTCACCGGTAATGGCGCGTGCATAGGGACTACACAGGAAAAGCGCCGCATCACCCACTTCGCTCTGTTCGATGTTTCGGCGTAGGGGCGCAACCTGTCCCATCTGTTCGCGAAACGAGGTGAAACCAGAGACCCCACGTGCGGCAAGAGTATTCAAGGGACCAGCGGAGATAGCATTGACTCGAATGTTGTGCTCCCCAAGCTCGAAGGCAAGGTAGCGCACACTACATTCTAATGCAGCCTTCGCTACCGCCATAACATTATATTTTGGCATAACGCGTTCGCTCGCCATATAGGTAAGGGTGAGAATGCTGCCACCTTTGGCTTGCATTAACGGTTTCGCTCGTTTCGCCATCGCGATCAATGAGTATGCACTGATGTCGAGCGCAGTATGAAAGCCAGCACGCGTCGTGTCAACAAAAGGATTTTCTAGTTCGCTCGGCGGCGCAAAGGCAACCGAGTGAATGAGTATATCAATTTCGCCATTAAAGGTTTCACTTGCCTCGGCAAATGCACTGTCAAGCTGATCGTCCTGCTGCACATCACACTGCACAAGAGATGTGTTTGGAATTTTTGTGGCCAGATCGCGTACATACTTCTCCATACGGTCCTGATAGGCCAGCATGATCTGCGCACCCTCAGCCGCGAGCGATTGCGCGATAGCCCAGCCGATGGAGCGGTGATTTGCTACCCCAAAAATAAAGGCTTTCTTTCCCTCTAGTAAAGGCATACTCTTTCTTCTCCTCTTACATTATTGATGTACTGTGTTCGGGCAATCAGTGGACGAACGGAATGAACGCTCCCCTCGATGTTATCGCTCGATTGGATAGCGCCGGCCAACCCAACCATTCATACCATTCGCTAGATTGTATACCTTGTTCAGTCCTGTGAGCAGCGCAATTTCTGACGCGCTTGCACTTCGCTGACCCGATGCACAAACAAAGATCACGTCCTCATCTGGCGGCAGGTTCAAATCTTTAAGCGCCTTGCCGAAGCTATAGATGCCGCCAATCGGTACCAACTCGGCTTCAGCGATGTGCCCACGGTTCCATTCCTCCGGTGTGCGCACGTCGATGACACGTGTTCCTGCGTCGATCATCTTCTTCGCCTCATCTGTGCCAATGGTGGTGTATGGTAATGCCTCGTCCTCGTCTTCGTATGCCATGTCTTTCTCCTATCCTTTCTTTTCTTGCGCCTCGCCTTTATATTGTTCCAGCCAGATACGGCCTAAGAGTGTCGGAGTAATCATGTACTCGTCGCCCACAAACTCCATCGTCAGCAGGCCCTGATCTTCCATGTCACGAAAGTCGTCGGTGATGAGATAGTAGGTGCGTAGTATTCGTGCTATATCGCTCTCAGGTAGTCGTTTCCAGTCCAGCAGCACACGCAAGACAGCAGCATACTTTGGGCTACCATCATCAACAGCTCGCATGACCTATCTCTTCCTTTCCTCTATGTAGCATGCCCCATTATAGCACAATGCCCTCGTAGGTATATCTGTACATAAATATGCTATAACGTAGGTATATGATCTGGGGAAAGTGAGCTTTCATATGCATGTTGATAACGTGTTACAGGCGAGACCTATACAAGCAGACACCGTGGTCCACAATATTGGACAATTAGTAACAATGGCTCAGGCACCGGTAGCGGGGTCTAGTGGGGATTTGCAGGTGATTGAGAACGCAGCGATTGCGTCTTTGAATGGCGCTATTGTGTGGATAGGCCGCAATAGTGAGGTCAATACCCTCCTTCTACAGCAAAGCAATGCCAACCTTATCAAAATTATTGATGTGCAGGGTAAGGTTGTCACGCCGGGCTTTGTCGACTCGCACACGCATCTTGTCTTTGCTGGCGACCGCGCAGAAGAATTTCACTTGCGACGGCGTGGCGTGAGTTATGGAGCATTGCTTGCACAGGGTCGTGGTATTCTAACGACCATGAATGCAACACGTGCCGCAAATCGAACACAGTTAGAAGCGTTAGCAAATATCCATCTGGCTTCGATGCGCGCTCATGGGACCACCACAGTTGAAATCAAAACGGGTTATGGCTTGAATACGGTAAGCGAGGAGCTGTGCCTGACTATCATTAACGCGCTTAACCGGCAGGAAGACACCACAAGGATACGCGTTGTTCCTACGTTTCTTGGCGCGCATAGTGTACCAGCAGAATACAAGGCACGTAGGGGCGAGTATGTCGACCTGCTTCTAAATGAAATGCTGCCACGCTTCGCAACACTTGCGCGCTTTTGTGATGTCTTTTGCGAACGAGAAGCGTTTACAGAGGAAGAGAGCCGGCGTATCCTGGTGCGTGCGAAAGAACTAGGATATGCTCTGAAGGTGCATGCCGATCAACTAAGTCCCTCAGGTGGTTCGCGACTCGCCGCAGAACTTGGCGCGATCTCCGCCGATCACCTTGACTACGCGTCGGATAGCGATCTGGATGCGCTCCGCGATGCAGGCGTTGTTGCCACACTACTTCCCGGTTGTTCTTACACCCTGCGTACCCCTTATCCGTCAGCACGCCGCTATATAGATCGAGGATTAATGGTGGCTCTAGCAACTGATTTTAATCCAGGTACTTCATACTGCGAAAATATGCAAATGATGCTTGGGCTGGCAATGTCGGCAATGAATATGACGCTCGAAGAGGCACTGCTCGCTATAACAATCAACGGAGCGAAAGCATTAGCTCTGGACACTATAATTGGAAGTATCGAACTTGGCAAAAAACTGGAACTTGCCCTTTGGTCAATTACTGACTATCACGAGATTGGCTACCACTTTGGAACAAATCTTGTCGAAGATGTGTTCATTCCTTAAATGTTTCACGTGAAACATCACCTCTGCTAACCTCTTTTGAAAGTTATGTGTTTCACAACGTAAATGTTTCACGTGAAACATTATGTTTTTGCCTATGCTAGAATAGAAGCAACGAAGCTTAGAAAGGCAATTTCATCATGGAAGATTTTTCTACACAGCACGCTGCTCGCGTGACTCTCAATACTCAAGCTCTTACAAGCGCAGATGTACTCGCCGTCGCACGCCACTATGCGTTTGTCGAGTTGGGCGACGAAGCTGTTCACTCGATTCGTGCCGCGCGTTTGGTAATCGATGAGATCGCGGCACAGGGGAAAAAAGTGTATGGTGTCACTACTGGCTTTGGTCATCTCAGCAGCGTACGTATTCCACAGGAACAACTGGTAGCCCTGCAACATAATCTTTTGCGTAGCCACGCTGCCGGTGTCGGCGAACCGCTGAGCGAAGAAGTTACACGGGCAATGATGCTGCTCTTGGCCGCGAGTCTCGCTCGCGGCCACTCTGGTGTACGAGTCGAGATTGTGCAGCTACTGCTTACTCTGCTGAATGCCCATGTATATCCCTACATACCATCACGCGGTTCTGTTGGCGCAAGCGGAGACCTCGCGCCGCTCGCACATCTCGCTCTACTACTAGTTGGAGAGGGAGAGGCATTCGTGGAAGGCCAACGCGTAGCTGGCAGCGAGGTACTAAAACGTATTGAACTAACACCCCTGCGTCTACAGGCGAAGGAGGGGCTGGCACTTATTAACGGCACGCATTTAATGGAAGCTATCGCGATTCTAGCCCTTGCGGACGCAAATATACTGATAGAGAGTGCCGAGGTCGCCTGCGCAATGAGCCTTGAAGGGCTACTGGGCAGTCACGTGCCATTAGATGCACGTATTCACATTCGACGAGGCCAGCATGGACAACAGGTGAGTGCAAAGCACCTACGCACTCTTGTTCAGGAAAGCGAGATACAAGAAAGCCATCGCGATTGTCCAAGAGTCCAAGACCCCTATACACTGCGCTGTGCTCCACAGGTGTTCGGCGCCATCAGGGACGCATTGGACTATTGCACGTTAATTTTTGAGCGTGAACTGGGTGCGGTTACAGATAATCCTCTGGTCTTTGCTGAGGAACATGATGTTATTAGTGGTGGCAATTTTCATGGTCAACCATTAGCACTCGCTCTTGATACCCTTGCGATAGCATTAGCCCAGCTTGCAAGTTTCTCCGAACGACGAGCGTACGATCTGCTAGGTCCGCACGAATGGGATAAGGGAGGCGCACCACTATTTCTAACGCCCAATCCTGGCCTGAATTCCGGCCTGATGATTACACAGTATACAGCAGCGGCACTTGTAAACGAAATTAAGCTCCTTGCACATCCAGCAAGCATAGACTCGATACCCACATCAGCAGGTATGGAGGATTTTGTCAGCATGGGCGTAACAAGTGCTCATAAGGTACGGCGCATTATAGAGCAGGTACAACAGGTTGTCGCCATCGAGTTCCTCTGTGCCGCCCAAATGCTGGAATTTCGCAAACCACTACGTCCAGGTAAGGGTGTACAGAGGGCTTATGAGCATGCACGTACACTCGTACCCCCCCTTGAAAGTGATCGTATTCTTGCGCCAGATATCTTAGCATTAGCCCAAGGAGTAAAAAACGGCGTATTCGTAGACGTGTAATGTTTCACGTGAAACATTGGATTGCTCCTGTACGATGTGTTACACTTAAAGAAATGACGCTGTTGTCGTTTCTCAACGCACGATGTTGTGCACTCGTGAAGGAGCATTTCCAGTGATTACCCCTGAAGAGTCCCTAGACTCGCCCTCGCTTGCTCGCTTTGACTACTTGACCCTCTTAAGAGGACTGCGACACGACATTATTGAACGCTACCGTCCACACCTTCAAGAAGGACCTGGCCCTATTCGCATGATGGCACGCATAGTGGCAGAACTCGAAAAGGAATGTCGCGAACGTGGTATTCCAGAAGATATTATTAAGTCTCAAATAGTGAATCGTACAATCGGCGACATCAATTTGCGACTGATCGCCGAATTTGAGCGTGGGGAAATGGGTGAGGACTATCGCCAACTCGCCGACGAGCTTGGCGTTGCTCTACCCGGTGAAAATATAGCAGGATATACAGCCACAGGTGATACATACCTATGGCTGCGTGCGCAGATGATGGAGAACGAGAGATTGCTTCTTGCGAAGCACATTGATCTACGGATGTACGACATCTATGGCGTGGGTAATCCCCTCCTACGCGCACGCTTAGCACAAGAGATGACTGGATGGGGACTACCCGTTTCGCAAGATCAGATAGCGGCCTGCCTGGGCGCGATGGATGGCATAGACAAAGTGCTGCGGAGCCTACGCTTGATGTTCAAAGCACAGGGCATGGAGAGTGTGGGTATACTTTTTCCAGAACCGGGATTTGGAGTACCAGAGTGGCAGGCACGCTCTTTTGATTATACGTTGTATCGTTTTCCAACACTGGAAGAACACAATTTTAAGCTTACTGGCGAGCAGCTTGACAGGTTACTTTCTGAGCACCCTGATATCCGCGTCATCTATCTTGCTATCACTAATAATCCCACTGCATTTGCTTATACCCCTGAAGAACTACAAAATTTGCATCACACTCTACGCAAACATCGAGAAGCGGGACATACGGTGTATATCGTCGCTGACCTTGCTTATATTGGTACAGGCAAACCCGAAGAAGATTACGCACGTATGACGGCCTTTGCAGAGACAGATGTACTGAAACACACAATTTTTGTGAGCAGTTTCTCAAAAATCTACAGTCTCACAGGAGAACGCTTTGGTTGGGTTACTGTAGGCAATGTTGAACTCATGCCCGTACTGAGTCCCTGCTGGACCAATACTATGGCCTCGCTCCCCGGTGAATGGCAACTGCGCTTCATGGCCTACCTCCGTCTCTTTGACACCCACCCACAGTTGGCCGAGAAATTGCGCGCATTTTACCGGATGCGCCGGCAACGCTTTATTGCACAGTTACATCGCATCGACGAAGAACAACACTTTTTCAAACACATTTACCTCGATGACGACGCAACAGTCTACAATTGGAGTCAGTTGCACCAAGGCGAGGATGCCTTCTCACTCTTCGAAAAAACTGGTATTGCGGGCGTTCCCGGCTCCGGCTTTGGCTATACCGATGGATTCATACGTTTCTCAATTGGCGTCATTCCCCCAACTGCATAAATCCGGCTATTACTTGCGGGTTACAGGTAGAGATGATACCCTTATGTAGGGACTAATCCACTACGATTGGGATGTTTCACGTGAAACATCCCAATCGTAGTGGACGGACAAAGGCCGTTTTGCATAAAAGAATGTTTCACGTGAAACATTGACGAAGTAGTATCGAAGGATGGAGAAATACATATGGCAATTCGCGTAGGCATCAATGGATTTGGACGTATCGGTCGTCAATCAATGAAGGCAATGCTGGAACGCTACCCACGCGATATCGAGATTGTGGCGATCAACGATCTCACCGATACAAAGACAAATGCTCACCTGCTGAAATATGACTCCACATATGGACGTTTCCCTGGTGAGGTCGAGGCTACACCAGAAGCCTTGATTGTCAATGGACACAACATTAAGGTTATTTCACAGCGCGATCCAGCACAAATTCCCTGGGGCGATCTGGGCGTGCAGCTTGTAATCGAGTCAACTGGCTTCTTTACAGATGCGGATAAGGCCGCAGCCCACCTACAGGGCGGTGCAAAAAAAGTAATTATTTCCGCACCTGCCAAAGGTGAAGACCTGACTATCGTTCTGGGCGTGAACGACAATATGTACGATCCCGCGAAACACAATATTATCTCGAATGCTTCCTGCACCACCAACTGTCTCGCGCCTACCGCGAAGGTGCTCAACGATAGCTTTGGCATTGAGTACGGCTTGATGAACACCATCCACTCGTACACAAATGATCAGCGCATCCTCGATCAGGTACATAAAGATCTGCGGCGTGCGCGTACAGCTGGCGCAAATATCATCCCTACCTCGACCGGTGCCGCACGCGCACTAGCACTTGTCATTCCAGAACTAAAGGGACGCTTCGATGGCATGTCCCTACGTGTGCCAACCGTGACGGTTTCGGTCGTGGACTTCGTGGCGACAACGCGCAAAGAAGTCACACGCGATAGCGTCAACGCCGCGTTCAAAGGGGCTGCCACTGGTGCCCTTAAGGGTATCCTGGATTTTAATGAAGAACCACTAGTCTCGTCAGATTATCGCGGCGACTCACACTCAGCTATCGTTGATGGTCTCTCAACAATGGTCCTTGGCAATAATATGGTTAAGGTGATCGCGTGGTACGACAATGAATGGGGCTATTCGAGCCGTGTCGCCGACCTCGCGAACTTTGTTGGACAAAAGGGCTTCTAATGAATAAGAAGACACTGCGCGATATCGACATCACCGGCAAAAGAGTTTTGGTGCGTGTAGACTTCAATGTGCCCTTAGACGCTGAAGGCCATATCACCGACGACACACGCATCGTGGCGGCCCTTCCCACCATTCAGGCATTACTGGATGGTGGAGCCTCTGTCGTTCTTATGTCACACCTAGGCCGCCCTGATGGGAAGGTGGTAGAACACCTGCGGATGAAGCCTATTGCACAACGCTTGAGCGAGCTGTTACATATGCCTATACAGATGGCCAACGAGAGTATAGGACCCGAAGTCGAGTCACAGGCAAAGGCCCTCCAAGCGGGAGGAGTATTGCTGCTCGAAAATCTACGCTTCCATAAGGAAGAGGAGAAAAACGACCCGAACTTCGCTCAGCAGTTAGCTCACTTGGGCGATGTCTATGTCAACGATGCATTTGGTACCGCGCATCGCGCACATGCTTCGACAGAAGGCGTTGCACACCTCCTACCAGCCGTTGCAGGCCTCCTTATGGAAAAAGAGCTAAACTTCCTCGGCTCAACACTAGAGCAACCTAAACGCCCCTTTGCCGCGATTATAGGTGGAGCAAAGGTTTCGGACAAGATTGCCGTACTCCAGCGTTTGATTGAGCTAGCCGACGTGGTCCTGATCGGTGGCGGAATGGCGAATACCTTCTTGGCCGCCGAGGGCTACGAGGTGGGGGAGTCTCTGTTCGAAGAGAGCAAGCTTGATGTTGCACGTGAAATAATTGCCAAGGCACACGAACATAATGTCAAGCTGCACCTGCCCTCCGATGTGGTCATAGCGGACCATTTCGCGCCTGACGCCCATCACAAAGTCGTGACCTGCTATCAAGTTCCCAAACTAGGATGGCGCATTCTTGATATCGGCCCAGCAACTGTAGCAAACTTTCGCGAAACACTTGCGGACGCCAACACTATTATCTGGAATGGCACGCTGGGAGTCGCGGAAATGCCTGCATTTGCTGAAGGCACAAATAGCATCATCAGCATCTTGGCTAACCGCACTCAAGAGGGTGCCACAACGATCATAGGTGGCGGCGACTCGGCGGCGGCAGTTGAGCAGGCGGGTGCCGCAGACAAAATGACGCACGTATCTACAGGCGGGGGAGCATCACTAGAGTTCCTCGAAGGTCGTACCTTGCCTGGAGTCGCTGCGTTAGCAGATAAATAACCTCGGAGGATTATACATGCCACGCCCTCGTACCGCAATACTAGCGGGCAATTGGAAGATGAATTATGGCCCTAACGAGGCGAAAGCCTTTGTGAAAGAGATACTGCCTGACTTGGGCAAGATACTGTATAACAGTACGCAAACACTCTGCATTTTTTGTCCACCATCGATCTCGCTGGGTGCGGTACGAACGGTGCTCGATACGATGCCTACATCGCTTCAGAATTATATCGAGTTGGGCGCACAAAATATGTACTTTGAGGAAAAAGGAGCCTTCACCGGCGAAATCTCCCCCCTCATGGTACGCCAACTCTGTACGACGGTCATCATTGGTCATTCCGAACGTCGTATGTACTTTAGCGAGACGGACGAACTCATCAACAAGAAAACTATGTCCGCGTTAGCTCATGACCTGCGTCCAATAGTGTGCGTCGGCGAAAACGAGGAGCAACATACCTCTGGCCGGACCGAAGAAGTTATTCGTGCACAGATCCAAGGGTGTCTGTGTAACTTCGCAGCAGAACACCAGCAAAAGGTCATTGTCGCCTACGAACCAGTGTGGGCTATTGGCACTGGTAAGGCGGCTACAGTGGATGATGCTGGAAGTGTTGCAAGCATTATCCGTCAACTCTACCGTGAAATGTACACAGAAGAAGTAGCCAATACGCTGCCCGTCCTATACGGTGGAAGTGTTACGTCGGAGAATATCACTGATTTTACGGCTCATTCGGATATCGACGGAGCGCTGATTGGTGGTGCCAGCATCAAACCAGATTTTGTAGAGATTGTGCGCAGGGTAACAGAGCAGGGATGAACTTCTGTCGTAGTTACCTCGTTTGAGGGACATACATTTTCCCTTGTAAATGCTACACTTGTTGAGTGCGTTAAAGAGCGCTTCACTTTCGCTCAGTATTTCAAACAGGACAAGGAGAATTTTTTATGGACCACAGTCTCATCACTACAGGCTTTGAGTTAAACGGGTTTCAGATTGTGCGCCACTTTGGTTTAGTACGAGGCATCGTTGTGCGTTCTCGCAGCGTCGTGGGTCAAATCGGCGCAGCCTTCCAACAGCTAGCTGGTGGTGATATTACGCTCTACACTGAACTATGCGAGAATTCCCGTCGCGATGCATATGAGATCATGATCCAACATGCACAACAATTGGGTGCCAACGCGATCATCGGCGTACGCTACGACACTACCGAACTTATGCAGGGCATCACCGAGGTGCTATGCTACGGCACAGCCGTCGGTGTCAATCCTATTCGTGAATAAAATAAAACAATAGCTAGACACAAACCCGAGCAAGAATTTGCTCGAGTTTGTGTCTAGCTATTATTCTCTTTAAGAAACTTCTTCCTTGCCGCCCTTACCTTCGAGCAGGTTCTTGATCGATTGCAGTGATTTCTGCAAACCTTCCTCGATCGCTGCGTCCTGACTGCCCTTCTGTTGTGCCATCTGCTGGCTCACCTGTGGTGGCGGGTCAATGGTAAGATGGACGGTTACTTCCGATGGTGCCTCTGTACTTAATCCCTTGAACTCTAGCCAACCTTTGTAGTTGTTCTCGCCGTCCGAACCCCACTCAAGCCGGTGTCTGCTATCGTCCTTGTGGAAATAGCCATCTGCATCATATTTATGTCCATTTGGAGCCTCACCCTGAATACGTACCCTTTCACCCTGCTGCGGTTGAGCACTCTTTGTGGTTGGTACATACTTGGGGAGGTTTGCTACGTCTGAGACGAAATCCTCTATTTGCTGCCTTGTGGCGTTAATCGTTATGGAGCGTTCGTATTCGGCCATCGTAACGTGAGCCTTTCTTCATGAACTAGAAATGGTAACAGCGTACTACATGTCTCGACCTGTCTTATCCATCCATGAACAAGCGGAAACATCTCCAATTTCGTCTACGTAGACTACAGTAGAGAAGTTTATAAACTTTTTTCTACTTACGAGTATCGTACTCTAAAAAGGAAGGAAAATCAAGCTATTTATAGGAATATTTTCATCTATTAGTTCTTCAATATTTACGTTTCCTAGTATAGCGCAGCTTTAATCGTATAAAATGTTCCATCAACAAAACGAACCTGTACGGCATCTACCCGTTTGTGCGCCTCAGGAAATGAGATTGTTATGTTTACCATGTGCTCTTTGTTACGCGAGTTCAGTCTAACAGTCTTATCGTCATCAATGGTTTTTTGCTCCTCCACAGATATTTGTGTAGGCTTTAGAAAGGTTAGCGGCATTGTCGGCATATCCTCATAAGTAACCATGTGTTGCTGAGTCGTGTTCGACGTGGAGAGTGCTGCAGGAGAAACATCATTTAGCCAACTTGTGTCTTCTTGCTCGTCAAGCACGTTTAAAGTATTGCGCCGCATAAACGCTCTGGAACGAGCCGAGGGTTGTGTATATTTTCTCGCTTCCATAACCAAATAGTCTCCTTATCTCATGTCCTACCCATGTAGAACCACTTGTATAGACCGCTGTAGGCACCCCTGTAGGGACCGCTTCAGCACGTCCTTCTCTAACGATGGTACACTCCTAACTTCTGTAGAAGGACATCCTAACGAACCTACCGCGTACGTTATCTCTCTTTCAGTATAACTACAGTCATGAAATAAGGAACAAAGCAACACAAAGGGCGTCAGAGATATCTCCTCTGACGCCCTTTGTGTTGCTTCAGCTAGTCCAGGTAATCCTTTAATTTGCGGCTGCGGCTTGGATGACGCAGTTTACGCAATGCTTTGGCTTCGATCTGGCGAATGCGCTCACGCGTGACGTGAAACTCTTTGCCGACCTCTTCCAATGTGCGGCTGCGACCATCGTCCAGACCAAAACGTAGCTGTAACACCTTGCGCTCACGCTCAGTCAGGCTGTCCAGGACATCCTCGACCTGCTCTTTGAGCAACTGGTGACTTGCAGCCTCGGCTGGTGCGAGCGCAGTATGATCTTCAATGAAGTCACCAAGGTGGCTGTCATCCTCTTCACCGATAGGTGTTTCGAGGCTCACCGGCTCCTGGCTAACCTTGATGATCTCACGCACTTTCTCCGCACTGATCTCCATCTGCTCCGCGATCTCTTCAGACGTTGGTTCGCGCCCCAGTTCTTGTAGCAGGCGACGGCTGATACGAATCAAGCGATTAATTGTCTCGACCATGTGTACAGGAATGCGGATAGTGCGTGCCTGATCCGCGATAGCGCGGGTAATGGCCTGCCGAATCCACCATGTCGCATACGTACTGAACTTATAACCCTTTGTGTAGTCGAACTTTTCGACTGCACGAATCAAGCCGATATTTCCCTCCTGGATCAAGTCCAGTAGGCTCATACCGCGTCCAATGTACTTCTTCGCGACACTCACGACGAGGCGAAGATTGGCCTCGGTCAAACGACGTTGCGCCTCTTCTCCGTCGAGGATATAGCGGCGAGTGGTTCTATTCTGCTCCGGTTTGGCACGCTCCGCTTTACCGCGCTCCATGCGCTGCGCAAGCCGTACCTCTTCCTCTGCGCTCAGCAGAGGCACACGACCGATCTCGCGCAGGTACATGCGAACGGGGTCGTCAAGGCTGCTCTCTAAATCAGCAACAACGATGCCGAAACCATCCTGCAGTTCTTCCCATTTCGAGTCGACCAGTTCTTCGGCGTCAGCAATCACCTCGACATCTTCAGGCCCCGGCTCCCAGTCTGCTGGCGGCTCTTTTGTTGGGTCCAGGCCATCCATAGGCTCTTCGTCCTGTAGCTTAAACAGGTCAAAATGCTCAGGCGCCTCGATAGAAGTCTTGAAGCCTTCTTCGGCGTTATGAGCTGCGTGACCTACAACATCTACATCAAACACATTTCCCGCTTCTCTTAACATAGACTCATCAAATGTATCTAATAAAAACATATCTCGTAGGGGTCCTGCATGCCCCAAACTCCCCCCGGCAACCCCAACACGCTCTTCCTCTACGCGATCCATCACATCTTGTTCCCGATTTACCATTCTGGCATCCCCCTTCAGAAAACAGGCTTGTATGATAATAATAAAGGAAAATTTCCCTGCTCTCCGATTCCAACTCAGTAAAAGAATTGCACTCATTGACTGACAGTATAAAATTACCCTTGTAGGGAAGTCGCAGAGTCGATAGTTCGTACTTGCTGGTGTACTTCTCGTAACCGCTGCTGAAGCTGCTGTACTCCCGCTCTATCACCGGAGTCGACCGCTTCACGCAATAAGTATTGTAGTTCCGTATTCAGTTGTACCAGGCGTGTTCGTTTGAGTCGTGTAGCGCATTGGACAGCGGCCTTCACCTGTCCCATCCCATCTAATGGTGATCTCGACTCAACGGACTGCTGCGCCCTGGCTACTGCAGCTTGCAGTTCCACAGGCACAAGTTGCTCTAAGGATTGATATGAGGGGGAAGAACTACGTTGATACAGCGCGTTCAGTATGGAGTATAACTCTCGCGTGTCTGTCCCAGCGAAGTCGCCAATCCCTATTATACCACAGATATAAGGACTTAAACCAGGATTTTGCAAGAGCAATCCAATCAGGTAGTCCTCCCATTGTAGCCTATCAGCCTTACTCTTGTCAATACTAACGTATGAAGGGACAGAATTGGTAACAGTAGTACTTTGTGTATAGGACTCTTCTCCCGTACTCTTCGCTTTTCCCTCTTGTAACCATTCTGGCTCTTCTGACGAAGGTGCTACTTTTGTCCCCTTCTGCCCAGTCCAACCAACAAAATTCGCCGCCACCCCCTGTGTCTTTTGACTACGCAGTACCCGCTGCAACTCTTCGTATAACGTTCGCTCATCGATACTGATCATTGCCGCAAGCTTACGCATATAGGCATCACGCTTGATACGATCACTTATCATCCCAATCACAGGAAGTAAACGTTTTGCCGCCTCTGTTTTCCCATATGGCTCGCGTAAGTTCAGGTCCTCTGTTTTAATTACGAAGTAGTAGTCAATAAGTGGCAAGGGATGTGTTACCGCGTAGAGCCAGAGCGAGTAGTCACGTCGAATCACTTCGTCAGGGTCTTCGCCCGCCGGTAACTGCAACACGTTGATCTCGGCATCCACCTGCTCTTCAAGCATAATCATGCCACGTGATGCTGGCCCATTCTTGCTCTTGCGTTGAGTCTGCGTGTTACCAGCAAGTGGAACCGCGACAACTGTCTTGTCAAAGCCCTTGAGCGCCTCTTGAATGCCATGCTCGGTAGCCGCGCTACCAGCTGCGTCAGGATCAAGGGCAAGCGTGACTTGCTTGGTAAGCTTTTTGATTTGCGCAATATGTTTCTCGGTGATCGCGCTTCCTATACACGCTACTGTCTGCCTCGTACCATACTGGTGCGCGACGACCGCATCAACATATCCCTCTACAATAACAACTTGCCCGGCCTGTTTTATTGCATCACGAGCCATGTCTATCGCATATAAAACAGTATTTTTTTCAAATAAGGGCGTTTGTGGCGAATTGAGATACTTTGGTT
>CAXTCR010000085.1:0-14196 GCA_964242555.1 uncultured Ktedonobacteraceae bacterium
ACAAAAGGCTTCCAAGCAAGAATTTGAGCCAGCTGTAGTTGAAGCGGATTAACGTATTCAACAGAGAGATAAAGAGTATGCACCTGCACACGGAACTGTGTGCAGGTGCATACTCTTTATCTCTCCGCATAACCTTCACCTAATTGACACCCCGCCAAAACGCCTATACAATCCTCATAGCAACTTTCATTCGTTATAAATTCGTGACTTACACGTACAATATCACTATGACCATAAAGAACTTGTGAGAGGATTGACTATAGATGGAGCATTTGAATACGGTTATTTTGGCGGGGGGAAGTGGTACACGATTGTGGCCATTGAGCACACCTGCATTTCCTAAGCAATTTCTGCCGCTACCGAATGGCAATAGTATGATTCAGGAGACGCTAGCACGTGTTGCGCCATTAACGACAGCTGAGCGTACATGGGTTGTGACAGGACGTACCATGGCAGACCTTGTGCAGGAGCACCTTCCGACGGTACCGACAAGACATATTTTGCGTGAACCGATGGGGCGTAATTCCGGTCCAGCGATTGCATGGGCCGCGGCGACGCTTGCGAAGCACGACCCAAAGGCGGTGATGGCGATATTTAGCGCGGATGCGGTCATTCTCAACGTCGAGTCGCTGCTGCAAACGTTGCACCTTGCGAACGAGTTGGCAGAACAGGGACGCCTTGTCACGATTGGCATTAAGCCAACCGCACCAGAGACGGGCTATGGCTATATTCGTTTTGCCGAAGAGGTGGACGAGGGACATGGGCATCAGGCGTACGATGTGGAGCGTTTCGTCGAGAAGCCAAACCTGATTACCGCACAAGGCTATCTGCGCGATGGTCACTACGTGTGGAACGCAGGTATTTTTATCTGGCAGGTTAGCACCATCCTGGCAGAGTTCCGCGAACACCTGCCAGAGTTGATGCGCAAGATTGACACTATTGTCGACGCGATGGAGACGCCACAGGGACAGGCAACGCTCGACGAAATATGGCCGACACTGCAGAGCATCTCAATTGACTATGGCATCCTCGAAAAGACACACAACCTCGTGGTAATTCCGGCAGATTTAAATTGGAACGATGTCGGCAACTGGGAGCAATATGGTGCCCTCTTCCCCGCGAACGAGCAGGGCATTCGGGGTATTGGCAATCATACGGGATTGGGAAGCTCGAATATTGTTGTGTATAACAACACGTCGCGCCAGATTTTCACAATTGGCATGGAAGATGTGATCGTGGTCGAGATGGAGGATAAGACTGTTATCTGCCATAAAGATCAGGTCCAGCGTGTCAAAGAACTAGCGGAGCAGCAGAAAAAGGGTTAACCTTACCCACAAACTAGAATACCTATCCCTCTGGGGGATAGGTATTCTAGTTTGTGGGTAACTTTTTGTAGTAAAGCAACGTGATAAGAGAAGTATAGGAGCATTTTAACTGAACTATTACTAAATAAAGGATAAAGATATGCCAAAACAATTACAAGATAGTGTTGTTGTGATTACAGGTGCATCGAGTGGTATTGGCCGGGCCACAGCACACGAGTTTGCGCGACACGGGGCGAATGTGGTTGTCGCAGCACGACGCGATTCACTATTGCAAGATGTCGCGAACGAATGCAAGGAACTAAGTGGACGCGAAGCATTGGCGGTACCAACGAATGTACAGGACCAGCAGTCTGTGCAGCATCTTGCACAAGAGGCAGTACAGACCTTTGGGCACATTGATGTGTGGGTGAATAACGCTGGTGTGGGTGCTTATGGTCGTTTTGAAGAGACGCCAGAAGAGATTTTCCGTAACGTCATCGAGACCAACTTCTTCGGCACGGTCTATGGCTCACGAGCCGCGTTGCCCTACTTCCGCAAACAAGGCGATGGAACACTCATCAACATCTCTTCGTTGATTGGTACGGTTGGCGGTGCCTATAATAGTGCTTATACCTCCTCGAAGTTTGCGGTGCGAGCATTTGACGAAGCGGTGCGTCAAGAGATAGAGGTACTTGATAACGCGAAGAATATTCACGTTTGTACAGTGTTTCCCGCCACCATTGACACGCCCTTCTTCCACCACGCGGCAAACTACGCAGGACGAGCAGTGCAAGCCCTTCCTCCAGTGTACCCTGTGGAGCAAGTTGCCATGACGGTTGTTAGGCTCGCGACAAAGCCGAAGCGTGAGACCTTTGTTGGCAACTCTGGTCGTATGATCAGTTTCCTACACAATGTCGCACCTGGAGTTGCAGAGAACATGATGGCAAAGCAGATCGATAAGAGTCACTTTAAGTCAGAACCTGCTCCCTCCACCAGTGGTGCTGTTTTATCACCAATGGACTCTGGTACCGACGTGAAAGGCGAATGGCAAGGTGGACCGCAGACTACTGCGCGAACGCTTGCTGGTGTAGGTGTTGCAGTTGGGGCAACTGCCCTGATTACGTGGGCATGGCTGCGCAACAGAAATAGTTAGTAGCCTGTTATTATGCAGACGATGGACAAAAAGCTCGAACATCACGACGTTCGAGCTTTTTGTTCACCGTCTGCATATGTTACTTGAGGTTAATTTTCTCGTCGGTCTGTCCCTGATTGGGCTTGCCAGAGACAATGGATGCAGTTAGTGCGGTGATGCGTCCAACGATACCTGATGGGCCTTCCCAGTATTCGGCATCTGTGACATTGATCTTAATCAAGGCCAAATTTGGATCGTCCGGGCCATTAGGAAACCACGCTTTTAGAATAGGCTGCCACAGGTCCTTGATCTTTTGACGATCCTGTACCAGTTGGGCGTTACCATATGCTGAGACATAGCGGTTATCACTCGTTGATATGTAGCTTACACTGGTCTTTGAATGTCGTCGTATTTCGCCCACCTTTGGAGCATTTGCATCGGTAAAGAACCAGAGGTTTCCTTCCGAGTCGGCCTCCTGTGTTGCCATAGGACGATTGTGTGGAGTGCCGTCTTCTGCAACAGTTGTCAAGGTTGCAATGACGATGCCCTTAATCTTCTCATTAAACGTCTTAATTGTATCGTTAGAACTACTCATCTTCTATATCCTCAATTACTGTTGAACTTATCTGCTCTACGGAAGTACATCATTTTTCGCTATCCGTATACGTTCCACGAATAAGGGAAAGAAGATGTAACACTCTTTTCGGCTACGATGCTCTGTATCAACGGATATGTAGACGTTTCTCTGTGCTATAATATGTCAAATATTGTATGTAGTAAATGAAGAGGTTCTCCGCTATGTTCTCCCAAGAGCCGGTCCTCGGTACGCGTGGTATGGTTGCTTGTGCTCACTATCTCGCCACACAAGCAGGGGTGCGTATCCTTACGCAGGGTGGAAATGCGATTGATGCTGCGATTGCGGCAAATGCAGTGATGACAGTGGTGTATCCTTCGACGTGTTCCGCAGGTGGCGATATTTTTCTGTTGATCTGGGACGAGAAAACGAATAAGCTGTACGCGCTCAATGGCAGTGGGCGTGCTCCACAAGGTATGACGCCGGAGTACTTTGGAGCACATGGCATGAAGACTATTCCCGAACGCGGGCCGCTTTCGATTAATGTGCCAGGCGCGGTCGATGGCTGGTTTGAGGTGCTGGAACGCTTTGGCAGTTTACCAGCAGAGGAAATTTTCGCGCCTGCTATCGAGCTTGCCGAAGGGGGTATGCCAATCACGCAAAAGCTGGCAGGATGGCTAGAGGCGGCGGCAGAAGGTGTGCTGGGACCGTGGAGTAGTAGTGCCGAAACTTATTTACTGGGTGGAAAGGCGCCGCAGGCTGGAACTGTTTTGCGTCAACCTAACCTCGCCAAGACATATAGATTGCTGGCCAAAGAGGGACGTGAGCCATTTTACAAGGGAGCATTAGCACAGACCATTGCTGACTATGTACAGCAGTGCGGCGGCGTGTTAAGCAAGGATGATATGGCGCGGCACAAGTCCAACTGGGTTGAGCCGATATCGACGACGTATCGCGGCTATGAGGTATATGAATTTCCGCCAAATACTCAGGGGATCGCGGCGCTTGAGATGCTGAACATCCTTGAGGGATATGATCTCGCAGGGCTTGGGTATCAAACACCAGAGTATCTACACCTCCTGCTTGAGGCAAAGAAGCTGGCGTTTGCGGACCGTGACCGTTATGTTTCTGATCCTGATTTTGTTCATGTGCCAGTTGAAAGACTCTTGAGCAAGGCATATACGGAGGGGCAGCGGGCGCGTATAGACCCCCGAAAAGCGGCGGTGCAGGTCCAACCCGGACTTGAAAAAGATGGCGATACCATGTATCTTTGTACGACGGACACACAAGGTAATGTCGTTTCGCTGATTCAGAGCCTCTACAATGGCTTTGGAAGTGGTGTTGTTGGTGGCACAACGGGTGTAATGCTGCACAATCGGGGCGCATACTTTTCGCTTGACCCGCGCCATGTGAACTACTTACAACCGGGGAAGCGCACGATGCACACGCTCACGCCAGCAATGGTATTACAAAACAACACGCCGTACATGGCGATAGGAACGATGGGCGGCGATGCACAACCACAGGTGCATGTACAACTTTTAACCGCCATACTCGATTTTGGACTGAATGTGCAACAGGCTATCTCTGCCCCGCGCTGGCGCAGTGGACGCTTCCAAATAGATCCAGCGGGGAAAGAACTAGAATTGGGAGGGCAAAGTGGTGTCGATGAACATCTCCAACGGAGCATACGCGAACATGTTGTGCTTGAGGAGGGTTTTCCGGAGCACACAGTCGAGCATCTTGCAGCATTTGGACATTCCATCACGCAGAATGTCTCATGGGATCATGGGATGGGTCATGCGCAGGCCATTCGAATACATTCAGACACACACGTTTTCGAAGGTGGTGCAGACCCTCGTTGTGATGGATTAGCGTTGGGGTGGTGATTATATAAAGTATCGTCGTACGTAGTCTGTCAAATAGATGTGTCGTATCCAGGGCACCCGTTAAGGGAATACTATAGATACGCTAAAAGATGTTTGACGATATACTACGCAGTTTGTAGCAGGGAGGATAGATATATGACTACTCGTTCGTTTCGACATGGTATTCCCGACGACATACTCGCCCTTTCGCATGAACGCGATCTACTGCGCCGCCGTGGGCAGTATGATCGAGCTGATATGCTGAAAGAGCAAATCGAGTCGGCGGGCTATGCGATTAAAGATAATCCACATGGAGCACATCTAATCATTTTGCCGAGCGTCGAGGTTGATGGGCACATCTACCGCATCGCACGACAATTACCCTCGCTGCTTGATGAGCCGGATCGTTGTACGTTTTCGATAAATATACTCACGCGCAACAATTATGAGCAGACTGTACGGTGCATTAAAAGTGTTTTGCAGTTCTCAGGAACAAACGATATTGAGATAGTGCTGATAGATAACGCATCACAGGACGGCATTGATTTATGGGCGGAGGCGTTTAAATATGAGGAACCACGCCTGCGCGTGTTGCGCATCTCACGGGCGATGGGTGAGGCTGAAGCAAGAAATATTGGCCTCAAGCAAAGTCGAGGGCGCTACATCGTGCTTCTTGATACGAGTATCGAGCTTACCGGGGACATCTTCACACCTCTTATGCAGACGCTTGAGGATGGCAGCGTTGGAGTTACAGGGCTACATGGGTTACGCACCAGTGACTTGCGCAACTTTGAGGAGAGCGAGGAGGCAGAGGTTGATGTAATCGACACATTGTGCATGGCGTTCCGGCGCGTCCTGCTCAAAGAAGCGGGCTTGTTTGACGAACGCTATCGCTTTCCGTATTATATGGATGTTGATTTCAACTTCACAATCCGCGATCTGGGCACCACGCTTGTCGTTACACCCAATCTACCAGTTATTCGTCATGCCATCGTGCCAGATGAGAAACTATCCGATGCTGAACGCATCCGTTTGAGCAAACGCAATTTTTATCGCTTCCGCGAGAAGTGGGGCGAGCGCGAAGACCTGTTGCCCTCAGACGATGAAGAAGACGAAGAATAACCTCGGAAAGGTAGTTTTACCCTTGCAAACATTACAGAAGAGACAAGACATCTCACAAGAATATACCTGGAACCTCGAAAGCATTTTTGACAGCGATAACGCATGGGAGGGAGCGTATGAAGCGGTACAACAGAGCTTACCAGAGCTAGAAAAGTTACAGGGTACGCTTGAACAGAGTGGTCAAGCGCTGCTCAATGTACTGCAGAAGCGCGACTCGATGGGCATGGAACTTGAGAAAGTGTATGTCTACACGTCGATGAGGCGAGACGAGGACACCACTAATGGGAAGTATCAGGCAATGGCCGACCGGGCGATGCAACTGTTTGTACGCGCCACCACTGCGATCTCGTTTATCGAACCTGAAATACTTGCGTTGCCACAAGAGACGCTGAATCGCTTTATCGAGGAGACTCCGGGGCTGGCGCTCTACAAACAACAACTTCAGGACTTGAACCGCAAACGTGGGCACGTGCGTTCTGCGGAGATTGAAGCGGTACTTGCCGCGACTGGCGAGGTCACGGACGCACCCGACTCCATCTTTTCGATGATCGATAACGCTGACCTGAAGCTGCCAATGATTACCAACGAAGAGGGTAAAGAGGTTGAACTGACAAAGGGTAACTACCTAACCTTTATTCGTAGTGCAAACCGCGATGTGCGCAAGAGCGCGTTTGAAGGCATCCATGGAACATTCCTCAAACAGCGCAACACACTGGCGGCAACCCTGTCAGCACAGGTCAAGACCGACCTCTTTTATACGAGACAGCGCAACTATGAGACATGTAGAGAGCGTGCGCTGGCCGGCAATAACATACCCGTGAGCGTCTATGACAATCTGGTTGCGACCGTGCACGAGCATATCCCCCTGCTGAACCGGTATTTGACATTGCGGAAGCGCATCCTCAAGCTCGACGAGATGCACATGTACGACCTGTATGTGCCGATTGTTGAGGAGACGACCGATGAGATGACGTATGAGCAAGCGCGCGAGACAGTGATAGCGGCACTAGCGCCACTTGGAGAGAACTATATCGACACGTTGACAAAAGGCTTTTCACAGCGTTGGATCGATGTGTTTGAGACCCCAGGGAAGCGCGGTGGTGCTTATAGCGGTGGTGCCTATGCAACGCAACCGTTTATCCTGCTCAACTTTCAAAACAAGCGCGATAGCATGTACACGTTGGCACATGAGCTTGGACATTCGATGCACTCCTACTTTACGCGCACGAATCAGCCTTACCAGTATGGTGACTACACCATTTTTGTCGCCGAGGTTGCATCGACGCTCAACGAAGAATTGCTCACAAATTACCTGTTGAACAACACGACAGATAAAGCGACACGAATCGCGCTGCTCAATTCCTCGCTGGAAGATTTTCGCGGGACGCTGTTCCGTCAGACGATGTTCGCGGAATATGAGCAGTTGATTCATCGCATGGCTGAGCAAGGCGAGTCTCTCACAGCAGATGTGTTGAGCGAGCGCTACAAGGCATTGAACCAAACGTATTACGGTGCAGAGACCGTTATTGACGACCTGATCGCGATAGAATGGGCGCGCATCCCGCACTTCTACTACAACTTCTACGTGTACCAGTACGCGACAGGTATCTCGGCTTCCTCCGCGTTAGCGCAGCAAATTCTGCAGGAGGGACAACCGGCGGTCCAACGCTATCTGAAGTTCTTGAGTTCTGGTTCGTCCGACTACAGCATTGAATTGTTGAAGAAGGCTGGCGTCGACATGACCTCACCAGAACCTGTACGTCAAGCGTTCAAGCTCTTCGAGTCACGGCTGACGCAAATGGAGCAGTTACTGGATTAGTTCGTAGAAGAGGGACAAAGACTTGTACCATAATTGCAAGCATTTGTACCTCTTCTAGCATTTACTGCATCTTATTGCTAGCCATTTGTATACGTTTCATCTTGTATCAGAGTATTACATAGAGAAGGAACAATGATGTTCCGTTGAAGTGATTGTACTTCCAGAAAAGGAGATACTTACAATGGCTGACGAGAATAAAGACCTGGGGACGCAGGGACAAGAAAATACCCTTAAAGGTAAAGTAGATCAGGCAGTTGGCAAGGTCCAGGAGACGGTTGGTAAGGCCACTGGCAACACCGAGATGGAGACAAAGGGCGATACCAAGCAGGTTGGCGGCACCATGAAGTCTACATTGGGTAATGCAGAGCAGGGCATTGACAACGCTCTTAATCCAGACAAGAAGTAGACACTTCACCAGTGCAAAAAGACGGGCTACACAAGTTTGTAGCCCGTCTTTTTGCACTGGTGAAGTGATTAAGGATTATCCCACTCGCGGCCATCCTTTTGGATTAATTGATTCGCTTCTTCCGGTCCCCACGTTCCGGCAACATACCCATGTATTTGCGGCTTTTCCATCTTCTCCCAGACTTTTGTGATACTATCGATCACTCTCCAGGACGCCTCGATTTCGTCGCGACGGATAAAGAGGGTCGAGTCGCCAAGCATACAGTCAGCGATCAAGCGTTCATATGCTTCGGGCGATTGAATGCCAAAAGCTGTTTTGTAGGAAAAGTTCATGTCTACGGAGGCAAGGTGTTGGGCGGCGCCGGGTATCTTTGCGGCGAACTTCAGCGAGATACCGTCATCGGGCTGAATACGAATGATCAAGCGATTGGGTACAAGACCTTTGGTGTCCTCTGGATTGTACAATTGATGGGGCACACGCTTGAACTGGATCGTAACTTCCGTGCTGCGCGATGGTAGGCACTTGCCCGTACGAATGTAGAAGGGAACGCCAGACCAGCGCCAATTCTCAATGAACAATTTCAGGGCCACATACGTCTCAGTGTGAGAATTGGGATTGACGCCCGATTCTTGCAGATACCCAACTGTTGGCTTGCCATCGGTTACACCTGCCGTATATTGTCCACGCACCGTACAATCATTTACTTCTTCTGGCGTGAGCAGGGGTATGGCACGTATCAACTTTACCTTCTCATTGCGAATGGCATCGGCATCGAATTCTCCCGGGGCCTCCATACAGGTGAGGCAGAGGACTTGCATGATATGGTTCTGCACCATATCGCGAATAGCACCTTCAGACTCGTAATACTCGGAGCGTGAGCCAATGCTCAAGCTTTCGGCAACCAGGATTTGTACATGATCGATATAGTTGCGGTTCCACAGAGGCTCGAAAATGCCATTGGCGAAGCGGAATGCCAGAATGTTCTGCACCGTTTCTTTGCCCATGTAGTGATCGATGCGGAAGATCTGGTCTTCACGGAACGATTGGCCGATGTCTTCGTTCAACTCTTTTGCGGATGCAAGGTCATGCCCAAAGGGTTTCTCAATGATGATGCGAGTCCACCCATGTCCATCTGGTCCTTGCTGCCAATCAGGTTGAGCGAGATTAGCTCTTCCAAGATGCGCAACAATCGTTGGGTCCATTTCCGGGGGGGTGGATAGGTAGAAGATGCGGTTGCCTTTTGTATCCTGCTCTTTGTCCAACCGGTCGAGCAGTTCTGCAAGCTTCTGGTAGCCCGCGTCTTCGTCAAGGTTGCCCTGACAGTAAAACAGCTTTTTCGCGAACTCCTGCTGCGCCGGACCATCAAGCTTGTCATCGTCTGGCATAAATTTGTTCAGCGACTCAAGCGCCATAGCACGCCACGTTTCGTCGTCAAGGGGCTTACGAGCATATGCGACGATACAGAAGCCTTCTTTTAACGGATGATCGTGCATAAGGTGCGCGAGGGTTGGAAGTAGTTTGCGCTGCGCGAGGTCGCCGGTTGCACCGAAAATGACGATTGCACATGGTTCTGGCGTATGACCTTCTTGCCATATGGAATGCTGTTTTAGCGTATTCGCGATTTGAACGCCCTGTGTCATAAATTGCCTCTCCTGTGTAATGTTCCAATATCTACTAAGTACACGAAATACAAGGCAATTTGGATAAGCGATATGTCCATTAAACATATGGGAACGAGATCTCTACCCCGTTCCCGTGGTCATGAATATATTGGTACATGTCCCTACCGCTTCGCTGTAGATTTTATAGATTTACCAGTCGAAGGGTAAGCCGACGTAGTTTTCGGCAAGTGTGGTAGCTGAGGCGCGGGAACTCACGGTATATTCGAGTTGTGCCCGCTGCATGCGCTGTTGAAAGGCATCGTCATCTGGGAAGCGATGGAGCATGGAGGTCATCCACCAGGAAAAATGCTCTGTACGCCAGATACGCCTTAGGCATGTTCTTGTATACGCTTCTAAAAGCCGTGTTTCATTCTGTTTATAAAATGCGGTAAAAGCATGCGCAAGATGACGGATGTCTGCGACGGCAAGATTGAGGCCCTTCGCTCCGGTTGGTGGAACGATATGGGCGGCATCACCAGCAAGAAAGAGCCGGCCATGTTGCATAGGTTCGATTACAAAGCTGCGCATGGCCACGATATTCTTCTGAATGATCGGCCCTATCTTTAGTTGCCAGTTGTCGTGTGTTACCAGTCGTGCTTGCAGTTGTTCTAAGATCGCTTCATCCGACCAGTTCGCGATATCATCATGGGGATCACATTGAATGTACATGCGCTGGAGTTGGGGCGAACGGGTACTTACTAGCGCAAATCCTTGTTCGGAATAGGCATAAATCAATTCACGGCACGATGGTGGCGCCTGCATCAAGATGCCAAGCCAACCGAAGGGATAGGTACGCGAAAATACTTTTTGTATTTCTTGTGGAATAGAGGAGCGTGATACACCGTGAAAACCATCACAGCCAGCGATAAAATCACAGTGTATTTCTTGTTGCTCATCTTCATGTGTGAAGGAAATAGATGGTTGGGCAGAAGCAACATCATATAGAGTGACATGCTTGACGTTGAACAAGATTTGTCCACCTTGTTGAAGACGTGCCGCGATACCATCCTTCACAACCTCATGCTGTGGATAGACCATAATGGCTTTGCCGTTGGTTAATTCGTGAAAGTCTATGCGATGACCGTAGCCATCGAAGCGCAGTTCAACGCCATGGTGCACAAAGCCTTCGCGCTTCATACGCTCGTCAATGCCCAATTGTGTCATTAGCTCGACGGTGCCCTGCTCCAACACACCCGCGCGAATGGTCGATTCGACATCCTCCCTGCTCCGGCTCTCAAGCACAATAGAATCAATGCCTTCCTTAGCAAGCATAAGCGAGAGCAGCAACCCTGCTGGTCCCGCGCCGATAATTCCAACTTGCGTTCGCATGCAGAAACCTCATTTCATAACAGGAGACCCGTTTAAGAAAGACAAAACATAATTGCTGAACTCATCGGGTCGTTCTACGTTGGACAAATGCGCGACCTCATCAAATACAAGGAGTTGACTATCTGAAATGAGCGCGTGCAGTTCGTGAGCTTGAGATGGAGGAGTTGATTCATCCAATGACGAACCGATAATCAGCGACGGTACACGTATCTTATTGACGCTAGCTCTCAGGTCGGCTTCGCGTAGAGCAAGGCACGCATGTATATATCCAACAGGGTTTGTGCGCTCGATTATTTCCCCAATTTTGCGCGTTGTTTCGGGATGCTGCTGGCGAAACTGCGCGCTCAGGAAACGAGTGAGCACAGTATCTCGTATTGCGGACATGCCACCCTCTTTGACTGATGCGATACGGGTATCCCAGCTATCAAACGTGCCAATACGCGCCGCAGTATTCGCGAAGATTGCGCGGTTGACACGCTGGGGATAGTTCAGGGCGAACCAGAGGGCAGTTATGCCACCAAGCGAGAGGCCACATATGGAGACTTGTCCCAAATGCAAGGTGTCGAGTAGCGCGAGCAGGTCAAGGCCGAGACCTTCGAGTGTGTAGGGACCAGCAGGCACATCTGACGCACCATGACCGCGAAAGTCATAGCGGACAATGCGCAGAGTACGACTTAGCTTCTCGACTTGCTCATCCCACATGTGAAAGTTTGTGCCCAACGAGTTGATGAAAACAAGTGTTGGAGCATTCTCTGGACCATCTAATTGGTACGCGAGACGTACTCCAAAAGAGGTAAAATAGTTCATGACGTTCCTCGTGTTGACTTAAACTCGCGAAATGCTGCAAGGGCGCGATCAATGAATGGAGTTGTACTGCCTAAGTAGTTGGCGGGATTGAGAGCCACATCGATCTCTTCGTCAGAAAGAAGAGAGCGTATCTTTGGATCAGCGGGCGCAACATGTTTAAGCTGTTCGCCCGATTTCACAGCTTGCGCGCAAACGGTCTGAACCAGAGCGTGAGCCTCAGACTTTCCAACATGCTTGGCCAGTGCCATTGTGAGCGACTCTGCCATAATCAGACCATGGGTTATATCCACGTTAGCACTCATCTGCTGTATATTGACTTGCAGGTCTTGTAGCGCCAATCGGATATGCTCGACAGCGCAGGCGGTAAAGCAAAATAGGTTGGGAATAGCACGCCATTCTGCCTGCCAGCCGCCAACAGCTCGTTCGTGTTCCTGAGTCATTGCCGAGAGGATGACAGGCACCTCACCGAGGGCTAGGCGAGTGGCGGCAAGCGCATATGTACCATCCACTGGATTGCGCTTTTGGGGCATGGCAGAGGAACCACCTTTGCCGGGTCCCGCACCTTCTGAAACCTCTCCAACCTCGGTTTGCGCGAGCAGGACAAGATCAGTCCCGATCTTCGACAGAGAGCCAGCGACAATACCAAGTGATGCTCCAATGTCTGCGATGCGGTCTCGTTCGGTATGCCATGGAATTTCGGGAGCGGGTAGACCTAACTCTTCAGCGAGCAGAGTTGTGACATAGAGACCATTTTCGCCAAGTGATGCAAGTGTGCCAGCGGCTCCGCCAAATTGTATAGCCAGCGTTTGCTCCCGATGCCGGGACAATGCTTGCAATTGACGCAGCACAAGAGATAACCAGCGAGCGGATTTGAGTCCAAAAGTAATTGGCACGGCCTGTTGTAGAAGCGTACGGCCAACCATGAGGGTATGACGATGATGATCTGCCAGCGTTGCGCAAGCATTACAAATTTCATACAGCTCATCTATCAACAAGTCCAGACCTTGACGCATTTGAAGCATCAGGGCCGTATCAATTGCATCCTGGCTTGTTGCTCCCCAGTGCACGAACTTCTTTGCGTCGCCTTCGACTTGTGCGGTGAGCATGCGTACCAGTGGAATTGCGAGTGTACCAGCTGTTAGAGCTTCGCGGTAGAGCGCATCAACATCAAAGTACTCCACCCGACAAGCGGCCTCGATACGCTGGGCCACTTCGCGTGAAAAGAGACCGGCACGAGCTTCGGCACGAGCAAGGGCAACCTCAAATGTGAGCATAGCCTGTACATGTGCCTCATCGGAAAAGACAGAGGACATTTGAGGCGTGCTAAAGAGATCGATATGCTCAGCCATGGTGCGCTTTCCCATCTCAGTTCATTGTTTACACATTGAAAAACACGGTCTCGTTGTCACCTTGTAGCACAATATCAAAGCGATAGATTGTCTGTTCGCTCTGTTCAGGTGTAGCAAGGAGCGACCTCTGCCGGCCTTTTGGGACGCGTTGTAGCACAGGATCGTCTGCGTTTTCAGGCTCGTCCGCAAAATAGACTCGTGTCACGAGATGATTGAGTAAACCACGCGCGAATACTGTGACGTTGATATGTGGTGCTTGCTGGTGCGTGGCATCAAACGGGACAGGGCCGGGTTTCACGGTCTCGAACCAGTAGATGCCGTTCTCGTCTGTACCGGAGCGACCAAAGCCAGTAAAAGACGTGTCGATGGCTGCTGGCCCCGAGTCCGCAGGATGATTGTAGCGACCATGCGCGTTTGCCTGCCAAATTTCGACCAGCGCGTCAGGGACCGGCAGACCATCGCCATCAAGCACACGCCCCTCGATACGAATGCGTTTGCCGACGGTCTCCTGATTGGTGAGCACATTGCGTCGTGCATCCTCTCGCAACAGAGCGGGAGAGAAGAATGGCCCTACCGTTTGGGAGCTTGTCAAGTTCGTTGTCATGATTGTGCTCCTTGTGGTCTAACTGGTTCAAAGGGTGTAGCCAGTGGACCATGCACAATAATATCCCAGCGATAGCCGAGTGCCCACTCTGGCTCGGTTATCGCGTGGTCATAGGTAGCAATTAGACGATCACGAGCAAATTCTGGAACGCCTCCAAATATCGGATCCAGATTATGCAGCGGGTCATCAGGGAAGTACATTTGCGTTACGAGGCGCGAAGT
>CAXTCR010000086.1:0-14193 GCA_964242555.1 uncultured Ktedonobacteraceae bacterium
TCGTAAGGAACAGGAGGTAGAAGTTTTACACGATCCTGTGTCTTTTCGCTTGCTAGAATCGCCTCTAGCTCTTGTTGGACAGTTTCTTCGCTTGGTCCCATTAAGACCATAACAATGTCTGACTGTAAAAACGGAGCCGCATGCACAAGTTTACTCAGCGAACGGTTCGCATGTAACGCCCCTTGAAACAATGCTATTTTCGTATCCGGACTCAGTGAAAGGTGCTGACGGAGGCAATCACTCTTTGGCACCGTCTGGTATTTCGGAACATTGCGTAGCAAGGTAACATCCGAACGATGATAACGTCTGCCTATATCCTGCGCTATCGGTGAAGAGACAGTGATTACACCAGCACAAAATGGCACTATACATCTTAGCAGGAGCGAGAGGAGGGCAAGTATCGGACGTGATTGTATACTCATTTCTTGAAGGGGTAATTCGTGTGAGTCAAAAACGAGGGGCTTTCGACGTAGTAGTGCCGCGATACAGCAAGGCAACAGGCCAGAAACATCGTGTGCATGATACATATCTGCTGGTGTTCGCAACAGCCGAACAGTGCTACGTACGAGTATTTGTACCGCTCGTAGGAAAGCCCAACGTGCAAAGCGTGTAGAAAGAAATGCGTCGGATACAAATACATGCTTCAAACAGACTTTACGAAACTGCTCCTCAATGGCTTGCGCACCTTTACGCTCAACATCTACAATTGAAACTTTATACCCCGCTTGTTCAAGGGCAGTTGCCTCGCGCATGACCCGCACATCTGTACGCGCTGGCCCTAAGACATGCATACACACATGCACTGGCACTGCTGCAATTCCATTTTTCTCGCCTACAGGTACATTTTGTTGAAGTAGTGTTTTCATCCTACAATAAGTCTCCTCTATCCACATCCATTTCTACCTCATCCTGAGCCGAAGTGATCCAAACCTTCCAAGCAGGATGAGAATAATGGCATAAAGACAAAAAGCGGCAATACGCATACTCCACCCTATATATTGGGTTTGAAGATGAGCAAGGGAGTCGCTTGCCATATAACACACAACCCCAATCAGGACTGCTATATAAAAGGTATGAACTTCAAATGGAATAAAATAAATCTTCTGATTCAGAATATAAGCGGCCACAATCAGGACAGTATAAGCAAGGAGTGTTGATAGTGCAGCACCCATTGCACCATAATGTGGAATCAAAACCAGATTGAAAGCAACATTGATAACGGCAACAAACGTCGTTAATGCAGGGGCTATCCAGGTCTTACGCGTTATATTTGCGCCAACCATAAATACATAGTAGACACCATAAAAGGCAATTGATAATGCAACAATCGGAATTATGGGTGCCGACGGGTGATAGGCAGACGGGAAAAGCCAGTTCAGGACAAGCGCGCCAACAAGCGAGAGGCCAAATGCGGACAGGAGCAGGAACAAGCTAAACCAGCGGAAAAAGAGCTGATACGCACGGCGTGCATCGGCCCGTTTCGCGATTGCAAACATAGCAGAAGGCCATGCGAGCGTGAATGGGCCTATAACCACAACACTGATCGCCGATCCCAGCGTATAGACCACTGCATACTTCGCAGTTTGGTCGAGCGAGCCTAAAAGTGTCAGCAGATAACGGTCTGAAAGCTGCAATATCCAGTAGGACACAAAATTCAAGACCAGCGGCACACCAAAGGTGACCATGTTTCGTGCGATGTCTAGCCGTACCTGCAGTCCTGTATGAATGATAATGACCGGAACCGTGCACATAAGCACTGCGGCATAGCCACTCGCGGTTGCAAGCAGTGCTCCCGCAACGCCCCAGTGCAATCGTCCCACAAACAACAGCGTCGTAACAAGCGTGACAAGCAGGCTCGTGATTGAGAGACACGAATAGGAAAGCGCTCGACTCTCCGCACGCATCCACGCATATCCTGGAACAGTCAAGTTTTGCAGCAGCACCACCCAGGCAGTTAATCGGATAAGATCGCTCAACGAGGATCGACCGAACAGGCCCTGTGCCAGTAGTGGGGCGAACAGGATCATTCCGATGCCAACAATGAGCGAAGAAAGCAACAGCATCATCGTCACCGTCGAAAGCACAGCACGTTTGTCGCGAGGGTCTGTATAGTCATAGCCATAGGCGCGAAAAAATGCCGATGAGAGTCCCAGTTGTGATATGCCAACAATCAGTCCGATAAAGGTTGTAAGAATAGTGAGAATACCGTAGTCTGGCGCTGAAAGATTTCTTGTGAGAAACGGCGTGAGCAAGAGAGAAATCAAGGGAAGTGCAACGGAGGCCAGTGCATAGAGGCCAGCACTCTTTATAAAGGTACGCAGCGAAGCGACATATCCATCTCGCGCACGTAGAACGTCAGCAAACCTACCTACTACACCCTTCTGCGATTGGGCAGGAACAGCAGGTATGATCCACGTGATCATTTCGTCAATTGCGGTATCAGCAGGAAAATAGTGCTCATTAAACGATGATTTGCTAACCCTCCGCAGATTAACTTCCGTCGGCATTGAGTCGACCCCAAGAGCCGGAAGCGGAAGTGGTGAGAGTTGGTCAGGCCAGCCATCTTCAAATACTGGTACACGCGGTGTTATGCCTCGATTGCGCTCGTACTCAAATATGTTCATACCGTCTCATTGTTCACAATCGCGGCAGGTATACTCTCGACCAGCGTATGGACACGCGCCTTGCCGAGTACTTTGCTTGCGAACTGCAAGCCCTCGTTAATATGTGGTCTGCGCTTATGCATGCCATGTGCATCCGAAGCGATACAATGCACCAGTCCTCGTTTGAGCAATGTTTCAGCACAGCGTCGAGCGGTGTTTCCCTGCACTCCAGCCAGACTCCCTGCCGTGATCTGCGCTAATACCCCTCGTTGGATAAGACTAGCCAGACGTGTCGGGTCCTGCTGAATCGCACGATATCGTTCGGGGTGAGCAATAATCGGTGTTATCCCCAGTGCCCTTAGCTCAAAAATAACTTGCTCCGTTTCAGGAATCCATGTATTGTTCCAGAGTTCTAACAACAGGTATCGTCCACCATTGAGCGTCGAGATATTTCCTGCCTTGACATCTTCGACCAGCCCCGGCTTGATAAGCACTTCATGGCCTGCAAAGACCCGTAAGGGAATACTGTTCTGCTGCAATGCCAACTGTAACTGGTCTATACGCGCTCTAATCTCCCCCGCCGAACGGTGTTGAAACTCATCGTTATAGTGTGGCGTCGCAATTGCAGTATGCACTCCCTCCTGTACAAGCGCTCGTGCTAGGGCAAGCGACTCCTCTAGCGTCTCCGGTCCATCATCCACCCCTGGCAAAATATGCAAATGCGTATCAATCACAACAATTTCCTCCTCACCCTCTCTCCAGAGTGTACCTCTCGGGACAAATAGTGACGAACAACGTATCAGCAGGTGTAATCTATCGGGTAGTCCGTGTCCTCGATTAAACTGCTCGTCAGCAACGCATGTTGTTTGTCCTCCTTCAACATGCCATTGGATGTATGCTTCACAGTGGCGCAGGATGGTAGTGCTACTCCTGTATGCATCGTCCACACTACTCCGGCCTGACGTTGCACCAGCAGGGAGTAGTGCCAGCCAGAAGTGTCATGCTGGGCCGCATTAGGAACCTTCCATGACAGCATTATTGTATGCGTCTGTCCATGCTGCAATGTAAAGAAGCCCCGCCAGACTTTTCGCCCAAAGTCAATCGTGGCATCATTTGGCTGCCATCCATCTTGCTGTAGCAAGATGCTATGAGGCGGCACATAGACCCGCACATAATCCTGGTAGAGCGGATTTCCATAATCAGTGCCCGGTTTCGTCCATGCATACTCCAATGTAGCGGTATGAATGCTATTACCTTGCCCATCTATCGTCACCGAGTCGTTCATTGTATAGGTAATAAAACTATTAGCTTTATCTGCCGCTGCATTTGCATCCACAACAAAGAGGCTATCACTTTGTGGAGAGCGAATCGTGGCATCTACCCCGGCACGCTGCAGCATCTGCTCAGCACCCTGCGCGTTAAAATACACCTGTACATCCTTCGTATGCAACGAATTTATGAGCAGCGGAAGTAGTTTAAAGGTGGTAGATGTTGGTAAAGCACGTATTCGTGCCAGTAAGTGCTCGGATAGTAGTTCTGTAAATCGTTTACGCATTGACGAATGACCATCAGGTGAGGGGACAAAACCAGAACCTTCTCCCGCTGCCCCTAACTGGTGAAAGTGAATGCGCTCGCTCAGATTTTGCGCGGTGATCACTTCGTTATACTCGGGCACCTCAATTGGTCCCGTCATCTCAAAGATATGCTGCACAAACGTCGGTGTAATCGCAATCACTCCCTGAACGTCGGTGCCTCCGTTCTCAAGCTTGAAGTTCTGTTCCGCGTAACGAGCGGCAGTTGGAAAATCGGCATCGAGATTAGAGTCGCGTAAACTCCAACTCGCGATAGGCATAATCTTGTAGAACCACAGGTAGTCTGGTGGATACGCGATGGTGTGGCCAGCAGCCAGATACTGGTGATCGAGCAAGCTGGTATCAGAAATACGTGCCGAGGTCAAACGCCCACCTGAGAGTGTCGCAATACCGTAGTTTCCAATAAAGCCTCCGCCAGGACGTAGTTCCGTAGTGTCCAGTATTTGGAGCAAGTAATTCGCCGGCGTACCGACACCAAGAAATGCTGGCAGAATAGACATAAGTTGCCCACTACTGTCAAGCCATGAACGTATTGTTGGAATATACTGTTTGAACAGCGCAAACATTTTCGCGGCATGAGCATCAAACTGAAGCTCACCAACAGATACTTGATCAGCCTCATCGAGAGCAATGCTCAAATCTGCTCGAATTAGTCCAACATGTTGTTGGAGACCCCGAAGATCGTCCATTGTTAACCCTTGCCCATGCGCATTCAGTGGATTTTGAAACTTTTGCAGGAGTATTGTCAACACATCGCAACCCTCTACACCTATCTGGGCGATACTTCTAGCAAGTGGTGCTAGGTGTATCGCCGCGTGGAGACGCGTCCCATATACTGGAATTGCGGTGCTTATTGAGGGTATCAAACGTACATCCGCATCAAGCTGTGTAAACTGCCCCAACGCAGTAGAAAACTCACCTCTCGCCTGACTTAAAGTCATTGGATTAAAAGCAGACTTTGAGACTCCTTCTAACAGCGTTTGCGCGTTTCGCATATGTTGCAATCCTGTTTGCGCAAGCGACATATCCCTGTGATAGGTGGCGTTGTACGTTCCAACGATGCTAAACGTGCCGCCAGCTATGACTATACTTATGAGCAAGAGCACTACCGCAACAAGATAGGGCTTTTGGGGATGACGCACCTGTGTGTTTTGCCTCCTTTGCATTCCACAACTACCTTGCCTCTCGTTGACCTACTGGAACAGCATCTCTCACCCCTTGAGTTGAGGTGGTAGGACCCACAGGTTGCGACACTGCATTTCCCTTAGGAGCCTGCTCATCAGACTGATAGTAGTAGTAAGAAGAGGTATCACCGCGCCGGCGACGCTGTTTGTTGACCACAAAGCCAAGCACACGAGCGCCCGCCTGTGAGAGAAGTGTCGTTACCTGTAGGAGATGGTTCTTATTGGCCCGCGAGATATCGACAACCACAAATGACGCGTCCACCTTTGAACAGAGAATACTTGCATCCGATATCCCACGAATAGGAGGCGCGTCAAAAATAACAACCTCAGCTCCACAGGTTGAAAGCGCATCAAAGAGACGCTCCATCGCTTTAGAGTCAAGCAAGTCTGATGGGTTTGGCGGGAGTGGACCTGATGGCATCACGCGCAAGTTTGGTATGCCAACAGAATGAGTGAACTTCTCTAACGAGAGTTGCGTCTGCACAGTTGCTTGTTTCGCTGTGACCTGTTGCTCTGAAGCCGAAGCAGATGAGAACGAGAGTTGCGTGCTTGAAGACGATCCAGGAGTTGACGCACCACATGCAAGAATGGCGTTGCTCAAACCTGTTTTATCAGCGTCCATTTGGAACAGCTTGTGTTGCGTTGGACGACGTAAATCTCCATCAATGAGAAGCGTGTTCTTACCCGACTTCGCCATAAAAATCGCAAGGTTTGCAGTAACAGTACTTTTCCCATCACCAGGTGTAGCGCTTGTCACCATCAGAGAATGAACAGGCTTGTCTACACTTGAGAAGCCGACATTTGTACGCAAAATACGATACGATTCAATATTGGGATCACGTCCCTGTGGGTTAATAGTATTCTCAACGGTCGCAGCTGCTGTACGCCAAACGGTAGCAAGTACAGGTAGTTTCAATAGCTCCGTGAGTTCTTCCGGCGTACGGACTCGCGTATCTAGCTGTTCAAATAATAACGCGGCAAGGATGCCAAGCAATAGACCTGCAGTTACACCAATAGCAGTGTTGAGGAGCACGTTTGGTCGCGTCGGTTTCTGGGCAGGTTGGGCAGGTTGCGCTATACGAAGAAAATCAGCACTTTGCGCCTGTGTTAGCTCAAGTTGCGACAAAATTGTCTGCCACTGATTGTAGTGCTGCTGTAGCCCATCGAGCTTGACTTTTAAACCCTCTATTTGTGCGGCGTGAGACGTAGTAGTATCAGCTTCAAGGGCAGCAATCTGATTTGTCGTTGTTACGATCTTAGCTTGTGTCGCTGTCAGGTCTTGCTGCATTTGTTGTCGTGACGCATCATTGGCTTGCTGCGTCTGTTGCTGTTGCTGCTTAATCAGCACAGTTGCGATATCATTTGCCAGACTAGCGGCTCGTGTGGGACTCGCATCCAGTACACTAATCTCAAAAAGCTGTGTATTGAGTCGAGGTGTGGAGGTTACTTCGTCTGTAAGCTGTTGCTGAGTAAGCCCGGTATAATGAGAAGCAACCTCATGCAGTACCGTATTGCTAATGGCAAGCTGTGCTTCTGTCTGTGTCAGTTGGTCGCTGGCAAGCAAACTATTATAATCTGACTGGTTACTTTGCGAACGAATGGTAACTTGTACAACAGTAGTGGACTGGTACATTGGCGTAAGGAGTTTACTTATAATAAACGTGCCTAGACCTACAATAAGAAAACATCCTAAAATGAGCTTCCACTGCTTCAGCAGCATTGCCCAATAGCGTTCAAAAGACATACCCACTTCCCCTCTACGATCCTACATATTCTTTTTTTATTTCGCCAGTATAGGTTCTTGTTTCTGTACAAATTGGAAAAGTCGTGTTCGCAGTGCGTCCCCATCCTCGGAATGAAGACTCCGTTCTAATGTTCCCATCCACTGCTGCAGTACTGCGCCAGAGGGTACATTATCATCACACACAATGCGCATAATTTTAGCATGCATCGTCTCCTGCAGCGACTCCGATGCCGCAACAAGTGTTTCGTGCAACTTCTCACCGGGACGTAAACCAGTGTAGACAAGCGTAATATCGCGCCCCACACGTAAACCCTGTGCTGAAATCATTTTCAGCGCGACTTCTACAATGCGTACCGGCTCCCCCATGTCTAAAAGATAGAGTCCTCCCGGCTCAGCAAGAGCGGCGGTAAGGATCACCAGTCCACATGCTTCAGGGATGGTCATAAAATAGCGTGTCGCTTGCGGGTCTGTCACGGTAACGGGACCCCCTTGCCGAATCTGCTGTGTAAACACCGGTACCACACTGCCACGGCTCCCGATCACATTTCCGAAACGCACCGCACAAAAACGCGTTTCACCTTGTGCTTCCTGAGCCATTGTCTGCATGATTTTCTCGCCGATCCTTTTTGAGGCCCCTAGCATACTTGTTGGGTCGGCAGCTTTGTCCGTGGAGATGAACACAAAACGTTGCACATGAGCCCCTTGCGCAATTCGGCAGAGATGATATGTTGCGAGCGTATTTGTCCGTATCGCTTGCTCAGGATGCTGCTCTAGCAAAGGAACGTGCTTGTATGCCGCCGCATGAAAAACGATCTGCGGCAGTTCGGTTGCAAAGAGACGTTCCATGCTGTGTACATTGGTAATGTCACCAATAGTGGGCGATAGACATGCAGCATGTCTGTGCAGACGTAAGCTTTGCGCGAGGTCAAAGAGTCCGGTTTCATTATTATCTAAAGCAATTAATCTTTTGGGTTCATAGCGCAGCAACTGACGGCAAAGTTCTGAACCAATTGAACCTGCGGCCCCGGTCACAAGCACTACCCGTCCTTTGAGCACAAAAGCAGCATCGGGAGACTCTAAAGGCACAACGTCGCGGTTCAGTAGAGATGCTATATCAACTACATTCTGTCCCACCGTGTCCTTACGTGTAGGCGTCCTTTTCAACGAGGTACGAACATAATACATACAAAGAAGCGCCAGAAGACAACTTCCCACTATCCCCACAAACATTGTCTTGACCAGATTAAGAAGAAATGCACCTTCAAACCCAAGCGCGAACGCCAGTAGACAGTATAGCAAAACTCTTCGTCGCCCCTGTAGCAGTTGCATCGCCCATTGAAAGGTGTTCATTCCTGCTTGCTCTCTCTCGCCTTTGACTAACGTAAGAGAACTTATATTACCCTTCATTCACCCTTCCATTCATATACATAAAAATACGTGATTATGAAATTTTCCAGTTTTAACGCTTATGAGCTACAGTGATGTGTATCACGGCCTCAATCACATCTTCGACATCCTTGTCAGACATTCCAGGATAGATTGGAAGAGAGACCTCTCGTTGATATTCATTTGAAGCTATAGGAAAATCTTGTGGTTGCACCTGAAACGTCTTTTGATAGAATGACTGTAGGTGCAACGGGATAAAATGCACACTTGTCCCAATATTTGCCCCTGTCAGCTCCTGGATAAATTCGTTCCGTCCAATTGTCAGGCATTCGGTTCGTAACCGCAGCATATACAAGTGCCATGCATGCTCAATATGCGCTGGTTCAGAAGGTGCCTGAAGTTCTGGTAACTGCGAAAATGCCTCTGTATATCGCTTCGCAATGGTACGACGACGCGCCAACAGGTCCTCGCTTCGAGCCAATTGATGTAGGCCAAGAGAGGCTGCGATGTCCGTCATGTTATACTTAAAACCCGCCTGTAACACCTCGTAATACCAGGACCCCTCAGCGCTATACCGTTTCCATGCATCCCGGCTGATACCATGGAGTGTCATCATTGCAACTCGCTCGGCATATTCGGCATTCGCTGTGGTCAGCATACCGCCCTCGCCCGTAGATAATGTCTTCGTCGCATAGAAGCTAAAAGCTGTCATGTCGCTGATCGTCCCGATGGTGCGCCCTTTATATTTCGCGGGAAATGCATGTGCGGCATCTTCAATCACAGGAAGCGAATGCGCATGCGCAATGGCAAGAATATCGTCCATCTCAGCAGGCAAGCCCGCCATATGTACGACCATAATCGCACGTGTGCGGGGCGTGATATGCTTCTCTAGCTCAAGAGGACTCAAGTTACAGGTGACGGGGTCGATATCCACAAAGACGGGAACAGCCCGGAAATAGAGCACAACCTCCGCCGTTGCGGTAAACGTATAGACAGGCACAATCACCTCATCGCCCGGCTGTAAACCGAGCGCGTCCAGAGCTAAGTGCATTGCCGCGGTCGCAGAGTTTACAGCCAGCGCGTGAGGAGTCCCTATATGCTCGGCAAATGCGCGCTCAAAGCGTTTGGTCTTTGGGCCAGTAGTGATCCACCCAGAACGCAGTGTATCAACCACCTCGTCAACTTCTGCATTTGTGATATGTGGGATCGCGAATGGCAAAAACGTCTCACGCCTCCTTCGCACACCAATATGCTGTACAGCTTTCTCCTGTTCGGTCGAGACAACAGTCGAGGAACTATGTTTATACACCATGACAGAACACCACCTCACCCACCGTTTTAGCAAGAATTTTTAGATCGAGCAAGCAGGAACGATGCTCGATATAGTACAGATCATAAGAGAGTTTTTGAAGTTCGCTGCGGTCCGCCTCTCCATAGCCATACATCACCTGTGCATAGCCAGTCAGTCCCGGTTTAACGGCCAAGCGGTGCCGGTATGTCGGCTCTATCGCCTCCATCTCAGCTGAGAACTGTTCTCGTTCCGGGCGCGGTCCAATCAGGCTCATCTCTCCACGCAAGATATTGAGCACCTGAGGCAGTTCGTCCATATGGGTTGCCCGCAGAAAACGCCCTATACGTGTGACACGATCGCGCTCTTGCGTTGCCCATACTTCGCGCCCCTCGCGCTCTACGTTACAATGCATCGAGCGAAACTTATAGATACGAAAGGGTTTTCCCCGCAAACCTACCCGTACCTGGCTATAAAAAATGGGACCAGGAGAGTCAAGATAAATCACCAATGCTAGAAGAGGGAGGAATAAGAGCAAAATCCCCGCAGCGAGAACTCCAAAGAGCAGATCAACTGTTTTTTGCCAACATAGAAAAGAGAAAGAAGACCTTCCTTCGCCCGGTAATAATTCGGACCACTGATGTAGTGCAGGATCAATAGAGAGTACATTTTGCGACGATGAGTGGTGAGTACCATCGAATAATGTTTGTCGCATACTGGAGCTCCTTTCAAATAGAATATGTCTATATGTAAGATATATGAGTATAGAAGTTGTATGTATCAATTGGTGTATATCTAATAAGTGGCTACTTTTGAAGAGCAACCTTACTCTGCTCTCTCATCAAGGAAGAAAAACGTTCTTCAAGAGCTGTTACCAGCCCATTTCGACTAAAGCGAGCCTCCACAAACGCACGTCCTCGCTGCCCCATGTGTTCAGCAATATCAGGGCGTTCATGTATATAGAGAATTGCCTCGACAAGCGCAGTGGGATTTTCTGGCTCAACATAGAGGGCCGCGCCTGCCTCTTGCTCTACCAACTGCCGTGCTTCTCCATCTACCCCAAGCAACATAGGGCGAGCACACGCCATGATCTCGTACATTTTTGATGGAAGCGCACCAGCAAACAAAGGCAATTTCCGCAGGGGCACCAGACAGACATCAGCGGCAGCTAAGAGCAGTGGCATTCGTTCGTGTGGTTGCGACTGGAGAAAGCTTACGTTGGTAAGTCCACGTTGCTTCGCCGAAGCCATCAACCCTTCCTTTGTTGCTCCATCCCCGGCAAGCACAAAACGAATATCCGTGTGTTCCCGTAATTGCTCGGCAGCTTCGAGGATGGTTTCTAAACCGTGTGCCAACCCATGCGTTCCTGCATACAAGACCGTGAATTGCTCGTTCCAGCCGAGTTCTTTTCGTGCCTCTGTTTTAGAAGCTGGACGGAATTTGAGTGTGTCTACACCGTTTGTCAGCAAAAATACATGCTCTGCATCCAGCCCCCGCTGTAGCAGTGTTGTGCGAATGCCTTCTGTCAAGGCCCATACAGCACACGATTTCTGGTAGGTCGACCACTCTAATGCTTCTGCCATTTTAATCAGCACACGGTTACGCAGCATCCCTAGCTGCACAGCTGACTCGGGCCAGAGGTCAGAAACCATAAAAATAAATGGACAGCGCTTACCCCACGACAGCATACGTGCCGCGAACGCATCAAACAACGGCGGTGACTCGACGATCACCATATCGGGTTGCCCTACATCCCGCCAGCCCAATAGTGGAGAGAGACAGCCAAAGGAGAGTTGAGAAATAATGCGGCGCATAAACCCTTTATTCGGGCTGATGTAGCTCCATGTACGCACGATATGCACCCCGTCACGCACTTCTCGACAGAGCATACGCCCTCGATATGCTGACGGCACAACGCCATCGGGATAATTGGGCACCGTGGTCAGGACAGTCACGCTATAGCCGCGCTCCACAAGTAGTCGCGCGGTTTCACTAATACGGACAGCAGGAGCAGCCTTCTCAGGAGGATAATATGGTGTCACAAAAAGAATATGCATTAGTACCTGCCCCTCTACCATACTGTATTTGTGCCGATACTTTCGGCTATACGAAGTGCGGCGTCGCCATCCCCAAATGGATTATAGTGTGCAGCTGCTGGCCTCGACTGCTGTACCGCATCCACAATTGCTTGCCAGCGATTGCCGACGAGCCTGTTCCATCCTACCTCAACGGTTTCTGGCCACTCGGTTTCTTCGCGCAACGTGATGCATGGCACCTCCAGCAGAAATGCTTCTTTTTGCACTCCACCAGAATCCGTGAGGATGCGATAAGCAGATCGTTCCAATGTCAGCATGTCGAGATAGCCCACTGGCTCGATAAATGTAATGTGCTCCCCCCACTCGATGTCGCTGCCCTGTAGCCGCATGCGTGTACGGGGATGCACAGGAAAAATAATTGGCATCTCCAGTTTGTTGAGCGCAAGAGCAATAGTGCGCATTGCCTCGCTGTTATCTGTGTTTACCGGTCGATGCACCGTCGCAAGCAGATACTCCTGTGGCTTTACCCCTAACGAGGGGAGCAGTGTATGTGTACGTGCCTCTACTGCATTCTGCATGTGCAAGAGTACGTCATACATCACATCTCCAACCACCTGGACACCTTGCGTCAGCCCCTCTGCCGCCGCGTGTGTTCTTGCACGTTCTGTAGGACAAAATAATTGCGTTGAGAGATGGTCTGTAACGACGCGGTTGATTTCTTCAGGCATGGCCCTATTGAAACTTCTTAATCCGGCTTCGACATGCGCGATTGGAATTTCCAGTTTAGCCGCCGCCAACGCGCCCGCAAGGGTTGAATTTGTGTCACCAAAGACAATGACCCATTGGGGACGCTCCTTTATAAGCACCTGCTCTATCGCACTAAGCATAGAAGCTGTTTGTGCTCCATGCGAGCCAGAACCGACTTCAAGATTATAGTCTGGTTTAGGCAGGGAGAGTTCCTCAAAGAAGCGCGCAGACATTGCATAATCGTAGTGCTGCCCCGTATGAACAAGAATTTCTTCGTGCGTTTGCCTCAATGCAGTACTCACGGGTGCCAGCTTTACAAACTGGGGACGTGCCCCCACAATCGACACACACTTCATCACTACTGCCCTCCCTGAGAGGATGCAAGAGCAAATGGTTCCGCTAGCTGTTGCGCTTTCTGTTCCGCAACATGTCCATCACCAATGGCGATATAGGACATGCCTAACGCCTCTATCCGCTCCCGCTGTAGTACTCTTCGTCCGTCTAGCACGACTCTACACCCGGTAAACACACTAAAATCGAGAGATGTATACGCCTTGTGCCCGGCTTGCACAATGATGGCTTCTATCTTGCCTTTGTCCCCCTCAGCTATAGCTCTGTAGCCTAACCTGTGTAATTGGTCTACGCTAAACAATGGATCATCCACATAGACATTTGCGCCATGCGTTTGAAGCGCGTCCTGTAGTAGGCGTGCGCTTGTAAAAGCTGTCTCGCGCACATCTCCTCGATACGCGACACCGAGAATAAGGACAGACCGCGACGCTAATGGACCTATCACTGCCTCGATACGACGTGTGGCATAGTCCGCCATTGAGTCATTTATACGACGGGCAGCACGCGGCAGAGTGAGCGGGGCCAGAGCAGCAGTTTGTAACAAAGACTCCTGAGCCTGTTCGATCTTCTTTACGCCCTGTAGCAGAAAATACGGGTAGACAGGAATGCAGTGACCACCAACACCAACTCCCGGTGTATGGATATGCGAGTAGGGCTGGGTATTCGCTGCCGCGATTGCAGTGGTCACGTCTAGGCCATGTGCGTCAGCAAAACGAGCATATTCATTGGCAAGTGCTATATTGACATCACGGTACGTTGTCTCGATCAGTTTGACAAACTCAGCCTCGTCAGTCGAAGCCATTGTAATAATTTCGGCGTCCAGCACAGAACGATAAAATGCAACAGCTTCTTCCGTGCTTGTGCTGTTAACTCCCGCTACAACTTTCGGATAGGTTTGCAGGTCTTGAAAAATCTGGCCTGAAGAGACCCGCTCTGGACTGTAGGCAAGATAAAAGTCTTGACCGACAAGAAGATTTGATCGCTGTTGGAGCAGTGAACCAAAACGTGTTGCGGTTGTGCCAACAGGCAGTGTTGTTTCATAAATAACCAGCGTTCGGGGTTGTAACCCATCACCAATAGCGGTAGTCGCTGCATCAATTCCCTGAAAGTTCGGCTCGTGGTTCTCGTCAACAACAACAGGTACGATAACAACCACTACCTCTGCCTGTCTTACCGCTCCAGTTGTGTCAGTTGTTGCGGTAAGCAGTCCCTTTTGTACCAGCGTGGAAACCTCGGCCTGAAGTCCTGGCTCCTCATCAATA
>CAXTCR010000087.1:0-14100 GCA_964242555.1 uncultured Ktedonobacteraceae bacterium
AAACAGGGACAACTGCTGTTCTTGACCATCTTTGGACTGTTGAAGGCGTTTCATCAAACTATATTGATGCAGTCATGCAAGCATATAGTGAAGTTGGCATTAGAGCATCGGTTGCTCCTCATATCGAGGATAGGGACCTCGTGTTGGAGGCAGGAATAAAACATGGTATCGTCTTCCCACACCATCAAGCTATTGATCGTTTTACCACATGGCCTCCTATCGACAATCAGCTCGCTGCACTAGAACAATTTCTGACTACTTGGCATGGTGCTGCACAAGGAAGGCTACGTTGTCTTGTTGGACCAAGTGGTATTCATTGGTGTAGTCCTGCTCTGCTTGCCTCCTGTGTCACGCTTGCAGAACGTTACAAGACAGGACTACACTTGCATGCAGTCGAGACAGAACTTCAGGCCAAGATTGTCTCCGAGGAGTTGGGTCAAGGAGGAATTGCTTTTCTTGACTCTGTTGGCGTACTGAAGGAAGGCACCTCTCTTGCTCATGCGATTTGGCTCCAGTCTGGCGACCTTGAACGCTTAGCCCAAACGAAAACAACTGTAGTGCACAACCCCATAAGCAATTTACGATTAGGAAGTGGGCATTTCCCATTTATTGAGGCTCAACGCCTTGGTGTTACGATTGCTCTGGGTAGTGATGGTGCAGCGAGTAATGATACTCAGAATATGTTTGGCGTCATGAAGCAAGTTGGACTCATGCACAATCACCCGAATGAAGACCATCAAACATGGCCTGGTGCAAATGAAATTTTAAATGCTGCAACTCATGGCGGTGCTACAGCATTAGGATTAGACGCGCAGCTGGGAAGAATTGCGCCGGGGTACCTCGCTGATATTGTCCTGCTAGATATGGAGTCGGACTCATTCTTTCCTTTACGAGACCCATCCCTTCACTTGTTGTATTGCGAGAATGGCGAGTCTGTAGAGAGTGTGATCGTGAACGGCAAAGTCATAGTAAATCACAAGACAATCACGACTGTCGATGAAAAAGAGTTACGCAACGAACTGTATCAAAGGTGTGCGAGTGAGTGGCCTGGTTTTCCTGAAAGTCTTTCTTTAACAGCGAATACACAAGAAGTTCTGACAACATTTGACACCCTCCGCAGACTTCTTCTAAAGAAGGAGTCTAATGTAAGCTAAAAGTTGTACATTTGTATGTAGTTTTACTAGCAGTTTTTTCCGCGATGAAAGGATTTTTTCATGGGCGAGTTCGTACAAGAACCAAAACCACAACGTGCAGATGCACCACCAGAGATTGCAGGGAGTAAGTCAACCTTCATCGACTACACTCTGCGTTTTACTGGCGCTCCTGGCCTTGGACAACTAGTCGCTGTAGCGGTTGCGACAGCGGTGTACACAGTACTCTCCTGGCTAGCAATTATTTCACTCCCTTCTGGTGTGCCTGTTGTCTCAACCGTATTTCTCGCCATTGGTTTTGGTATTCCGTTCGCTATTTGGTTTGGAGGTTGGGCGTTCGTTATTGCCTACATAGGCAACTTTGTTGGTGCAGGTCTCCTATCAACACCACCACTACCATTGCCTATTGCACTTTGGTTTGGCACCGTTGATCTCATTCAGTTGGGTCTCCCAATGATTCTATACAGAACACTTGCAAAGCGTTTTGGTGTAAGCCCCATTGGAAAAGACGTCTATACAGTACGTGGTTTTATCTTCTTTCTCCTCTGTGCTGTATTACCCAACAATATTATTGGTGGACTCTACGGAAACTTTATTCTGATCCAAACAGGTGTAGCACCAGCAAACACATTTCTGATAGGATGGTTTACATGGGTGCTCTCAAACGTCGTTGTGACGCTGATTATCGGTTCCATCCTTTTGAAAACATTGGGACCTGTTGTCGAGCGTTTTGGCTTAACGATACGTAACGCATTAAGCTAGACGAGAACGTTGCACCTGTACTGGTCAAACAAGTATAAAAGGAACCTTTATGCTTGTTTGACCAGTACAAGTGCCACTTTCAGCTTCTTTGTTACTCCTGTATGAGCCTCTGATACGTTCGTATGATTGGCACAAAACCGAGATGTAACCAGAAGGAACGAGCCAACGGATTATCTGGATTGAACCACAAGAGGTAGCCATCCAGATGCATCTTCGCGAAGCTATCTAATACTGCCTGTACAAGTACGCGACCAACTCCTCGTCCTCGCATGTCGCTCTGTACGCTGACGTTATTGAGGTGCCCATAGCATCCTGCAGGGAGCATACCAGTCTCTTCTTCGCTTTTGATAAAAAGCAGGTCATTCTCAGCCATTGCAATAATTTTGTTATCCCATTCTACAATGACGACTAGCGGTGCTCCATCTTCGAGCTTCTCACCCGCCCACATACGTGCTAAACGAGAGCGAAACGCAGAGATCACTTGCGGGCTTATACGAACAAAGGGGGTGTATGGCTCGTGGAAACGCAATTCCTCCTCGAATAACTTGACCAACACGTCCTCATCGTCTGCTCGTGCCACACGTGCACGCAAAGGGGATGAGAACGTTTGCTGAGTAGGTAGTAGCGGTTGAGGAGGGCGATGCGCGAGATCACTATCAAGCATAAAACCGTGCTCTTTGAGTAATGGTTGGAGCCAGAGATCACAACTAGGCCAGCGCAGTACATGTCTCCCTGTATGCTGCACTTTCCAATATGTATTTAGCGCGACAAGCAAAGAGGACACTACCTCGTGAGTATCTTCCTCTAGCGGAGAAGGCAGTATTAAACTATCTGCTACGCCATTGATTGGCGTAAAGAATGCTAATAACTCACTCTCTGCTGAGAGTTGCCAGAGCGAGGGCAGCACGTAGCCTCTCACGTAGCCTTGCTTATCAAAAGCTACGAGGCACTTTTCTTCTGATTGGATGTGCTGTTCAATGACCCCTGCAACCTGTTCGCGTGAATGTGCAACACGAAGACGTGTATCAAGCGCATGAAGACGCTGCTCTTGAGCAATCACAAGCTCAATAATTTCTGGTACATCTGCACTTGTAGCATAACGGGTGCTTATGTGCTGACTCAAAAAGCAATGTTCCTTTCGGATAACAACCCTCAACGAGTAACCTGATTTGTACCAAGTGCCTCGGTCCATTGCTTTAATGTAAGCAAAGATGGAAAATCTGGATAGCGGGCACGGAAATGCGATACGAGGGCGGACGTAGAAGGCGGACGTAAACCAGTGCGCTGCAATGTCTCCTGTGAGGTAAAAAGGTCTTCCGGTGTCCCTGTAAAAGTTACTCTTCCATTCCGAAAAGCAACAACCCGTTGACAATATTCTGCTACAAGAGACATATCATGCGTGATTATAATAATGGTCTTTCCCTGTTTTTGTAATTCACAGAGCAGGTTCATGATCTCTGTTACTGAGCGATAGTCCTGACCGGTGGTCGGCTCATCCACAATAACAATCTCTGGTTCCAGCGCCAGGACCGCCGCTACAGCTAAACGTTGACGCTGGCCCTTACTAAGAAAAAGCGGGTCTTCATTTCGAATATCAGTGAGACGAACAGCTTCTAGTGTCGAGGACAACACGTTTTGCCTCTGTTCGGCAGACATCTCCAAATGCCTCAAACCGTATTCGATTTCATCACTCACTGAGCGGCAGAAGAGTTGATGGTCAGGATTTTGGAAGACGTAACTCACGCTACGCGGTAGAGCTGTCCGCACGCGTTTTACTGATATGTCTTGTCCCAGCACATGGATAGAACCCGACGAGAGACGATGTATTCCGGCAAGTAATTTTGCAAAAGTTGTTTTGCCACTTCCATTCGGTCCTAAAAGCGCAAGCATTTCGCCCCGGTAAAGTGTGAAATCAATTCCATGTAAGGCTGGTGTCCCATCATCGTAGGCATAGCATACACGCTCAGCTTGCACGATTGGTTCTTGAGAAGAGAAGCTTTGTTTCTGCTCTTGCTGTACCGAAAAAGAGGTGATTGCAGGCGCAAACGCGATTTCGGCCTCCTCTAATGTCAAAGGAGGATGAAAGGAATAGGTATAGCCAGTGGCCCAGGAGATGCGAGTCAACTCGCTCGCGGAGGCGCCGCACTGCTCTAAAAGTTCTCTCTCCTTGTAGAAGTCGAGTGGAGAGGCTACGAGTTCAACCCTCCCTTCGTGCAACAAAGCGATACGATCGCAAAAGGCGGAGAGAATTTCTGGATCTTGCTCTACCAGCACCACTGTCATATCGGAACTTTGCCGTAGACGCGCGATTGTTTCGATGACTTCGCGTTTTCCAACGGGATCAAGATCGCTTGTCGGCTCATCGAGAATAAGCACCTTTGGACGCATCGCTAGAAAGGCTGCAATAGCAATTCGCTGTTTCTGCCCACCAGAGAGATCAGCAGGATGAATATACGAAGCGCCATGCCAGAGATGTTCTAGCCCAACCCATGTGAGGGCATCATGAATGCGCTGCAATATTTCTTCACTCGGCACGCCTTGCAGTTGCAATCCAAGCCCTAATTCATGCAGAAGGCTCATACGTAAAAACTGATTCTCCGGGTCTTGAAGTACCATACCAATGGTATGCGAACTTGTTGTCTTTGCCGTCGCTGGCGCGCCTAGCAGTGTCACCTCGCCGCGAAAATGCTGTACTAGTTGCTCTGGTGTAAGACGCGCATTGAAGGGGAGTATGCCAGTTAGAGTGCGACAAAGAGTAGTTTTACCAGCGCCGCTTGCTCCCGTAATGCCAAAGCATTCGCCTTGTCGCACTTGTAGCGTGATATCGCGCAAAGTCCAGGCATTGGGCGTTTCGCTAAACGTGGGATATCGCCACCATAGACCACTCGTTGTTAGTGCCTCAGTCATACATGTTTCCTTTACAACCACCCGAGAAGATGTGTGAGCGTGTCATGCGGTGCAAAGGCAAGAACGAGTAAGCCAAGACTTACTACCACAACTCCCCAATCAAGAAACCGCCATGGACTCGTTTCGTAAAAGTCTGCACTCGGTTTTCCTAATGTATAGCCACGCAACTGCAGTGCATCGCCGATCTCACTAGAGCGACGAATCATTGTTGCTATCATTGGAACAGCTAAACTAGCCAGATCGCTTAGCCGGCGAAACAGACTTTGTGGACGAGCATAAATAGCACGCGAAAGTTGTGCCTGTCGGATGGTACCATAATCAGATAGTGCAAGATCAAGCGAGCGAAATACCGTGCTTAAAAAGAAGACAATAGATTGAGGCACACGCAATTGACGCAGTGTTCCTATAAGTTCTGTATCCCGACTCGTTACGACTAAAGCGATAGTTGCGAACACCATTCCTGCGTAGCCAATAACCTTTGTGCCAGCGACCAAAACGCCCTCATCGCTAACTAATACGTTTAATGGATGAAAAAAGGGCGTACGTAAAAATGTCCACTGAGGTAGGGACAAAAAGCGAACCATGAGGATGGCTACAAGTGTACCCACTACAATACCCCAGAAAAGCCTGCGTGTTATTCGATAGTATAGACCAACAATAACAAGCCATGCTAATTCCCAAAAAGCAAACCCTAGCACAATTTGCCCTGAATAGACTGGAAATTGTAATAGCACAGTGTGACCAGGAACAGGATTAAACAAGACCCATGTTGTAAATAGGCTTATGAGGGGCGAAAGTGTCAGAAGCAGGTAGAGCCGCGCAACATTCGCTTGCATTCCGCATAGCAGAAACACCATGAGCGATACGGCAAGGAGGAGGGTCGCGGCAACAGGATCAGGGTGCAGTGTGTCGATTGTGCGCAGGAACACACTTGAGAGAGACAAGATAAAAAATATACGTGCCAGAAAATGTATTCGAGCAAAGGGAGCATCTATTCTTCGAGAAAAAAGGAATGAGCGTACATAGACGCGTCCCGGTGGTGGTTGTAGAAATACATCTTCCGTCGAGGGCATTTTTTTCTTTACTAACAACGTGGTCTCCAAATATTCGCGAAAACAAAAAGCAAGGGGTGTTAATGCCTCTAGTATACTCCAAACAGGCAATGCCTTGTATCACTCTAGAAACCAAAGAAAGGGCATACGTTGTGTTCACCCCTGTTTCGAGGAATACGTTGAGGAAGGTACCTTTTCTCACTGTAGGCATAATAGCCTCTTAGAAGCTTTTCTTGACACCTGTTACCTCTACCTGTCATACTACTCGCATATATAAGCAATACTTCATTTTTGTAGCATGACAGTACTAGAATAATAGGTGGTAATGGCTCAGATTATAACGATCCTCAATTTCAAAGGCGGTGTTGGAAAAACAACGTGTAGCGTGGAAATTTCAGCGGCACTCGCAAAGCATTTTGGACGACGCACGCTGCTTGTCGATCTAGACCCACAAGCAAGCGCAACATTTTATATAATGGAACAGGAGTATTGGCGACATTGGAAAGACGTGAAAGGCACTACTTACAACATATTTGAGCAAAGCTCATCACCCTTCCCTATAGGAAATGCTATTGTCGCTGATATTGTATCAGATAAAGCACCTATACTTGGCTTCGATCTTCTCCCCTCTCACCCCGACTTAGTTGATGTCGATTTGCGCCTTTCGGACTTCGTTGGACACACTATTCTACAGCGTTGCCTCGATGAGGTACGTGACAATTATGACTATATTATTTGTGACTGCCCACCAAACTTCAATCCAGTAACAAAAAACAGTTTATGGGCCAGCGATGCTTATGTAGTACCAACCGTTCCAGACTTTCTCTCAACGTATGGCATTGCCTTGCTACAGCGATCGGTCAACAAGCTTTTTTCTACGGCAGGCAAAGACACATTCTTCACGGGTCCAGTACTTGGTGGTATTATTCTGACACGCATCAAAACAAACGTAAAGCTGCACGCATCATACTGTGCACAAGTACGCGAGGACTATCCAGGCAATGTCTTCAAGCACGTTATTAGTGATAGCATTATCGTTGCGAATGCGCCCGATAATCATCTTCCCATCAGTGTGATACCTAATCCCAAAGATAAAGAGTTTGAGCTACAACAGCAATTTAAGGCTCTGGCAGGCGAGTTTATTAGTCGCGTTCATCATGTACGATCGCAAAAGAAACTGGCTGTACGCCAAAACGCATACTAAGAGTTGAAAAGAGGTAAAAATATGAGTTCACGTATCACTGTTGACCAGCTTGAGCAGATGAGAACGCATGAATTAGCAGATCTGCTTACAAATATAGTTCTCGTCCTCCGTCGTATGCCAGATGTGGCTTGCAAAGATTTACAGCCTCCAGTAGAAGCCTCCTCTGAACAAATAGAACAAATCCAGAAAGCCACAAAAAAGTCTAAAAAAGATACGTTCCCCGAGGATGGTACAACAACTCCCCCTGCTGCTCACTACTCTCAAGAAGAGTTAGTGGGTAAGAACGTAACGGAACTAAGAAGAATAGCGAGAGAGTTACAAATTCTTGGGTATGCAAAAGCAAAGAAGGAAGAGCTAGTGGGCAAAATTATGGCAAAGCAGGAGCGAAGCCATAGTGAGCAGTTTGCCATCGGAAATCTATAATCGAACAGCTGAGTCTACTGCCACTATTTCTCTCTATGTAGCTACACGGTGAGAATGATCTTCTCAAGTGGTTCGACCGAGATCAGTTTTTCCACGGGTGCGCGTTAAACGGCTCTGTAGAATGATAACGATGAGCAAGAATGCTCCACGAATAACTGATTGCCAGAAAGAGGTGATGCTGATAAGCCCTCTCCCGTTCTCAAAGTCCAAAATGTTGAAGATTAAGCCAAGCAACAGGACACCAACAAGTGATGTAAGTACTGATCCCATACCACCACTGAGTAGTGTTCCACCGACGACGACTGCAGCAATCGCAGTCAACTCCCAGCCAACACCCTCGTTTGGCAACCCATTAAATGTTTGTGCCGCCAGCAGCGCTCCTGCCAGTGCTGCTAGTACACTGCTGACAACGTAGACCGTGAATTGGATTCTTTCAACAGGCAGCCCCATGAGGCGTGCAGCCTCTTCATTGCCGCCGATAGCCAGCACATGACGACCAAAGCGCGTGAAGTTCAATACAATCGAGCCAATCGCAAAAGCGACAAGTAGCAGAACAACAGCGATAGGAATCGCACCAACTCCAAGGACATCGAAACCAAAGGTGAAGTTTTGCGCTAATACATTGAAGTCGCTTGTTGTATCAACAATGACAGAGGCGTTATTGGAGAGCAACAATGCCATACCGCGTGCTGCCAGCAACATTGCTAGTGTAGCAATAAACGGCGGAATTTTTAGCCATGCAATCGTCCAACCATTAATTACGCCTACAATGAGACCAACACCTATACATGCTCCAAGTGTGAGCCAGAGTCCATGAGGACTTACAAGCGCTGCTACCACACTTGATAACGCCGCTAAAGAACCAACGGAGAGATCAATGCCACCCGTCATGATCACAAACGTCATGCCAAGCGCAATCAATCCAAACAGCGAGTTATACGAGAGCATGTGAAAAAGATTAAAGGGCGTCAGAAAACCGTTGTAGCGTACGGAAGCGAAAATAATAAGGAAAATGAGCACAAGTAGCGCGCCCTGTCGCTGTAAGAGTAATCGACTACGTACAAAGCTATTTGCCAACCATGTACTTCGTTCACCTTTTACCGAAACAATTTCTGCCATACTGTCTAGTACCTTCCTGTAGAGGTCTCCTCTATGACAACATGTGGAAGTTCAATGCCAAATTTATGATTTGCGCTCACGCCGCAGATAGACCGCGAAAAGAATAATAGCGGCATTGATGATTTGCGCTACGGGCAGTGGAATATTTTTCGTGACAAGTGTAAAGCGGATAAGCTGGATAAGCAGTGCGCCAAGCAATGTTCCCCATACGCTGGCTTGTCCTCCTGTAAACGGTGTGCCACCAACCGCGACCGCTGCGATTGCATCCAACTCTCCGTTGAGGCCAACGTTATTCGCATCTGAAGAAGAATTAATGGCGACAATAACAAGACCAGCCAGACCTGCGAGCATCCCACTGATAATATAGACGCCCCTCTTGATGCGATCTGTAGGGACACCTGATAAACGGGCAGCCGCCTCGTTCCCTCCCGTCGCCAGCAGGTAGCGTCCAAATGTAGTCGTACGCACGACCCACGCTACCACAGCAATCACGATGAGCATCAGAATGACCTGAACGGGGATGTTGAGTATACGACCACTGCCAAGATACACAAAGTTAGAACCACGAAATACCTGGATATTTCCATTGGAGATCACCTGTGCTATGCCTCTCCCCGCGATGAAGAGCACAAGCGTAGCAATGATCGGCTGAATGCGAAATGCAGTTATCAGGAAGCCGTTGAACAATCCGCATAGGCCAGCGATAAGAATAGGAATGATAATCCCCAGCGTAATACCGATAACAGGATTGTTTAGCGGTGGAATCGTACTTAAGAAAATTAGAGGAGCGACAGCACCAGCAATAGCCATAACAGAGCCAACGGAAAGATCAATACCGCCAGTCGCAATAACTAGCGTCATTCCGGCTGCCACTATTGCAATCGGTGCTACCTGAATCAGGTTGACGTTAATAGCCTCTGTTAAGCCACTCAACGTCAGGAAACGTGGCGTAGTAACCAGATTAAAAATAATCAGTACAACGACTGCTCCCAACACACCATATGTTTGACCTTTCTGGAGGAGCGCTTGAATAGAGAGATTACGCGCAGGTTGTTGTCGCGGTGCTACCCGATCAAGATTTGCCATGTTGGACCTCCTCGTCCGTAGAAAGTGTTGTATCAGTCGCGGCAGGAGTGGGTACGACACGAGGGGTATCAGGGAATTGGAGATGTCCTTCAGTTTGTGTTTCGCTTGCTATCTGTTCGCTAGTTTCCTTGCCGTGTGCCATTGCGTTCATAATGGCATCTTGACTGATCTCGTCATGTGCTAGTGTTGCGACGGTCTGTCCATCACGCAGAACAACGATCCGATCACTGCCCTCTGTAAGTTCCTCTAGTTCGGACGAAATCATTAACACGCCCAGACCCTTCTGAGCCAATTCGTCGATTAATTGCTGTATCTCTGCCTTGGCCCCAATGTCGATACCACGCGTGGGTTCATCAAGAATAAGTAACTTTGGATTAAGGCAAAGCCAGCGTGCAAGCAACACTTTTTGCTGATTACCACCGGAAAGTTCACGAATTTTCTGGTCTGGGTTGGACGTTTTTATACCAAGCCTCTGAATAAATGTGTCTACAATCTGCTGCTGCTTCTCACGCGACACTATTCCGTTGCGGGATAATACTGGCAAAGCAGCTAGCGTGAGATTCTCGCGCACAGACAAATACGGTATAATGCCCTCTGCCTTGCGATCCTCCGAACATAGCCCAACACCAGCACGAATAGCATCTGCCGGCGAATGAAAGTGCGCTTGCTGACCATCTATGCGCACCTCTCCTGCTTCGATGGGGTCAGCAGCAAAAATAGAACGTGCCACCTCCGTACGACCCGATCCAAGTAAACCAGCAAGTCCAACGATCTCTCCCGCATGCACCTCTACGCTCGCGCCTTGCAGCACACGACCACGTTGTAACCCCTCCGCCTCCAGCAAAACTTCTTCGCCCGCATGATGCTCAGCTTCGTTAAAACCTGTTTGCCCACTGCGACGCACATCCCCAAGTTCTTTACCAAGCATTTTCGCAACCAGTTCCACCTTACCAATTGTGCTCAATTCACGCTCGTCTACAGTGCGCCCATCACGCATAATCGTGACGCGATCACAGATCGCATAGATTTCATCAAGACGATGCCCAACAAAAATTACCGAGACCCCTTCGCTTTTTAGCTGACGAATAATCGTAAACAGCGTAGCAACTTCATTTTCGTTTAAGGACGACGTAGGCTCGTCCATCACTACAAGCTTACTTTTGAACGAGATGGCACGAGCAATCGCAACCATCTGTTGAATAGCGATATTATAGGTCATCAAAGGCTTTGTCACATCAATAGAAATACCGAGGCGATCGAGAATTGCGTTTGTTTCTCTATGCATACGCCGCCAGTCGAGAAAGCCAAAACGTCTTGGTTCACGTCCCATAAAGACATTTTCCGCGACCGAGCGAAAGGGAACAAGATTTACTTCTTGATAAATAGTGCTGATACCATTGTTTTGTGCTTGCTGTGGTGTCTGGAAATTAACAGCTTGCCCATCAAAAAGAATACTACCACTGTCGCGCTGATAGGCACCTGTGAGGATTTTAATAAGCGTCGATTTGCCTGCACCATTCTGCCCAATAAGTGCATGCACCTCTCCTCGCTGAATAAGTAAGTGAGCATCAACTAAGGCAACGACTCCCGGAAAGGCTTTTGAAATATGCTCCATCGTGAGCAATGGGTCCGTCTGGCTCATCCAGCACCCCCTGTTTGTTTCTTCAAAACATGCAGATAGATACACATATCTTGCCATGGCAAGAAGCTACACGTATAGATAGTATTCCGCCAACAAGCGTGGTAGAACTACTTCAATATAGTTCTACCACGCTGAGAGTAAGAAGGCAACGCTCTGCCTTAGTAGCCGTTTTTCTCAATGTACTGCTGTACATTGTCCTTTGTGTACTGCAAGTCTTGCACGACGACCCAGTCAGGAAGTTGTGTACCACTTGCATACTGCTTAATGGTTTGGAATGTGACGGGTCCAAAGAACGGACTAGACTGTACGCTTGTGCCTAGCTCGCCATTGAGAATTGCGTTCATTCCGTCACGCTCTCCGTCAATGGAAACGACGGTCACGTCCTTACCTGGTTTTTTGCCAGCAGCCTTGAGTGCGGCAATAGCCCCGATAGCCATTTCGTCATTATGAGCGAAGACAGCTGTCACATCTGGATGTGCCTGCAATAGAGTCTGCATCGTCTGACGACCCTTGTCACGGTTGAAGTCGGCATCTTGCGAGGCAATTATGTTCATACCAGGAGCGGTCTTAATCTCAGTATCGAAGCCTGTCTTACGATCTGTTGCAGCAGAAGCGCCTGTTGTTCCTTCTAACTCAATAATCTTTGCATTACCACCCGTATTTTTAATAAGCCAATCGGCAGCAAGTTTACCCTGCTTCTTGAAATCAGAACCAATGAAGGTTACATAATCTTTGTTTGGAGAGGCAAGTTTGTGATCAACATCGCGGTCGATCAGAATGACAGGAATACAAGCAGCCTTCGCATCCTGCACAGCTTTTGCGAGAGGCTCTGATGTAAGGGGCGCAAGAACGATAATATCGACCTTCTGCGCGATCAAAGAGTCAACGTCGGAGATCTGTTTGGAGGCGGAGCTTTGAGCATCCGTAAAAATTAACTGGGCACCTTGAGCTTTTGCCTCGTCTTGCATGCTCTTTGTCTCAGCTAGACGCCAGGGACCAGTGTTCTCATTTTGTGAAAAGCCAACCTTGAGGCCCGTTGTCTTCGTGAGTTTTGGAGGTGAGGAACAGGAAGAACTACCACCACCACTACCACCACTACTAGTAGTGCCACCGCCACTGCTACTTGTACTGCTTGAGGTTCCACATGCGGTAAGGAGAATGCTACCTAGCACAAAGAGAAAGAGTGCCCAAATATGCAGGTGGAAAAACCGCGTAAGCTTCATAGTAAATACCCTCCGTGGAAAAATTGCAGGACGCAAACATGTTGTGTCACTCGACAAACGCATCATTACATTTGTACAGAATACAAATCGTTCTACTTGGGGCAATAATAAGTGTCCTTTTGTGTGCATCCTCCTTTCACCTACCTGGCTATTTGTTTCGCTACTTTCCGAATAGAAAACGCCGTTTGGCAGAAATAAGTACTCTTTGAGAAAAAATATCTGACACATTTTTCGAAAAACAAGTGCTTATCTAAGCCTTTTTACTTGTCTCTTATCTAATCGGTTAGGACAAATATAAAGTATAAGATAGAAGTTTGTCAAGTAGAGAAGACATGAAATATGCTGATACTAATACAAATTATGGCAAAGTGCCTACTTTTATGTAGTAATACGCTTTGAATAAACAAAATATCACATATCATTTCCACTCAACCACAACAACAATTGACTTTTTGCCCTTTCATCCTTTATACTGTTTCGTATTGGTTCGCTAAAGTTCGAACTAAATACTTCATGCTCCCCTACTGTAAGCTAGTAGCATAGAAGCGAGTTGGAAGCGTATGGCGGGAAAAGTCTTATTCCTTGATATCGCTAATGATAGTGAAAAAGCTCTTATGCTGCTAAAGGCTCTCAGCTCTGAGACCCGGCTAGCAATTCTTGATTATTTAAGAGATCGACCAGTTAATGTCAATGACATTGCAATTGCCCTTCAAATTGCCCCTTCGTCAGCAACTACGCATATTCAAATCCTGGAAAAAGCAGGGTTAATTCGTACAGAAGTTATTCCTGCCACACATGGCCTCCAAAAACTCTGCGCTCGCACTTACGATAGCATTCATATCCGTTTAGAAAACAGCGATATTGGTGAGCATACTTCGTTCAGTGTATCTATGCCCATTGGACAGTTCTACGATTTTGACGTTCATCCAACGTGCGGCCTCGCAACAGAGACCGGTCTCATTGGATTGCTTGACACACCCGCAACATTTTACGAACCAGCACATGTCTTTGCACAACTGCTCTGGTTTCGTTACGGCTATATTACATATCGCTTTCCCAACCATCTCCCATCGGGCGCGCAACCAACTCGACTTGATTTTAGTGCGGAAGTCTGTTCTGAAGCCCCCCTTCATCATCCTGACTGGCCTTCCGATATTACCCTATGGCTCAATGGTATCGAGATCGGCACCTGGACAAGTCCGGCGGACTTTGGCGGTGAACGCGGACTACTCACTCCCCAGTGGTGGGAAACAAAGGATAGTCAATACGGCCTACTCAAGCGTTGGTCCGTTGCTCAGGATGGTAGTTACATTGATGGCAGGAGGATCAGTACAATCCAGATACAGGACCTCCGGTTAGACCAGAAGCCGTTCATCGAGATACGTCTTGGCGTGAAGCAAGATGCCCAAAACATGGGAGGAATGAACATCTTTGGCGAAAAGTTTGGTAACTATCCACAACCAATCGTGCTGAAAGTAGATTTTATGCATCCAGCACGCAAACAGGATCGCACTACACTACAGAAGCTGTC
>CAXTCR010000088.1:0-13811 GCA_964242555.1 uncultured Ktedonobacteraceae bacterium
GACGCTGCGGAACGGGCTTACGGCGCAGTCGCTCGTTAAACTTTTGACCCACACCTGCTTTAGGCTCGTTTTGCTCCAGGTTACGCAGAATCTCTTCGATCTCGCGTTCGTATTTATTTGGCATGATCGTACTGCTTCCTTGAACTTGCCAGGACACTCTTGATTGTAATGATACCAACTTTTACGCGTATAGACAAGTAGTTTATCGCTCAATTTCTCGTTTTTTCGTCACCGAGTAGCGTTCTGACCTTTTCCGCAAGCACAAGGGGGTGAAAAGGTTTTGTGATATGCTCTGAAGCACCTACATCTCTGCTGATACGCTGGTAGATGTCTTCGGTATGCGCGGTCATAATCATAATAGGAGTGTGTCGCGTCCGCGCGTCTTGCCGCAAATACTGACAGAGGCGAAAACCATCCTCCCCTGGCATCATGACATCCAACAGGATTAAATCGGGTACATGTTGTGCTAACAGGTGCCCAATATGTAGACCGTTAGCAGCCACAACTACCTCGAACCCATTGTGTCTCAGTATAAATGAAATAATTTCTCGTACCTCTTTATCGTCGTCGATTACTAAAATACACTTTCCCATACCACATTTCCTATTTTCCGCGATTCGCTCTTCTTGTTCCAGAAGGTTGACGCATAGTAGACCCTCTGGTATCATGTGTTTGTTGACTGAAATTTCTACGTTTAGTATACAAGAGGTGGCAATTATGGCAAATGAGCCTCCTGCATGGTCCTCTGTTCTTAAGGACATTATTCGATCAGCGCCTGAGCGAAAACGGCTGGCCGCAGCGCTTGGCATGTCCGATATGACACTCACACGTTGGGCAAATGGAGAATCTAATCCACAACGTCCACACCTGATTCGGCTCATACAAGTACTACAACCAAGGCACCGTGATCAGATGCTCGATGCTGTCGAAGAATACTTCCCTGAAATTCAGTCCTGGTTGAAAGGTGATACCACCGAAACTATTTCTTCCGATTTCTTCGCGCAAGTGCTCAACGTGCGTACGATGACAACCGAGAGCCTGCGCTTCTGGCGTATCAGCGACATGGTGCTTAAGCAGGCGCTGCTCCAACTCGATCCCAACAATACGGGTATGGCGATCAAACTGATTCAATGCATGCCACCTAAAGATGGGAAGATCCGCAGTATTCGCGAAAGTGCCGGCAAGGGCACGCCACCGTGGACGGCTGATCTTGAACATGATGTACTGTTCCTCGGCCTTGAGTCCATGTCGGGCTACGCGACTGAGTCGCGGCACTTCGTCAATAACAATGATTTACGCAAAAATAAGACGTTTCCTGCCTATATGGGCGACTTCGAGATAAGCGCTGTCGCATACCCCATTCATCTCGAAGGACGTATTGCCGGTTGCCTGCTTGCATCAAGCACGCAGGAGGGCTATTTCTCACAGCAACGTGTGACGCTGCTCGGCGCGTTTAGCGACCTTATTTCGCTGGCCTTTGATAAAAAAGACTTCTATAAATCCTCCCTACTAGAATTGCGGTTTATGCCACCGCCGGAAGTCCAGAGACCAATCATCGCAACCTTCCGAGACCGGGTCACAAAGAAGTTTCAGTCATCAGCACGCAATGGCACACGCCTCACCAATGCCGAGGTTGAGCTTGAGGTCTGGCAGGAGATCGAAGACGAATTGCTTTCGACCCCTATGGATGATACAGAACCGTATTCATTATAAAGATGAACGACATAATTCGGTGTATCCATATTCATGATACCATATGCTGTCATTCCTATGTAGATGGATGAAGCTACGGCGCTTCTACGTTGTGTTTGCGCATAAGGTAACGCAGCTGGTCTACCTTTAAGCCGAGCAATTCAGCCGATCTTGCTCGATTGTACTTTGTGCTTTCTAACGCTGTACGCAGCATATGTTGCTCGACCCGGCCAGTAACCTCTTCAAAGGAAAAGGGACCGATGGGACGCACCTCTAGCCACTGTGTGAGGGGATCATGTACATGTGCGGTCTGCATACTTGAGGCACCGACGATTTCATATGGTAGGTGGGCCGGCAGGAGTTCGTCATTGCTACTCAAAATCATTGCCCGCTCGATTACGTTTTTCAGTTCTCGCACGTTACCGGGCCAGTTGTAGGCGAGCAGAAAACGCTGCGCCTCCGGGTCTATACGCCGCACGTTACGTCCAAGCGACCTATTGAAATCCTCGATGAAGCGCGACACAAACAACAGAATGTCGTCTGGCCGCTCTCGCAGTGGGGGGAGTTCAATTTTGAGTACAGCAAGACGGAAGTACAGATCGGAGCGGAATGTGCCATCTTTCATAGCTTTCTCAAGGTTGCGATTGGTGGCGGCAAGCACTCGCACATTGATCGTCACTTCCTTGTTTCCACCGAGACGAAAAAATGAGCGCGTTTCCAAGACACGCAAGAGCTTTGCCTGCATATCGTGTGGCATCTCGCCGATCTCATCAAGGAACAGCGTACCACCCTCGGCGAGTTCGAGTAACCCGCGTTTCTGCTTTTTCGCGTCGGTAAACGCATATTGCTCGTGCCCAAACAATTCGCTTTCCAACAGGTGGTTTGGTATCGCCGCGCAATTCAGAGGATGAAAAGGACCAACGACGCGAGCACTCTGCTCATGGATAGCGTGCGCAATCACCTCTTTTCCGGTACCACTTTCGCCCGTGATCAGCACAGAGGCGGTATCGCTTCGCGCGACTTTCGCCACCATCTCAAATACATCACGCATGCCCTTGCTTTGCCCAATTAGAGAGCGGTACGAGTCGCTACGTTCGCGTCGCAGTTGCCGCAGTTCGCGTGACATGGCACTCGTTTCGAGGACGCGCTGTACCACAAGCAAGAGTTCTTCGAGATCAAAGCCTTTGAGCAAGTAGTCTGACGCGCCAAGCTTCATCGCCGCGACAGCATTTTGCACGTCTCCATAGGCCGTCAACATCACAACCGGGAGTTCTGGCTCCAGCGTTCGGATACGTTCCAGCACCTCCAGTCCACTCTGTTTGGGCAAACGCACATCAAGCAGAACAAGATCAACTGTATATTTCTGCAGTTCTCGTAACCCGGCTTCACCGTCGGGCGCAGTGTAGACCTCATAGCTCCGCTTACGCAGGTATCGTGCGAGTTGATGTGGCAAATTTGGCTCATCATCAATAATGAGAATGACAAGGCTCACCGTCTTCTACCCCCTACAAACATATCTCTACTTTTCTTCCTCGACTGGTCCTACAAGCACAGGAAGACTCACCGTCATGGTCGTACCACTGCCAACCTGACTTTCGACGTGCAGTGTTCCACCATGATCCTCGATGAGACGCCGCGTGATGGGCAAGCCTAAGCCAATACCATGTGCTTTCGTGGTAAAGAATGGCTGAAAGATGCGCTGAAGCACGTCGGGGGGAATGCCAACGCCCGTATCGGTAATGGTCAAGGCAACCCATTGCTGCGCCTCGGTAACGGAGTTTTGTTGCTGCCCAGCAGCACGCTCTACCACCCGGCAGGAGATCGTCAGATTGCCACCCTCTGGCATAGATTGTAGTGCGTTCGTGTACAAATTGAACAGGACCTGCTCTATCTGGCCTATATCTATCCACAGCGTCGGCACATCTTCGTAAAAACGCTGAATATGCACATGTGCGTCCGCACACTGTTTCTGCATAAGCCCCAACACATGATCGCTGAGTGTAAGAATATTGCACATGCTGCGATGCAGTTGCCGGGGCTTGGCGAAGAGCAGCATGTCCCGGACAATAGAATCTAAGCGTTCAACCTCTTTGAGCATGACGGTTGTTGACTCTTGCGCGAGCGACAGGCGCGATTCGTCATGCTCATCGGGTTCGTCCTCGTCTGTAAGATCGTCGACCAGCATTTGAATCGAGGTTTTGATCGAGGCAAGCGGATTGCGTACCTCGTGCGCCACATTCGCGGCCATTTCGCCTAAAGAGGCCAGACGGTCAAGCCGACGTTTTTCTTCCTCCAGACGGTGCACAGAAGTCACGTCCGTAAAGGTAATCAATGCACCAACTCTCTTGCCAGCATCATTGTGCAGTGGCTCAATATCCATATCGAGCACAAGTTCCTGGCCAGTCGAGTCCGATGTGAGCAACGTGCCCTTTTGCGCCTCACCCTGTTCCAACACGTGCGCGACATCCTCGCGATGGAGTGGTGAGGATGTGGTATTCAAGAAATAATGCGAGGGCTTGTGTGCCGAGGACGATGGAATGTCCAGCAGGTCCGTCAGTAATTTGCCCTTCGCTTCTTGCACTTGATAGCGAAGAATAGTTTGTGCAGCGGTATTGAATGTTGTAATGCGCCCCTGCATGTCTACCGTCACAAGGCCGCTGGGAATATTTTCCAGGATCAAGGCGCGAAGCCGCTGGTCATCGAGCACGCGGCGTAACAACTTGCGCGCTTCGTCTCGCGCCTCCACGACTTCCGCAACCAGCTGCATGTTTTCGAGCACCGCGCTCGCCTGACTCACGACGATCTGTAACAGCATAGCGTCTTCGCGCCGCAGCTTCCATGCTTGTTGATATCCTCCGACCACAAGCCCCAAGACATGCGTCTCCGGTCCACGCTTTTCCGTTTGTGTCTTACGAGTTGTGCGTACCTGTCGCATCATTGGGCGCGATCCTACGAGTGGAAAGACGAAGAAGGTCTTAATTGCCGAGGGAACAAGGTTGAACACAGCTTCTGAAAGCGTGAAATTCGCGTTTCCAGGACGTTCAAGAACAAGAGATGAAGAGGAAGGTTGCTCCTGAAAGTAGGACACGAGCATGTCACAAAGTTCCGGGGTTATCCAGGATAGGTGCACCTCGGGCGATGAGAAGACCACCATATCGCAGACATCAACCTGCGCGATTTCGCGCATACGCTGCATCACAAGCGTCCGCAAGCGTTCCACCTCGTACAAGGCATACGTCAGCTGATTATTCATCGATGTCAATAGCGAAAGTGTATGGGTATATTCTCGATTACGCTCCAACAGGCGCGTATTCTCTAGCAGCATAGCCACGACATCGGCAATCGCCGTTACCGTCTGAATATCATCTACGCTCCAATGCGTCGCAAACGCACGCTCCTCATGCTCATCCCCTTGCTGATTATCACTGTCACGAATAGCAACAAGCACACCGGTGCAGCGCTGCCGGTACACAAGCGGCGCGACAACTCTCGTTGGCAGGAGAGGGGGTACAGGTAAAGAAGTTTGTGTACGCCATGCCTGTGCCTCTGGCGTGTTGCCCGAGAGCGCGACAGGATTAATGTGTACGACAGAGAGCAAGGCGGCAGACCAGCCGGGTTGCTCATCGTAGGTGCCAGCAGCAAATTGCAGTGTGTCACCTACTTTTTGATACAGCAGCACACAGCGACAACGGAGAAGCTGGGCCACCCGTTTTGGAAGCGTGTTACGCAGTATCCGATAATCAGTAATTGCGCTACACTCACGGACCAACGTTGAAACACTCGCAGCGACAGAAATATGCGCCTCTAATACTTCCACATCCAACAATTCCTTACCTCGTTCTTCCATCTTCACCTCTTACGCCCCCTAAAAGCCCTTACGTCCATATAGTATAACGGAAAATACACACGAACGGAGTAAAATTGCGCCAAGATGAAAATATTGTCATATACAGAGTGCACCTATTCCATATTTATGACTATACGAATGTTAGATGGCTTGCAAAACAGCGTGTGGTATGAGAAAATCGGACTACTGTACTGCGTTATTATTTTCAGCTTCGAGGTTTTCGATGAAGGATATACAAGAAGTCCACGAGGGACAAGAGAATGTACAGGTGGCAGACCCACTTCTGAACGCTCCCAATCATCAGAAATTATTCAGGGCACTCATGCTACAACGCTGGGCGGCAATTGTGGGCATCCTTGCACTTGGTGTGCTGTATTTATTCCTGTCCGACAGATTAATCCCCGCTCTCATTCCGCGGTGGTTACCACTCGCACTCGAAGTCCTGCTGATACTGCCGCTGCTTTACTCCACTTTTGCGCGCCGCCGCCTTCCACAGAGATTTGCGCGTATTCTCGGCTTTCTGCTCGCTGGAGTGGCCACGGTTGCACTCGTCGGGAGTATTCTCCTGCTCCTCCAAACACTGCCAACGAGGGCATCGAAGGACTCCATTAGCCTTGTTCAAGATGCCGCTATTCTCTGGATCTCCAATATCCTGGTCTTTGGACTCTGGTACTGGGAGCTTGATGGTGGAGGTCCATTGCAGCGACATAAAGCAAATCACAAGGCGATAGATTTTATGTTTCCGCAGCAAGTAGATGGGGACACAGACGGCTGGGCACCACACTTTATCGATTATGTGTTTCTCGCGTTCAATACCGCAACCGCCTTCAGTCCAACCGACACGGCACCGCTCAGTCGTCCCGCGAAAGTTCTGATGATGATCGAGTCGATTATCTCGCTGATCGTCGTCGCAGGAATAGCGGCGCGTGCTATCAATATTCTTGGCAGCTAGGGACGAAAAGCAACGCTCTGCTGCTCTCCATCGCGCACCATCACGCTTTGCGCGGGCGTAGTGGAGGCAATCTCACGTCCTGCTTTGAAGACATGAAGACGAGCAGGTAGCAGCCGCAGAGCTTCAAATGCCGATGGTGCGTCGAGCACGAGAAAATCGGCAGGTTTGCCCTCTCCGATGCCATAGCCGTCCCCGATACGTAAGGTTTGCGCGGCCCGCATTGTAATCAGGTCAAGCACGTCATTGATCTCTTCCGCGCCACTCATATGACAGAGGAGCAGTGCAAGCTGTGCGGCTGCCAGCATATCCCCTCTGCCCAGCGGAAACCACGGATCCATAATCGAGTCATGGCCAAGTGAGACGTTGACGCCCGCCGCCAATAATTCCTTTACACGCGTGATTCCACGCCGCTTCGGATAGGTATCAAATCGTCCCTGCAAGACGACATTATCATAGGGGTTCGCCACAACGTTCACCTGTGCACGAGCAAGCAGACGGATCAACTTAAATGCGTAGGCATTGTCATAGGAGTGCATTGCTGTACAATGGCTCGCGGTGACGCGTCCCTGCCAGCCTTGTTCAAGCGTGTCGGCGGCCATGACCTCGGTGAAGCGTGAGTGTGGATCATCCGTCTCATCGCAATGACAATCGATATCGCGGTTGTAGGTTTTGGCGAGTTCGAAGACAAAATGGACATCCTCAACGCCCATATCGCGCGTTGCCTCGTAGTGTGGTATACCGCCGACGAGATCACAGCCCAGTTCCATAGCTTCTCGCATCAATTCGCGTCCGTGAGGAAACGAGAGAATGCCATCCTGTGGAAAGGCGACAAGTTGTAGGGTACAAATGTCTCGCACCTCTTCGCGGACCTCTAGCAATGCGCGCAGGGCCGTGAGTTGAGGATCACACACGTCGACATGACTACGAATGTACAACGTGCCCTGCGCAACCTCCCAACGAATAGCTTCGAGGGCGCGTTGCTTTACATCCTCATGCGTCAGACTGGGTTTGCGCTCACTCCAAATCTGTATGCCCTCTAACAAGGTGCCACTACTATTGTAGCGTGGCTGGCCTACAGTTAAGACGGCATCGAGATGCACATGGGAGTCTATAAGTGGGGGAATAACAAGGTTGCCAGCAGCATCAAGCGTCCGCGTTGCCGACTCCGACGAAAGATCGGGTGAGATGCGCACGAATTGTCCATTTTCAATGGCAATATCAACGAGGTCTTGTTGACGATGTAGGCGTGCGTGACGTAGTACGAGATCATACGGCATGACAATTGTCCTTTACTTACGTGAAGTTACCTTACGAGGCGAACTACCGGATACTATACCATATGTCGTATTGGAGGTACGAATGGTAGAAAAAGTCTGGACGTTGGGTAAGAAAGTGTGTACAATAGAACTAACACACATATGTACGTAATATCCACATGCAGGAAAAACGCAATGAAGCGACTGATGTGATGATGTTTTCATCGTCATCTCAGTCGCTTTTTGTATATCTTGTAGACTGAAGCACTTTACAAGGACGAGAGGCGTTTAGCGTGGAGAGATTGTAGTTGCTTGCATTTTGACCGGAGGTTTGTATGTCTACTAAAGCCGACACTTCTCAGCACCTTTTCCCGGCTCCAACAGGCGAAGACACGCTTTTTGTAGAGCAATTGCGGGAGGAGAATGCTGAACTAAGCCGTATGCTTGAGACAAGGACACAGGAAAATGTTCTGCTCAACGAGGTACTTTCTACTGTCGGCTCAACGTTGAGACTTGATGACGTGCTGCATCACCTTGTGGACATTGTTGTTCGCGCCACACAATGCCAGATGGCATTTATTTATATGTACAATAAGGAGAAGGAGCGTCTCGTCCTCGCCAGCACGACACAGCGTCACAAGAGTCTTGTTGGCAAGATCGAGATGGGGCTTGGCGAGGGCATTGCGGGCTGGGTCGCACTCCACCGGACGCCCGTATTTCTCAAAGATGAGGCAATGGACGATCCTCGCTTCTATTATTTTCCAGAGCTGGAGGAGGAAAAGTTCCAGTCCATGCTGACGGTTCCCATCATCACGAAGGACCGTAACCTGCTGGGTGTCATCACGCTGCAAGCTGTTGCACCACATGAATTCACCGACGAACACCATCGCTTTGTGAGCAATATCGCGGCACTGGTGGCGAGCGCCATCGAGAACGCACAATTGTACGAGAACACACAGCGCAAATTGAGCATCTTAACCTCCCTCTCGGTCCTAAGCCAGACAATCAGTTCAGGACTATACCTCGATGATATGCTGCGTTCGCTGGCGAACCTGACGGTGCAGATCATGGAGGTTGACCTGTGCGTTGTGATGCTTATGGACGCATCTCGGGAACGAGAAACGGACACACTACGCCATGCAAGACGGCTTACGGTGCGCGCAACCTCACCAAACCTCAGCACAAGCTTCGAGTCGATTGATGTTGACCGTGCCGTTATGGAGCAGTTGAACGGACTCCATCAGGTAGCACTGCGAGGGGAAAAGGGGCAGAGCAGCGACTACCCCACTATAAGTGAGTACGCCCTTGCGCGCTTAAATCCAGTACAGGACTCGTCGTACAGGACGCTCCTCTCGGCTCCACTTGTTGCAGGGACAGAGCAACTAGGACTCATCAATTGCTATTCGAGCAAGCCACGGCGCTACAGCGTCGAGGACTCAACCCTGCTGACAACCATCGCAAATCAGGCCGCAATCGCGATTAAAAACAGCTATCTCGTCAATCAACTAGCCCAGAAGAATCTCGTCAAGGGATTTTTTGATGATCTGCTCCATGGTACTCCCGATGCAGAGGATTCTCTGCGCCAGCGTGCTAGCTTTCTTGGCTGCGATCTCTCGCGCTCCCATGCTGTTGTCATTATAGAGACCATGCACGTCGAGTTGCGCAAGAGCGAGAGTAAAAGCATGGCAATGCAGGAAGGGAAAGAGGTCAGGCGTCTACAAGACCCTACGGGCGAGGATGCACATGCGCAGGGGAGCCAAATTCACAGCATGTATAAACGGATCGCTGGCATCTTTCGCCGGCGCATCACGGATAGCTATCCTGGCTCACTGCTGTACGAGCACGAAAATATGCTGAACTGCATTGTCTCGCTAAGCAAAGACCCGACAGGTGCACGTTTGAAATCGTGGTTATTCGAGCTTGCACGACAGATGCATTCCGAATATGGCGTGCAACTAGCTATCGGTATTGGTAACACATGCCAGAATATTAGCGACTACCGCCGTGGCTTCGCGGAGGCCAATGAAGCTCTACAAATGGGGCAGAATCTACAGCGAGAAGAGGATGCGCGCACACAGCCACTGGTGACGCACTTCAATGATCTTGGCGTATATCGCTACCTGTATAAAATTGCGCGGATGGACGACTTGCGCGACGTGTTTCAAGACCAGATCGCGCTGATCGACAACTACGACTCGCGCAAGAATACAGAGCTACTCAATACGCTCGAGGTCTACCTTGAATGCGCCGGCAATCTGACAAAGACTTCTGAGCGGCTCTTTGTGCATCGCAATACGCTTATCCAGCGCCTCGACCGCCTGCAATCGCTCTGCGAAGTCGACCTGCAAGAGCGCAGCAACTGGCTCACGTTGCAGATCGCGATAAAGGTGTATAAGTTGCGGTCGGGCAGTATTTAAGTTTACAGGTGGGTATACACGATAAATCGGCGCTACAACGGACGCATGGATGTGGTTCCAACGCAAAGACATGTTTTTGCGTTGGGACCACATCCATGGCGTCAAAAAACAACTCATTGGCTATACATCACAACACTACCGTCGACCCAATCGTGGACGTTGTCCAGGTGTTGGCTCCAATGACGGTCGCTCCTCGATGAGACGAACTGCTTCGGCTATAGCGCGCTCAAGCTGCGGGTCAAGATTATTGACGTAGTCTTGTGGCGCGATATCTACGTCGATATCGGGGTCGGTACCATAGTTTTCTACGTTCCAGCCCACATCTTTGAACCAGAAAGAGTATTCGGGCTGCGTCGTCACGGTGTTGTCAACGAGCTTATGACGTGGATGAATACCGATGACGCCACCCCATGTGCGCTTGCCAATTAACGGTCCTAGGCCCATGAGTTTAAAGCTGTGACTGAAGATGTCGCCATCAGAGCCTGCATGTTCATCGGTGAGCGCGACCATTGGGCCACGCGGCGACTCCTGCGGGTATGGCTCCGGCTGGTTCCAGCGCGAGAAGTCATAGCCAAGGCGCTTGCGGGCAAGTTTCTCCAGGAGCAGACCGGAGACGTTGCCGCCACCATTCCAGCGCACATCTATCAGCAACGCAGGGTAGTCGTATTCCGCGAGATAGCCTCGATGGAATTCGGCAAAGCCTGTTCCTCCCATGTTGGGTATGTGAACATAGCCAACCAAGCCCTTGGAGACGCTATGTACCGTTCGTCGATTGCTTTCGACCCACTCACGATAACGCGCAGTACGTTCATCCGAGAGCGCCTCAACAGTAATCACACGCCGCTTGCCCTCCGCATCCTCAATGGTCAATTGCACCTCGTTGCCAGCTTGATTGACGAGCAATTCCTGTGGATGACGGGTCTTGCTAACTCGTTGTCCATTGATTGCCAGCACTGCGTCGTTGACATGCACGTTCAGGCCGGGGCTTGTCAGAGGTGAAGTTGTCTTCTCGTTTGCGGTATCGCCCTTGACGATACGAGCGATACGATAGCGATCATGTTCCGCGTCATAGGTCCAGTCGACGCCGAGAAAGCCCTGTTTATACTGCGGGCCACGCCGGTATTCACCACCCATTTCGTAGGCGTGTGACGTACCAAGTTCGCCCTGTAATTCCCAGAACAAATCGGACAATTCGGAGCGCGAACTGACGCGCTCGATTAATGGCGCATACTGAGCATAGATCGCATTCCAATCAATGCCGGACATATCTTCGGACCAGAATTGTTCGCGCTGCAAACGCCACGCCTCAGCAAACATCTGTTTCCATTCTGCCGCTGGATGCACCGATACTTTGACGCGTCCCAGATCAATCCAGCCACTTTCACGACCCGGCCCCTTATCGTCCTCCAACTTGTTCGGCTTGTCGCCGGCCTTGAGCACACGCATTTTCCGTCCCGACTTGTAGAGCAGTGTTTTGTTGTCACGTGATACATCGAAACTGCTGACACCCGAAATGATACGTTCGTTTTTATATTTCTCGAAGGTATACATGTCGATGCCGCCCTTTGGCCCATGATCTTCTTCATCGGGGTCGTCTATGGCTCCCTCAATGGGATAGGAGAGGAACAGCACTTTTCCTTTGAGACCGTGCACAGCGTAGTACCGTCCTTCGCTGACCGGAAAAGGCACAGCACGCTCGGTAATGCCTTCGAGATCGATAACGACAGGCTCGACCTCATTGTCTGGCTTCTCGCTGCCGTTTTTGCCCTGTACTCCACCCTCTAGCAGTTCAGGGGTTGGAGCGTTATCCTCATGCGCGAATGGCTTGTCGCCGTTCTCCTCTTCCTTCTTATCCTTCTCTTCGGGCGCCTTTGGTTCGGCGATGAAGGGCGAACGAGTCTCGCGCTGAAGGGTAATGGCATAGGGCTTCACGCCACGCGGAAAGTTGTAATCGAACTGCAGATTGTCATGTACGGGGTTGAAGATGCGATGTCCCAGGAAGTAGAGATACTTGCCCTCTGGATCGAATGCTGGTTTGCTATCCACCAGCACCGGCTCCGTTGCCTGATAGGTGCCGCCGCTTTCCAGGTCACAGAGTTTAATCGCCGTCTTTTGTGAGGAAATTGGAAAACCATAGGCTAGCCAACGCCCATCCGGGGACCATGCGACGCCGTCAATACGGCTGAAATTGCTGCGTTCGATCACCTGAGACTTACGCGCTTCGAGCGCGACCACGATCAGTTCGTTGCGATGATTGGTGATGGCAACGGCATCATGCACTGGTGAGACCACCAGATTGACAACGCGACCAAGGTCAAGGTCGGTCAGCAGTTCCGGCTCGGTGGCCTCCTCTGGATTGAAGACTACCAGCACCTCACGCTCAGGGGCATCACACACCGCGACACAGCGTTTACCATCGTTCAGCCATTCGAGGAAACGGTATCGCACACCATCCTGCTCACCATGTTGCAGCACAGGTCCATCCCAATTGCCCATTGTGAACGCCTTGCCACGCGTCGTCAGAGCAATTTGATAGCCTTTAGGATGCAAGGCATAGGTATCGAGATACGTGGCGGCGGAGACAAACTTGCGGTTGCGCTGTGTACGCACACTGGGCAGTGTTACATTCAGTTGCGTGCTCTCTCCAGTGCGTGGATCGAACAGGTACAACTCCGCACCCGCGTGATACACGAGCCGCTGCCCATCGGTTGTCAAGTGGCGTGCATAAAAATCTGGCGAATGCGTATGCTGACGTACATCCTCTCCCTGCGGCATAGATGAGTATACATTGCCCACACCATCCGCATCACTGAGGAAGTAGATGCGTTCACCAATCCAGTTCGGGTTGACCACGTTGCCCTTGAGATTTTCCAGGCGTTCGAACGTACCGTTGCCCGTTGGATCAGACCATAAGTGACCAGTCGTGCCGCCGCGATAGCGTTTCCAGCGCGCGAAGTTCGTGCCATTGCGACCAAGCACTACCCCTCCTTGTGGTCCATAGGAGATTGCGCTTGCCTTACCATAGGGCAGTTGTCGCGGTAATCCGCCAGTAGGTTTTATAGCATAGATCACATCGAAGTTAGCCGCGAACTGGCCCGCGCTACTGGTATACAAAATCTCGGTGTTGTCGGGCGACCAACCAAGCACGCGACAATTACCGCCATGAAAGGTGAGACGTTGGGCCGGACCACCAAGCGCGGGCATGACATAAACCTCGCTCGGTCCCTCCTCGCGCCCCACAAACGCCAATAGCTCACCATCACGCGAGAAGAAGGGATAGGTTGCCTCACCAACGCCAGCTGTCAGGCGTTCCGCACGTCCACCCTCGCTCGTCGTCAGCCAGAGATCATCTTCCGAGACAAAGACTATTCTATCTTGATAGATATTGGGGAAGCGTATATAGCCTTGAGATGCCATATGTAGAGTAGCTCCTTCATTAAAAGAATGAGGTAAAGTCCATAGAAGTCGATGCGTACACCTATGGTTAACCATAGGAGAGAACATACCTTTAGAAGAGATACGTATATTTTGTCACAGGGGAGGTAGGTGTGTCTAATGTGTTGATGAGCGATGGATTCTGATGTTCCCACGCTTCTAAGATGTTGCCTAAGTTCTGACGGAGTCATTACCGAAGTGGAAAGCTTATT
>CAXTCR010000089.1:0-13801 GCA_964242555.1 uncultured Ktedonobacteraceae bacterium
TGCTCCTGCCTGTAGCCATGTGCCAATGTACTCTTCCGTTCTCCCAACCATATCCGGTTTCGCGCCAAGTGGGTACACATCAGCTGTATCAAAAAAAGTTACGCCTGACGCAACGGCGGTGTCCATAATCGCGTGCGATGTCCGTTCATCACACTGGTTGCCAAAAGTCATCGTGCCAAGACATATTTCTGAAACCTTGAGGCCGGTGCGCCCCATACGTTTAATCTTCACAGGTGCCTCCAACTACTCCAAACAATAGCCTATATGGGTAGAGTATCACAAAATCATGAAACCACTTATAGGTCTCATTCGTGGACTATATAGACGACAGGTAAGTCGGGAGGCGTATTTCGCTCTTTTTACAATAGTCCTACAGTTCTACAATGTATGCAATAACATCTAACGGAAAAATGGAGGATATACATGGCTCGATTCAATATTCTTGGTCGCTCTAAAGCTGACCAAACCCAGGATGCAGCACAAGCAACTGTTGATAGCGCAAAAGACACGATCCAGTCTGCGAAAGATACAGCAGCGCTCGCCCTCGGAAATGTCAAGGATACAGCTCTATCAACATTTTCGAATGCAAAAGACTCGATACAATCATCCAATGACGATACACAAAGTAACATTCCCGCCCTTTCAGACGATCAGGACGACAATAATGTCCCGGATGTTGTTGGTAAGGCCCAGGACACACTGGCAACTGGTACTGCAGCAGCACGCAGCTTTTTCAGATCGAACGCGAAACAGTCAAATAAGAATTTGAAAAAGGCGCAGAGTGGACTCAGTGACTTGCAGGATACCGTGCAAGACAAGACGAGTGGCGTGCAGAATGCCGTACAAAGTGGGTTGAGTAGTGTGCAGGATGCGGTACAAGGTGGGTTGGGCAATGTGCAAGACAGCATCGGCTCGGTACAGGATACCGTACAGACCGCCGTTGCAGCAGGCATCTCAAAGGCCCAGGACGTAATCAGCGATACCACTGATACTGTACAGGATGCGTTTGAAAAGAACACGCGAACTGCACGCAAGAACCTGAAGAAGGCTCAGAAAGAAGCCCAAAGGAACTTCAAGATGGCTCAGAAAGAGGCTCAGAAGAACCTCAAGAAGGTGCAGAAGTCTGGAAAGTCCAATGCATCCTCAGTGACATCGAACGTGCAGGATATTGCAGATACGGTCTCTCAGCAGACAAGCAAGACCCTTAAGAAGGGCAAATCAGCTGCTCAGGATGCTCTTGATACAGCATCACGACCATCGGGTTTGGAATTCTTACAGGGCAAGTCAAAGACTCAGGATGCCGTAGACAACGCTTCGGATGCTGTACAGAAAGCCTCTAAAAAGGCCAAATCAAGCTTCCTCGACGCGAAGTCGAACGTTGAAGACAAGCTGGACGAGGCACAGAAGGAGAAGGAGAAGGAGCGCAAGGCACGACAGAAGGCCAATGCACAGGGTCTCTTCCGCTTCGGTCTCGTTGCCGGTATCGTCGTTGCTCTGCTCTACACACCATACCCTGGCACACAGGTTCGCCAGCAATTGGTACAGCAGTGGAACAAGTATCGGCAGCAGCTCGGACTCTAACTGACACTAACAAGCAAATAGCACAAAAAATAGTGGGATACTGTTCCCACTATTTTTTGTGCTATTTGCTCGTGAATAATCGTATAGAAGGCAACGTATATACTGTGAGCTTGTATTCTTACAAGAATTCTTGTATCATTGTTACACAAGGAAGAATGGTAGTTATTGACGTAGGGCCTTTCTAGGGAAGGAGTAGGTACGTCGTGCCCCACATGTATTTAGGTTAGAAGACGCAGTTCAAAGTGCTCCATAGAAACTTTCCTCTTTACAAAAACGTGTCTTGAAGTACCAGATGTTATGATGTCAAGCAAGCAGGCACGATACGTAGGTGTTCCTCATACGTTATGAGGACGGTTTACTCTTTATTGGCAGAACAGTGTTGTTCTGTGTAGAACATCGAAGGAGTCTTATTTCATGCAGCCTCGATCAAAACAAATTCTCAGTATCTTTATGTTCCTGAGCGTTGTAAGTATGATATTTGCCGCCTGTGGTAGTGGGGCAGCTACATCATCGAACAGCGGCAATGGGACGAATTGTGGGAACGTACAGCTTTCCTACTGGAATCCGTTTACTGGCCCTGATGGTCCTTATATGGGGCGTTTGGTTTCTAGCTTCAACTCTTCACAGCAAAATGTCAAAGTGCAGATGACCACGCAGGCAGAGTACCCAACCAAGCTTGATACTGCTGCCGCCTCTGACACACTGCCAGATATCGCAATCATCAATGAGGATCTGATCGCTACTGAGGCGTTCCGTCACATCATTCGTCCAATGGATGATTATCTTCCTCAGTTGGGTTATTCCAGCAGTGATTTTCCAGCACCAGCCTGGAATATTGGTCAAATCGCGGGCAAGCGTTATGTCATTCCGCTGAGCATTGTGCCGATGACGATGTACTACAATGCAGACCTGTTGAAGAAAGCAGGCATTAATAATCCGCCAAAGACGGCTTCGGATTTTGATGCTGCCGCTGCAGCTGTCACAAAAGGCAACCAGCATGGTTTCCAAATTACAGCAGGCTTCCCTGTCCAGCAAATCTTCCAGCAACTCTTACACCAGTATGGTGGTACCGAGTTTAGTACTGATGGCACACAAGCTACATGGAATAGCAACGCTGGTGTACAAGCATTGCAATGGATGAAGCAGGCTCAGGGGAAATATTCTGCGCCGAAACTGCCTGTGGATGCTGACCTTAACTCCTTTAAGTCTGGTACCGTTGGTATGATCTGGAACGGTATCTGGCAAGCGACCAACGTTACGGGGCAAGGTGTCGATTTCAATGGAATGGCTGCAGCTGTACCTCAAATTGGTTCACAACCTGCAACATGGGCTGGTATGGCCTCCCTCGCACTGCCTGTGCACAAAAAAGGCATTGACAAGTGTAAAGATAATGGCGCCGTTACCTTTATCAAGTACTTGGAAACTAATGCGGTTCAGTGGTCAGGTGCTGGTAATATTCCTGCTTATAATACAGCTCGTAATAGCTCTCAACTGAAGGCATTGCCGCTACAGAGCGCGTTGGCTGCATCGGTTGAAACACCTGTATTCCCACCAGCAATACCAGGAGTTTCCGATGCGTTTGCGCCTCTTACCGATGCCGTTGGTGCGATTATGGCAGGTACATCCTCTGATATCAAAGGCACGCTGGATAAAGCAGCCTCCCGTGCGAATCAGATTCTTACACAGAACAAGCAGAAGTACGGTTCTGCACCAACCAGCTAGTAGATATAGGGCGAACTCGATATCGTATCGGGTTCGCTTTCTCTCCACATAGGGATAATGTTGTACGTAGGGGATGCCAGAGAGGTCATTCCCTCGTAGCTGTGAAAAGGACATTTCGATGGCGACAATTGTGCAACAGCAGGGTGCGGCTACGAGTACGTCGGCCAGGAAAAGAAGAACTGGTTTTAGCCTGACGCCGTATCTGTTTATTCTGCCCCATCTGATTTTCTTCATTCTGTTCGTGGGCTATCCATTTTTTAATGGCTTGTTCATCAGCCTGTACCAGTACGATTATCTACAAACGAATAATGCATTCGTAGGGTTGCAGAACTACCTGCACATCTTTACTCCTGGTACGGTTGAATTCTCCGAGTTCTGGAATGCATTGTGGAACACGGTTCAGTTTGTGTTCTACAGCGTGCCGTTTCTCGTCTTTATTCCTCTAGGCTTGGCCGTCCTACTCAACATGAAATTGCCGGGACGCAACATCTTCCGCGCGATCTACTTTGCACCATGGGTGCTTTCAGTTGCGGTTGTTGGCCTGCTCTGGTTCTGGATTTTCCAGAGCGCTGGTGGTCTTGCTAATTATTATCTCGCCGCCCTGCATCTTCCCACTCCTGACTGGCTCTCGACATTGCCTTGGGCATGGGTTGCGATAGATGTCGCGACGATCTGGTGGACGGCAGGCTTCAACATGATTATTCTGTTGGCTGCCCTACAGGATATACCCGAACAAATACACGAGGCGGCGGGCGTCGATGGCGCGAATAGCTGGCAGTCTTTCTGGCAAGTCACCTTCCCCCAACTGCGGCCCGTTATGCTGCTCATCGTCACGCTCTCAATTATTGCGTCCTTCAATCTCTTTGGTCAGCCCTTTATCATGACAAATGGTGGTCCTGCTCAGCCGGGCGGTGGTGGTGCTACCGAACCAATCATGATGCGCATTTACATTGATGCCTTCCAGCGTCACTTTGTAGGAAGCGCGGCTGCAATGTCCTTTGTGGTTGCTGCGATCATGATTCTGCTTTCGTATCTGAACTTCAGATTCTTTAGTAGTCGAGACTAGAAAGAGGAAAGAGTATGGCCACCACTTCAGGTACACAGACGCAGGTGCGTGCAAGAAACGCGGGGCGCGAAGAGGCCGACGCGGCTGTGCGTAGGCGAAACACGGCTCATATTGTGCAGCGCATTCTAATTTACGCACTACTCATTCTTATTGCGCTGATCATCCTGGTACCGCTCCTGTGGATGCTCTCCACATCGTTCAAACCCAAATCACAGCTTTTCTTGCCAGAAGTTTACTGGATTCCAAAGCGCATAACGGCACAGAACTATCAGAACCTGTTGTCGGACTCGAGTATTCCGATTATCACGTGGTTTATCAACAGTCTGGGTATTGCCATTATCACGACGGTACTCGTGCTGATCCTTGACTCGCTTGCCGCCTACGCCTATGCGCGTATGACGTTTCCTGGCAGCAAGTGGATTTATGGGGCAATGTTAGCCACGCTTTTCATGCCCGGTCTGATGTTCCTCATTCCAAACTTTATCACCATCTACAATCTGACGCTGCTCGACACCTATGCGGGCGTGATTGCACCCTATCTCGCGGGTGTGTTTGGCGTCTTCTTCCTGCGCCAGTTTTTTGAGTCGCTGCCAAAAGAGCTAGAGGAAGCAGCTCGAATGGACGGTGCGAATGCCTTCCAGACCTTTTATCAAATCGTGCTGCCTTTAGCAAGGCCTGCGCTCTCAACGCTTGCGGTCATCACGTTCCTCGCGAGTTGGAACGATTTCCTGTGGCCACTGCTTGTATTGCAGGACACCAACTTACAGACGTTGCCCATCGGTCTACGCACACTACAAGGGGCGTATACCTCTGAATATGGCCTGATGATGGCAGGTGCAGTGATTGTCGCTATTCCTGTACTCATCATCTATGTCGTACTCCAGCGTTACATTGTACAAAGCGTTGCCAGTTCTGGCTTGAAAGGCTAATAGACCTATGCGACAGAGATGTATGCATGGGTTACTTCTGAGCGTGTTAATGGTTATTCTTGTTGCCTGTGGTCAGCAGACCCAACAGGCAACAAGCACACCTACAGCGACGGTTGTGCCCAAAGGAAGCTTTGTCAATCCAGTGCTACAGACCGATTTTCCCGACCCACGTGTGATGCAAGATGGCAATACGTACTATGCCTATGGCACTAATGCGGGAGGCAAAAATGTGCAGGTAGCGCGTTCGAGCAATCTGGTAAATTGGGATATGTTACCCGATGCCATGCCTGCGTTACCAACATGGGCGAGTCCTGGTGGTTCGAAAGTATGGGCTGCCGAGTCCATACATATAGGCAACAAGTACGTAATGTACTACGTCGCGCATGACCAGCAATCCGACAAACAGTGTGTTGGTGTAGCGACAAGCGACAAACCGGAGGGTAAGTTCAAGGACACGAATAGCAAGGCGCTAGTGTGTCAGGCGGACGAAGGCGGAACGATTGACCCGCGTCCCTTCAGCGACGATGGCAAACTCTACCTGTACTACAAAAATGATGGCAACTGCTGCGGTATAACAACGTATCTCTACGCACAACAACTGGCTCCTGATGGGCTAAGCCTGACAGGGAAACCAACACGTCTGGCTTCCGATGATCAGTCGTGGGAAGGTAATGTTGTTGAGGCGCCGGAGATGTTCAAGCACAATAGCAAATACTACCTCTTCTTTTCTGCCAACAGCTATGCAGGTGTCAACTACGCTGTGGGTTATGCAACCTGTACCTCGGCAATGGGTCCATGTACTGATGCGAGCAACAACCCCATTCTGAAAAGCAAGACGGATAAGCAGCCATTTGTCATCGGACCTGGCGGCGAATCCGTGCTACAGGTAGGCGATACAACGTGGATCTTCTATCACGCATGGAATGTCAATCCAGATGGTAGTCAGGGCGATAGTCGCTACATGTGGCTTGATCGCATCAACTGGAACAATGATGCGCCCGTCGTGCAAGGACCCACTACCAGTCCTGAAGCTGGCCCTGTTGTTGGAGCGTAACGCGCTACGATTCATCACGTTCCGCCCCACATTAGGTGTAGGGACCGTATCGGTCACGTCCTTTTGGCCTTTCGATTGCTGAGAAGGACGTGACCGATGCGGTCCCTATAGATTAGGACAATGCGCGGACGAAGGAGGAAGAAAGAAATGCAAACAACACATTCGACAAAACGACTCGGCAACACAGATATGAACATCACGCCGATAGGCTTTGGTAGCTGGGCGCTTGGCGGCGGCCAATGGATTGGCGGCTGGGGATCCCAGGATGATCAGGAGTCAATCGCTGCAATTCATAAGGCACTAGACCTTGGTATTAACTGGATCGATACAGCAGCAGTGTATGGGCTTGGGCGCTCGGAAGAGGTTGTTGCACGCGCTCTAAAGGGTATATCAAATCGGCCCTATGTGTTTACAAAGTGTTCAAGTGTCTGGAATGAAAAGCGCGAGGTCAGCCAGAATTTAAAAGCCGACTCGTTACGAAAAGAGTTAGAGAACAGCTTGAGACGCTTGCAGACGGATGTCATCGACCTCTATCAAGTTCACTGGCCCAACCCCGACCCCGATATCGAAGAGGGGTGGAGTACACTGGCCCAGTTTCAAAAAGAGGGCAAGGTACGCTATATCGGTGTCTCGAATTTTAGTGTCCAGCAAATGGAGCGCGCCGAAAAAATTGCGTCTATCAGTAGTCTTCAACCCCCGTATTCACTTATTAAACGCGATATCGAGGGAGAGATCTTGCCCTATTGCTTGCAGCATAACATCGGCGTGATTGTGTATTCGCCCATGCAATCTGGTCTGCTTACAGGCGCGATGACTCCCGGACGTGTGAAGAATTTGCCTGAAGACGACTGGCGGCGCAACAACCCGGAATTCACCGAACCGCGCATTACCCGCAACCTCAGACTCGTTGAACTCCTTGATGAGATTGGCAAGGAGCACAATGTTTCTCCTGGTGTAGTCGCGATTGCCTGGACGCTCCGCCATCCAGCCGTGACTGCCGCGATTGTTGGTGGACGCCGTCCAGATCAGGTAGAAAGAAACATTGGAGCGATGGATTTCCGCCTGAGTCAGGAAGAGATTGGGAGGATCGAGACGTTCTTGCGCAACAATCCATAACTAATTTTTATGTGAATGCCATGCTGTCCTTGAAGAGGACAGCATGTTGTATAGTGTAGCTGTATGGTATAGCTTACAGCTACACTTTTGTTTTGTTGCAGGGAAGAGATAAATGGTTGGAGAAAAGTACAGAAATGCAAGCGCAGATAGAAACATTGCATCCACGACCTCAATTGACCCGTTCCGAATGGATGGATTTGGGCGGAACGTGGGACTTTGCGTATGACGATGATCGGGTTGGGCTTGATGAGGGTTGGCAGGACCGCGAAGAGGTGTACACACATACCATTCAGGTTCCATTTCCACCTGAGTCAGAGGCGAGCGGCATTGGTGATACGCGCTATCATCCCGTCGTCTGGTATCGTCGCACCTTTCATGCTCCAGTCTTAGACAATGGAAGAAGGCTTTTGTTACATTGTGGTGCGATAGACTACAGGGCATGTGTGTGGGTCAATGGTCAAAGAGTCGTGATACACGAGGGCGGTAACACCCCCTTTAGTGCTGATATTACGTTCGCGTTACATACAAGCGGTGAGCAAGTTGTGGTCATTCGTGCGGAGGACGAGCCGCTGGACCTGACGCAGCCACGAGGCAAGCAGGATTGGCAAGAGCGATCACATAAAATCTGGTATAACCGTACAACAGGCATCTGGCAACCCGTATGGCTCGAGCCCGTCTCCTCAAACTATATTACGCAGATTCGCTGGACGCCGGATGTTGACCGTGGTCTTCTTGGCGTTTCCGTTAGACTAGAACGACATGACACAAGACCGATACACCTGCGTATTCGGCTACAACTAAAGAATACCTTATTATGCGATGACACCTTGTTTGTGCAGAATTCAGAGATACATCGTCAAATCGCCTTTGATACAGCAGGTATGATGAGTAGGGAAACGCTCCTATGGTCCCCCTCCTATCCAAACCTTGTTGACGCGGAATTGACACTGCTAAGTGGGGACGAGGTGATAGATGAAGTGCAAAGTTATGTTGGCTTACGCAGCGTGGGTGTTGAAGGCGGGCGCTTTATACTTAATGGGCGTCCCTACTACTTACGCTTGGCCTTAGAGCAGGGCTATTGGCCGCAATCACATTTAGCAGCTCCCAATGCTGATGCATTGCGCAAAGAGGTGGAACTCACAAAAGGCCTTGGCTTCAATGGTGTGCGTATTCATCAAAAGGTCGAGGACCCACGCTTTCTCTACTGGTGTGACCGCTTAGGCTTACTCGTCTGGGGCGAGATGGCCAATGCGTACGCCTTTTCACCCTCTGCCGTTGAGCGCTTTACGCGCGAATGGCTCGACGTGGTGGAGCGTGATTACAACCATCCTTGCATTGTGACGTGGGTGCCTGTAAACGAAAGCTGGGGCGTACCAAACATCCCACACGATGCCGCACAACGCAGTTACGTTCAGGCCCTCTATCATCTTACGAAGGCGCTTGACTCAACGCGGCCCGTCATCGGCAATGACGGTTGGGAACACGTCATCAGCGATATCCACAGCGTGCATGATTATACCTTCAATGGACAAACATTGCGTGAGCGCTATGGAACGATAGAAGATGTCCTGCGTACCCTGCGTGAGGTGCAGCCAGGAAGCCGTTTTGTGATCCTGCCAGGGTATCACAACGAGGGCGAGCCGATTATGCTGACCGAATTCGGCGGCATCAGTTATCACCCTGACGCGAGTAGTGCGTGGTTTGGCTACGGCACGGTCACAAGTACTGAAGCATTTCTTGCCAAATACAAAGAACTGGTCGATGCCATTCTGGATAGTAACGCAATTGCTGGTTTCTGTTATACACAGTTAACCGATACAGGCCAGGAGACGAATGGCTTGCTCACTGCAAACCGTGAGTCAAAGCTTGACATGGAGCAGGTACGCCGCATTACCAGTCGTCCCTCTGCGGCAATACCCGGCGATGTGATTACGCAGATGCAGCGCAGACAAGGTGTGACGCCATTTGCGGGTGAGGGGTAAATTATCATCAAAAACACGCTGCCCTTCCAACGTGTTTAGCCACTGGAAGAGCAACGTGTTTTTGCTTAAGCCTCCACCACCATATACGTGCGGTCGATGTTTTGCTGTCCGGTGATACGCTCAAACATCTCTCCATACTTTTGCGCTAGAACTGCATGAGCATGAGTACCCTCTTCGGGTGTGCTCTCATGTGCTTGTCCCTCCACCACGGGTTCGCCAAGGAGGTTGCCTACGCGATCCGAAGGCGTCATCTGAACATGTCCACTATTGCGTACGCGTTTAATTTTTCCCGAATGACTGCCCGTTGTAATATAGATTTTTCCCTGATCATAGGCGAACCAGACCGTGGTAGGAACGGCCTGACCATCTCGACGGTATGTTGTCAGCACAATAAATTCGTGCGGCTTCAAATAGGCGAATGGGTCCTGTGTTGTGTTGTTTGTCATGAAAAAAGAGCACTCCTCTTATTTTGTTGCATCATAAAAATATGGCATACTACAATAGACATTGCCATCTATGCCTATATATATCACATTTGTTGGAACACGGTCAGGAGCGCGATGAACAAGATACAGCATGTCACTGGTTGGGAGGAACGCTGGCATCCTCTGCGCGAAGAATGGATTATTCTTGCTGCGCACCGGCAGAACCGTCCCTGGATTGGTGCAACTGTTGCACCACATGAGATAGCTATTCCAGCGTACGTCCCGGATTGTTATCTTTGCCCGGGCAACACGCGTGTGAGTGGGGAGACAAATCCAACGTATGACAGCACGTTTGTATTTGACAACGATCATCCATGTGTAGGTCAGGAGGCTCCCCTGGAAATCGCACAACCCCCTCGTCCATATCGCGTACGACCTGCACAGGGCTATGCGCGCGTATTGTGCTACAGTCCATATCATAATCTTACGTTGGCCGAGATGACGCACGAGAATATCGTGGAGATTGTGCAGGTGTGGCAACAACAAACATATGACCTTGGCAATCGTGCTGGCGTAAATTTTGTGCTGTGCTTCGAGAATAAAGGCGATGTTGTTGGCGTCTCTAATCCCCATCCCCATAGTCAAATATACGCGACGAATTTTGTGTTCAAGACGATTGAGACCGAACTGAACGCATCGCGGCGCTATGTGCAGGACGAGGGACACTATCTCTTCGAGGATATTCTTGCGGCAGAGCAGGCCGATGGACGACGCATTCTCTACGAAGACGAACATGCAATCGCGTTTGTGCCGTATTTTGCGCGCTATGCCTACGAGGTCTATGTCGCGCCCAAACGTCGCGTTGCTCACCTTCATGCACTTAGGGATGACGAGGTGGTTGCTGTGGCACACGCCCTGAAAAACGTGACGGTCCGCTTCGACAACCTGTGGCAGATGTCGTTTCCCTATGTCATGCCAATTCATCAAGCACCGACCGATGGCGGCGACTACGATGCGTTCCATTGCTTCTTTGCCTTCCACCCACCATTCCGTCGCCCCCACGTGCTGAAATACCTGGCGGGACCGGAGATCGGTGGTGGCAACTTTGTGAGCGATACCCTACCAGAGGCGAAGGCTGCAGAATTGCTTGCGCTCTCAACAACACACTTCAAAGTTGAGAACGGAAAAATGTAGGGACTGTATTGGTCACATCCGTTGCTCATTTTAGCATGTTTAGAAGATATGGAAAACGTTTCACTATCCATCTGCATTGGAGTATGGACAGAGAACGTGACCAATACGCTCCCTACGGAAATGGTGCATAAAAAGGGAGGATATGATGATTAGGAACGCACAAATCCTGCTTGCTCGTCTTCGCTCTATACACGAGGCTATTCGGAATGCAGTAGTTGCTACATGTGAACAAAACGCGATTGAACAGTTATCGACAATTGTGGCGGAGCAGGCAGGCGATACCATATTCGCGATCGATCGTGTCTCGGAGGATGTTTTGCTCACCCATTTTAACGCTGTCGGGCGAGATTTTTCGTTTGTGCTGATCGCCGAAGGGCTGCATGAGAATGGAATGATGACGTTTCCACAGGGTATGGACGAGTCAGATGCCGAGTTGCGCATTATAATTGACCCGATAGATGGGACGCGTGGCCTCATGTATCAGAAGCGGTCTGCATGGATATTGACGGGCGTCGCGCCCAATCGTGGGTCTGCAACAGACTTGATGGATATCGAGCTTGCGTTGCAGACAGAGATTCCCCTGGTAAAGCAGCATCTGAGCGATAGCCTCTGGACCATCGCTGGACAGGGAGTACAGGGGGAACGCTATAATCGTCTTACGGGTGAACGACAGGCACTGCTTCCTCATCCATCGCAAGCAACCACAATCGCACAAGGCTACGGCAGTATTGCGCGCTTCTTTCCCGGTGAGCGAGGAGAGTTAGCGGCACTAGATGATGAGCTTGTGCTGCGTGTGCTTGGGTTGGGTGAGCAGGGGAAACCGCAGTCATTTGAAGATCAATATATTTGTACAGGGGGGCAACTCTACGAGCTATTGATGGGGCACGATCGCTGGCTCGCCGACCTTCGTCCACTGGTAATGAGTCCGCAAAGACGGGGCTTGTGCTGTCACCCCTACGACCTGTGCATCGAACTTATCGCACGTGAGGCAGGTATACGTGTGACAAACGAATACGGGCAAAGACTTACTGCACCGCTGGATGTTACAACTGGTATGTCCTGGTTAGGCTATGCAAACGAGCATATCTATCAACAGGTACACCCGGTATTACAGGAGCTTCTCCGGCAACATCACCTTCTAAATACTGGAACAAGTACATTGTAGGAACCACTAATGCTAGTTGACCAACATGCGTGGATACGTCGACTGTAGGGACCGATGTATCACGTCCGTCTGAGTATGGTTGTGGCACAAGAATGTGAGGGGATTGAACCCCTACAATGTAGCGATAGTATGGAGTCAACGACGATGTGGCATATTGACCCTTCTGAGCCTGCTGTATTACCTGACGTAGAGGGCTTCCTGGAGATAGTAAACGCGCATGCAGATTTTTTCACGCCCTACACACCGCTCATGATAGCCCGAGCACCTGGACGACTCGATGTGATGGGTGGCATTGCTGACTATTCAGGATCGTTGGTCCTGGAAATGCCGCTTGCGGCGGCTACCTTTGTCGCTGTGCAGCCGACGAGCGAGGAGCGTGTTGTCGTGTGGAGCATGACCGGGGAACATAAGAATGAGTATCCAATTGTCTCTTTGCCCCTGGAAGTGCTCTTTCCAAACGGCAAGCCCCTGGAGTATACAGAAGCGCACGCATTGCTGACGGATGATCTCAAAAGTGCCTGGATTGCCTATGTTGCTGGTGTACTTCTGGTACTGCACAAAGAGCGGAACATTGTATTTAAGAATGGGTTACACATTTTTATTGCATCCAACGTGCCGATTGGCAAGGGGGTGAGTTCGTCGGCGGCTCTGGAGGTTGCCACAATGCAGGCTCTTTGTGCCCTACAACGTGTACACCTTGAGAGGCGCGAGGTCGCGCTGCTCTGTCAAAGGGTCGAGAACTATATCGTGGGTGCTCCGTGCGGCGTGATGGATCAGATGACGGCGGCATGTGGCAAAGCGAACAGTCTGATGGCGTTGTTGTGTCAACCAGCTGAGTTACAGCCAGTCGTATCGCTGCCATCAGACGTTGAAGTGTGGGGCATTGACTCGGGAATCCGTCATGCAGTAACTGGCGCTGATTATGGGTCGGTGCGAGTTGGCGCGTTTATGGGCTACCGCATCATCGCGGAACAAGCGGGCCTCAGCGTGCAGACACTGGAGCCAGGACGTGTGCAGATCGACGACCCACACTGGCATGGCTATCTCGCGAACATCGAGCCATCGCTCTGGGAGTCGACCTATCACGACTCCATACCTGTAACGTTGGATGGTGCGACATTCTTAGCACACTACAGCGGTTTTACAGATGTTGTGACAAGGATTGAACCCACAAGAAGCTATGCCGTTCGCCAGTCTACCGCGCACCCCATCTATGAACATGCGCGTGTGCGTCTCTTCCGAGACTTACTAAAAGCAGACATGGTCAGTGAGGATCGCTTGTCCGGACTTGGTGAGCTGATGTATCAATCGCATGCTAGTTACAGTGCATGTGGGCTAGGTTCGGACGGAACGGATGCACTGGTCGAACTGGTAAGGCAAGCGGGACCAAGTGCATTCCTCTATGGCGCGAAGATCACTGGCGGTGGCAGTGGTGGTACCATCGCAATTCTTGCGCGTCGTGGTGCTAAAGAGACAATCCATCGTATTGCCAGAGACTATGAGGCAAAAACAGGGTATCAAGCTACTGTTTTGGGTGGGTCTTCGGATGGGGTAAGCGTGTGGCGTG
>CAXTCR010000090.1:0-13720 GCA_964242555.1 uncultured Ktedonobacteraceae bacterium
GGTTCCTTTTTTATGTCTCTAACACAACACGTACTTTGCGCGTCAGCTCGTCCAGGTCGAAAGGCTTTTGCAGGAAATGAGTTTCCATATCCAGGTGAAAGTCCTGGCTGATATGGTCGGCGAGGTAGCCACTCATGAACAGGAACTTGGGAGTAGAACCTGACTGGGAAAGTTTCATGTAGAGTTCTTTGCCGCCTAACTTTGGTGTCATCATATCTGAGACAATAAGCTCTACTTTCATGTGGGCGCCTTGAAGTAGCTCAAGTGCTTCTTCTCCGTTGCTTGCGGTCATGACGGTATAACCATACTCCTGTAGTACGTCTCGCATGAGTTCACGTAGGTCCTGATCGTCCTCCACGAGCAAAATTGTCTCTGTTCCCTTCTGAGTGACAGGTTCGACTTCTAGTTCTTTTTGTGGAGTAAGGGGAGCATGATCAACTGCTGGCAAATAGATAGAGAAGCTTGTACCCTTGCCCAATGTGCTTTCCACATCAATGAAGCCTTTGTGCTGTCCAATGATGCCGTGTACTGTTGAAAGGCCAAGTCCGGTGCCCTTTCCTACTTCTTTTGTTGTAAAGAACGGCTCAAAGATGCGTTCACGTGTCTGTTCATCCATGCCTATGCCTGTATCGCGTACCGTTATCTCCACGTATGAACCTGCTTGTTCTGGAGTTTGCATCTGTCTTGCTGCTTTATTGAGTGTTGTGTTTTGAAGAGTGATAAATAGCTGACCACCCTCTGGCATAGCGTCACGAGCGTTGATACACAGGTTCATAACGACTTGCTCTATCTGCACCTTATCGGCGAAGACGGTTTGTATGTTTGTTGCTGGCGTATAGACGATTTCAACCTGCTCACCAATGACTTTCTTAATGAAGTCTAGCAGGTTTGCGACAATATCATTCACGTCGACATATGCAGGTTCGAGGACTTGATGGCGCGAGAAAGCGAGCAACTGACGTACCATTTGTGCGGCTCGTAGTGTGCTTTCGCGTGTATGACGCAGTCCCTCATACACAGGATGAGTGGCATCCACCTTTGACAGACTCTGGTCAGTATAGCCGAGGATACCTGCAAGGATGTTGTTAAAGTCATGCGCGATGCCACTTACAAGTTGTCCCAAACTCTCCATCTTCTGAGCCTGTCGCACCTGTTCTTCCAGGTGTTTGCGCTCAGCGATTAAGTGCGCCTTCTCAAGGCTCTCCTTGATAGCAAGAGGCAGGCGGTGTAGTTCTCGCTTCAAGACATAATCGCTCAGTCCCGCCTTCATGCCTTCGGTCGCGATTTCTTCACTACCAGTGTCCGTCACCATAATGACGGGAAGTTGAGGCATATGCGCCTTAATCCTTTGTAGTAACCAGAGGCCATTCGTCCACTGTAGGCGATAGTCTGTGAGGGCAAGGTCGAGCTGCTGTTGTGAAAGTGCCTCATCCAGGTCACTGTGGCGAATCACCTCGACAAATTCGACATCTCCAAATTCTTTTTGCACTCTTCTCTGAATGAGCGCACGATCGTAGGGGCTATCATCAATCATAAGAATTTTCATCGCGTGTTTGGTCTCCTTAGTTCAAACCAGAAGGTGCTTCCTTGAGATGGAAGAGATGTGACTCCTACAGAACCCCCCATAATGTCTATCGCTTTACGCACTGTTGCCAGACCAAGACCTACGCCTGGAAATTCTTCTATTCCATGAAGACGTACAAACGGAGTAAAGAGACGCCGTTGGTTTTCAAGCGTAATACCGATGCCATTGTCCTGTATCTGAATACGACAATGATGGGGCATCTCTTGAGTGGAGATAGTTATGCTAGGAGTGGTATGAGCAGGTATAAATTTAAGCGCATTGGACACAAGATTAATCAACACCATTTTTAGTAATGTAGGATTGGCCTGGACGATAGGTAGAGTACTTGCTATATGTATTTGTGCATGATGCTGACGTATATCCGATTGTAGAGCGCGCAAACAGCTTTCGAGTACAAGTGAAACATCTACCTCAATCATCTCGATTTCCTCGCGCCCTATGCGTGAGAAACCGAGAAGGGCATTAATCAAGTACGTCATCTGCTCAGTTGCCGATCCGATCATGCTAAGATAGTGTTTACCCTGTTCACTCATATGAGCCGACTCATCTTCGACAAGAGCCTCAGCAAAGCCTGAAACGGCGCGGATAGGAGCACGTAGGTCATGCGTCATTGCCTGAATGAACGACTCCAGGTCTTCATTGCGTAACTTTATATCTAACGACAGGCTGCGCGTGTGTAAGAGTGTTTTTACGCGCATTTGTAGTTCGCGCTTCTCAATGGGTATCAGCATGAGTTCGTCGATGTGTTGCCTGAATTCTTCGGGTTCTCGTTGTGGGGAGATAAGTAGAAAAGGCAGAAATACGGGATGTTCAGCTTGTTTACGCTGCTGTATACGGTCTCCTATGGAGTGCATCATAGATACGTCTATGATACATAAATCAAAGAGGGCATCGAGGGCATCAAGATTAATAGCTTGTATTACTTCATATGTGTTTGTAAGCAATGCTGCTAGAAGGTCACTATTCTTCTTATTGTGCATAAGGAGAAGAATACGAAGCATGCTATCCTCCTAGTAAACCGCGTATGATAGCTAGCAGGTCTTTTGTTACAAGGGGTTTAGTGATGACACTTCTGGCACCATATTCCAGACTTGCCTGTTGTATCATCGTGCTTTGCTTGGGCATGATGATGACAAACGGAATGTTACTCCTTTGTAGTTGTGTACAGCGACTCCAAATGTGCCGGTCAAAGCCCGAGATATCAATGAGAGCCATGCAGAAGAGTATATGTGCCGCGAGAACTTGGTCAAGCTCATCAAGACTTTTAACAGGATAGGTTGTGTAGTCTGCTTTCGCTAGAAACTGGGCCAACAGGTGCAAGTTCTGTTGATTATAATTGACCGCTAATATTGGCGGCTCATTATTCATAGCTTACAGGCTTTCGCTCAGTGTTTGTCCATTCTGGTACACCGCTGAGGATGTTGCGAAGATCAGACAACGGCCTTCCCACTTTGATACCATAGCGTGTAATCTCGATCTCGCGCAATGTTTTCTCAAAATCTGTCAGACGTTTCTTTAACACGCCGATAGCTTTATGCATCTCGCCGCGGATTTCGAGATAGCGAAGAAAGATAATATTATCTGCCATGTAACTGATGCCTGACTCGGTCACACGAAAATTTCCTGTAACGCTCTCGATTTCGTTGATTAAAAGCACTGTGATACCCTGTGTCTGTAAAAACTTGCTCAGGGCATGCAAGTGAGGCACCAAATCATTGCCCTGTAACGAGAGACGATAACCTGCAATGCTATCAATCATCACAATTCGAGCATTTTGCGTTGCTATATCCTGGCGCACCATATAGGCAAACTCGTCGGGCGAAAATTCGAGTGGCTCGACCTGTTTAATAAATAGAGTGCCGCGCTCTACCATCGCCCGTACTGGAATGTTGACCGCTTCACAACGCTGTAACAGCGTCTCTTCGCGCTCATCAAAGAGATAGACCAGTGAGTGTTCGCCACGTCCTGCCGCTTCCTTCATAAGTTGGAGACCGAGTGTTGTTTTTCCCACACCACTTGGACCTGTGATAACTGAGACAGTGCCGCGCTCCAATCCACCGTGCGACAGCTCATCAAGTGCGGGCACTCCAAAGGAAATGCTCTCAATATTTTGCGAACGTTTCTGTTGGTTGAGCAGCAAATGAGGAAAGACCTGCATACCCTTATCAGTCAAGCGCATTGTATGATATCCAGAACGGAACGACGATCCGCGAAACTTGGAAATACTGACTGAGCGACCCTCGCCAGAAGATGCCAACGTGAAAACACCATCACTCATAAATTGTAGATCGTCATCAGGAGAGTCATTGCTGCCTTCCGAGGTAAGAAAGACGGTTGCGTGTTGCTCATTGAGAAAACGTAGAAACGAGAGCACCTGCTTGTGAAACTGGAACGCGTCGTTCGAGAGATAGCGGAATTGGGTGATCGAGTCAAGAAATACTCGCTGTGGTTGCAACCGTTGTATCTCTTCGATAATTTTTTGTGTGATTGGTTCGCGTTCGACCTCGGCAGGCGAAAAGATATCGTAACTCTCCATGTGTGTAAACGTGGAGGCGTTAGGACTCAGGTCGAGAAAGTGAACATTCGTGATGTCTATGCCAATCTGTGCCGCATTTGAGCGTATTTGCTCTACCGCTTCCCCAAGCGTAATAAATAACGTGCTTTCACCTTGAGTAGCACCTTGAGCAAGGATGTGCAGACCGAGCGTTGTTTTGCCAGAACCGGGTCCTCCACGCAAAAGATAGGCGCGTCCGGGAAGACAGCCACCATACAAAATCTCATCTAGCCCCTGTACTCCTGTAGATAGGCGGTCATAGTTGGTAGAAACAGACTGATGGTCACGCGCGGCAGAATTCTCGGTGACTATTTCTTTCTTTAGGTCTTCCACAATACATCTTCCTTCACGTTACTGATGGCACAGCTGCAGCTATGCGCGCAAAGCAAAGTATAGCATAGTTTATAGGATGTGGATAGAGAAGGAATCGAAGAAGTGGAAACCTCGGCTGATCGTGAACGTATCGTTGACACACTTTAGCATAGAAGACTATAATATTTTCACAGACACACGTATGGTAGTGTGCCGCGCGTTTCTGCTTCGCCGAGGAAGCAGAGGTTGACCTCTTTTTTGGGTCATCCCTCCCATGACGAAGCCTACATTCTCACGGAGGAGCGTTTATGTCCACTTCTACTGGCGCAGGACTCGAAGATGTTGTCGCGACAAACTCAAGCATCTGTGATCTTGATGGTAAGCTAGGCAAACTCACCTATTTTGGCGTTGATATCCATGATTTGGCCCAGCACTCGTCGTTTGAAGAGACCGCGTATCTGCTCTGGCATGGCACGCTCCCTACACAAGCGCAACTGACAGAACTGCAGCAGCAATTTCTGGCAAATCGGACGTTGCCGGAACAACTGATTGCAATCATGAAACTTCTGCCCACTACAACCACACCGATGGACGTTTTGCGTACCTCCGTCTCCGCGCTCTCATCATTTGACCCCGAACCCGGCGACAAGTCCTACGAAGCTAATTACAGGCGAGCTATTCGCCTTACAGCGGTGTTGCCAACAATCATCGCAAGTTGGGAAAGTATTCGCAATGGGAACGAGCCTGTGACTCCTCTACGTGACTCGAACCACGCCACCAATTTTCTCTACATGCTGACCGGTACCATGCCTGATACATACGCAGCTCATGTGCTTGATGTGGCCCTTGTGTTGCATGCCGATCATGAGTTGAATGCCTCAACCTTTGCTGCTCGTGTGAGCGCGGGCACAAAGGCCGATATGTATGCCTCCATCACCTCGGCCATCGGAGCACTCTCCGGTCCTCTACACGGTGGAGCGAATGAGCAGGTTATCCGGATGCTGTTGCGCATAGGTGAACCAGACCATGCTGAAGCGTTTATTCACGATGCGTTAGAGCGTAAAGAGCGCATTATGGGTTTTGGCCACCGTGTCTATCGTACGGACGATCCCCGTGCCACACATCTACGCGAGATGTCCCGGGAGCTAGGTGAGCGCAACAACGACACGCGCTGGTACGAGATTTCGCGCATCATCGAAAAATATGTGATGGAGCACAAACACCTTTACGCCAACGTTGACTTCTATTCCGCCTCCGTCTACTACTCGCTCGGCATTCCCATCGACCTCGACACCCCCATCTTCGCCAGTAGTCGTATGGCTGGTTGGACCGCGCACGTGCTTGAGCAATACGCCAACAACCGCCTGATTCGGCCACGCGCAGAGTATGTCGGCCCAAAGGTGACTGAGTATACGCCTGTCGAGAAGAGAGGATAGGTTCCAATGAAAACGCATGCTTGCTGAAAGCATGCGTTTTCATTGGAACAACAGTAAAAATCACGTTAAGAGCATTGGTGATATAATGAGCAACTCATCACCAACGAAATGGTACACCAGTGTGTGGGAGAATGGGGTCTCATCCTGCCGGACGCCCATCGTACAGTTCTCTTCGGGGTTTTAGTGGGCGCCTCATTGACTGCGCCCGTTGAGAACAAGTATAGAAGCAAAACGCCCTTACGCCATCGCTTAGGTTCGGGGTCTTTTCCTCCCTCGTTCAGGGGAAGCACATGGACAAACTCTGTTTAGCCGGGCTATAATGGGGTGCGAAAGGAACTGTTCAACGACGAGCAGGAAGGACAAACCAGACATGCACATTCGTATTCTTGGCGCGCCAATGGACCTCGGCGCAGATAGACGCGGCGTAGATATGGGAGCAAGCGCCATTCGCTACGCTGGACTCAGTGAAGCACTGCAACGGCTTGACCACACCGTTTCCGATATCGGCAATATCGCTATTCCCCAGCCTGAGAGCCGTCCTGAAGGTCAACCACACCTGAAATATCTCGAACCGATTATTCATGCATCAGAAGAACTTGCAACCCTTGTAGGCAAAGCATTGGAGGAGGGTCAATTCCCACTGCTACTTGGCGGCGATCACAGCATCTCACTTGGCTCGGTCGCTGGTGTTGCGCAGGTACACAGAGACATTGGCGTTATCTGGGTTGATGCACACGCAGATTTCAATACAGACGAAACTACGCCATCCGGCAATATACACGGCATGATCCTCGCCGCCCTTGCCGGCATTGGGCATAATGCGCTCACTCATGCAAGCGGTAGGACACCGAAGATTAATAAAGAAACTATCGTCATCGTGGGGGCGCGCGACCTCGATAGGGAAGAGCAGATGTTACTGCGCACCCACAACATCGCCGTCTTCACCATGTCAGACATCGACCAACGTGGTATGACCGATGTCATGAAGGATGCCATCGCTATCGCCAGTAGACACGATAACCCCATTCACCTGAGTCTCGACATGGACTCGCTGGACCCGCGTGAAGCTCCCGGCGTTGGAACTCCTGTACGCGGTGGCCTCAGTTATCGTGAAGCCCACCTCGCAATGGAGCTTGTCTCAGCTTCACAACGCCTCGTTTCAATGGATGTCGTCGAGGTCAATCCCATTCTCGATAGTGAAAATACAACGGCGAAGCTTGCGGTAGAACTTATTCTCTCTGCGTTGGGTAAAAAGATTTTATGAATTGGCCCATTGTGGGAACTGATTTGTCACATCCTGCTCAATAATCATTGCGCTACAAGGACATGGTAAACCGGTCCCTACAGGCCGACTTTCACCAGCCAAATGCCACACATGTATGTTTTGGCTGTACCCATCATGCTTTGCTCTGTCGTATACTGTAGTTATTCAAGAAACTTTGGAGAAGGAGGATTGGCGATAAGTAGCAAAGACGCCACTTATCCTGACACACTATGAACGCAAAAGAACTATTCATGAACGGCGAGTTTATACCCGCCGAGCGTGGCGTCATTTCTGTACGCACACATGGTTTCGCCTACGGTACAGGTTGTTTCGAGGGCATTCGCGGTTACTGGAACTCGGAGAATGAAGAAGTATATTTGTTCCGCCTGCGCGAGCATTATGAGCGGCTGCTCCGCTCCTGCAAAATTCTGCAGATGTCATTGCCTTATAGTATTGACGAGCTAGTCGAGATCAGCATAGAGCTTGTGAAGCGCAACGATCAGCACGAGGATGTGTACTTACGTCCGGTCGTCTACAAGGGCGAGGAGGTACTTGGAGTACGCCTGCACGATCTGAAGGATCATTTTATCCTTACATCCGAGCCACAGGGAGGCTATGTGCCCCTAACGGGTATGCGTTGTGGCGTCTCTTCCTGGCGTCGTTTGGATGATAACTCGCTGCCGGCACGAGCGAAAGTTATCGGCGGCTACGTCAACGCGGCACTCGCGAAAAGCGAAGCAATGCTCAATGGTTTTGATGAAGCGATCATGCTCACACATGACGGTCACGTCTCTGAGGGTAGTGCTGAGAATATCTTCTTAGTGTTCGGCAACGAGCTGGTTACTCCTGGTGCAACCGAAAATATTCTTATGGGCATCACGCGTGACACGGTGGTACAACTGGTGAAGCGAGAATTTGGTTACAGCACGCATGAACGCATGATAGATCGCACCGAGTTGTATATTGCGGACGAAATGTTTTTGTGTGGTACAGGTGCGCAGATCGCGCCTGTAGTGAGTGTCGACCATCGACTTATTGGAGATGGGAAGATTGGCCCCATCGGTGGCAAACTACAAGACCTCTACTTTGATGTTGTACGTGGCAAAATTCCTGAGTATCGTGAACAGTGGTGTACGCCAGTGTACGTGAAAGTTCGTGAGCATAGCGAGGCTGTGGATTAGCTTCAATAGGGTTTAAGGAATACACAAAGTAAACGCCACTGCCATAGACGCTGGAGCGTCTATGGCAGTGGCGTTTACTTTGTGTATTCCTTTATACTTCACCTTCGATATCGTCTGTCCGCACTGGCACACTAGAATTTCTATAGAATGCAGCAAATGGTATACGAATACCAATGCTAGTTAGCTCCACATCTTCATGTGGCGTGTATACTTGATATGTCCATACATGTGAGGTGCGACGAAAAATCTCTATAGTCTGATACTCTGTGTCGACGAGCACATACTCCTGGATGTGAGGGCACGCCTGATAATAGCCAAATTTTTTCCCGCGATCGTAAGCCTCAGTAGACTCTGATAGTACCTCGACGATCACACGAGGGAAATTTACCTCTCTTTCATCGGTTGCAGAGTCCCGCTCATCGCATGTCACTGATGCATCAGGGTAGGTATAACGTTTAGAAGAGATACGGATCGCTGCATCGGAGTTATAGACATAGCAGCGCTTACCAGTAGAGGCAAGGGCATTTTCTAGCGCAAAACAAGCATTCAAGCTGACGCGAGAATGATTTCGTGTACCACCGGACATCGCATGGATGCGTCCGTCGATATACTCATGCTTCACATCATGACTGGTGCGTTCCAGCTCTCGCCACTCGTCCACACTTATATAGTGCTGTGATGGATGAGCATCCATGATAATACGCCTTCTCTGTAGTAACAATCTTCGTTCAACCTACCCTAGTATAATACAAAGTAAGCTCAATAGTCTATTTTTCTTCGGGTTGAAGCAACGGTTCAGAAGCGGTAGGTACTCTATACTCTGCTTAGGAAAAAAACAAACTCTTCATTTCTGTACATCAGCAAATAGAAGAGAAAGCAAGTGTATCATATACATGGAAATATAAAAAGGGTTAGTAGAGATAGTTCATGGCTCAACCATCACAACCAATATCAGAATTTGAGAAGAATAAGCAACGTCCCTTATGGCGCAATAGAGACTATCTGTTGCTGACAGGAGGTCAGGCAGTCTCTGTTGTTGGTTCGCAGCTTTCGCTTGTATCTTTTCCACTGCTGGCGCTATTTATCAGTGGTTCGCCTGCACAGGCTGGTCTCGTCGGTGCGGTACGCCTGCTGCCATATCTTTTGCTTAGCCTACCTGCAGGTGCCCTTGCTGACCGCTGGGACCGCAAGCGGGTCATGCAAATCTGCGATTTTGGACGAGCACTTGCTTTAGGGAGTATTCCAGCAGCCATTGCATTAGGGCATTTGACGCTGATACAACTCTATCTGGTTTCACTAATTGAGGGGACACTTTATGTCTTCTTCGATCTTGCCGAGGTCGCCTGTTTACCAAATGTTGTAGCTAGGGAGCAAATCGTAGCCGCTACCGCGCAGAACCAGATTGCACTCAATGTCGCCGTCCTGCTTGGTCCTGCACTTGGCGGCCTGCTCTACGGGTTAGGGAGATTCCTGCCGTTTCTGTTCGACGCATGCTCCTATCTCGCCTCCGTCGTTTCATTGCTCTGGATTCGCACGAAGCTTCAGCAAGAGCGCAGCAGCAAACCAGAGAAGTTGTTGGTCGAGATTCGTGCAGGTCTGCATTGGATATGGCATCAACCATTGATCCTCTTCATCGCATCGACTGGTACACTCTTTCATCTGCTCTTTGATGGCTACGTCTTAATCGTAATTGCGTTAGCACAGGGGATACACGCGACGCCTTTTGCTATCGGACTAGTCCTGGCTATGGATGGTACAGGGTATATAATTGGTTCGCTTATTACGGAGCGTGTGAATAAATATCTCCGTTTTCGTGCAATCGCCATTGCCACCTACTGGATTTGGGCACTGCTCTGGCTGGCCCTCTTGCTTGTGCACAGTATGCTGATGGTAGGTATCATCTTAGCATTGATTGTTACAGTGCTTGCAATCTACGATAATACACAATTCAGCTACCGGCGCATGCTTATTCCAGACCAGTTGCAAGGGCGCGTTAATAGTGTTTTTCGTATGATCTCCTACAGTGGTGGACCACTAGGGTTAGCACTAGCAGGTTTACTACTGCAATTCTGGGGACCCTCTATCACGATAGCGGTACTTAGTGCGGGTGTCGTTGCGCTGGCATTGCTCGTTACGCTCAACCCTTATATGAAACGCCCGTATATAGACAAGCTGTGAGGGAATAAGCAACACCCTGTGATATGCGAACATATCACAGGGTGTTGCTTATGGGGCTTTTTAGTATGAATGTCAGTATTAGCGCTTCGTGTACTGTGGGGCCTTACGTGCACGCTTCAAGCCTGGTTTCTTGCGTTCCTTCATACGTGGATCACGTGTAAGGTAGCCGGCGCGACGGAGAGCCTGTTTAAACTCTGGGTTCATGCGCAACAGTGCGCGCGCCACAGCGTGACGGATAGCGCCAGCCTGTCCGGATGTGCCACCACCAATAACACGAATGGTCATGTTATATGTGTTGTCGATATCAACGGCGCGGAATGGTGCAGCAATAGTGGCTAGATGCGTATCACGCTGGCCAAAGTATGCTGTGGCGGTCTTGCCATTCACCTCGATATTGCCTTCACCATTGGGGAAGAGGCGCACACGAGCAACGGATGTTTTGCGGCGTCCCATTCCGTAGTAGTATTCACCTCTGAGTGTATTAACCAAGGGATTCTCCTCTTCCGTTACTTCGCCTCGGCGGTCTCAGCCGCTGGCTTCTTCAACAATGCCTCTGGTCCGGTCCACATCACAGGCTTCTGAGCTGCATGTGGATGTTCGCTGCCAGGATAGACCTTTAAGCGCTTCATAATGTCCGCGCCGAGGCGATTGTGCATTACCATCCCGCGCACGGCATGAACCACTGCACGCTCTGGGAAACGCCCCTCAAGGGTCTGACGCAGTGTTGCCTGCTTTAAACCGCCGGGATACTGGCTATGGCGATAGTAGACCTTCTGCTCCATGCGCTTGCCAGTAACGGCAATCTTTGCGGCATTGATAACGATCACGAAATCTCCCGTTGGAAGATTCGGGGTGAATGTTGGTTTGTGCTTACCACGCAGAATCTGTGCGATCTGCGAAGCAACACGACCAAGAATTTGCCCTTCAGCGTCAATGATATACCACTGAGGGTCTAAATCACCTGCTTTTGCGGTGTATGTCTTCATGCGTTTGTTACTCCAAACTCTTCGGGATACTCAACCCGTACAAGGCACAACCCATGTGCTGGCGCGGCTGCACCAGGATGCGATTTTTGCGCACGTTGCACAATTTGTTCAAATTCGTCGAGACAGAGGCGTCCCTGTCCGACCAGTAGTAATGTTCCAACCATCCTGCGAACCATACCTGTCAGGAAACCGTCCGCGGTGAAATCGTAGTAGATAGAAGACGCGTTCTCTGTTGACCGTGTGCAACGTGCCTCTAGCATTGTGCGCACACAAGAATGTGGTCCTGGTCGCATAGGATTTGTTTCGTCTGGACTGCGCCCAAAGGCTCCGAAGTCCTTACGTCCCAGCAAACGTCCACATGCCTCCTGCATCCGCGCCACATCTAACGCCATTGGTCGATAATAGCTATAACGCGCCATGAGTGCCGTTGGTGCGCTATCGTTCCAAACCGTGTACCGGTAAGATCGGCTGCGGGCACTAAAGCGTGCGTGAAAGCGGTCCGGCATCTCTTTGGTCCAGCGCACCACTACTGAGTTCGGCAGGGATGCGTTGAGTGCCCGTTGCCACACCTGTGGTGTTAAGACAGAAGAGGTACGAAAGTGTACTACCTGTCCACTTGCATGCACACCAGCATCTGTACGACCTGCGCCGTGTATTACCGACATCTCGCCCGCGATACCCTGCACCGCCGTCTCAAGCACTCCCTGCACCGTTAGTCCATGTGCATCGGGTTGACGCTGGAAGCCATGATAATCGGTGCCATCATATTCAATACCACACGCGATATTCATGGCTTACACATCTCCATCAACGGGGTGCGATCAATCAAACCCGTACAGCGTTTCTAAAGCCGAGTAGGGTGCGATCGACCAGCTAGCTACACGAGCGCGATCTGTGCGATGTCGGCGGCATCGCCTTTGCGCTTGCCCAGCTTTGTGATGCGTGTGTAACCGCCACGGCGATTGGCATAGCGCGGGACTAACTCTTCAAACATCTTCTTTACAACCAGCTCATCTGGTAGTGCGCTCAGAATGAGACGACGAGCGTGCAGTTCGATAACCATTGCACGATAGGCCGCTTCCAATGCTCGCTCCGCGTCATCCTCGTTCGAGATGATACGCAGTAGCTCATCACGACGTGCCTTCTGCTTATCCTCCAGGAACTTACGTCCCTTGTCGGTGAGCGGTGCCTTCTGTTGTTGCAAGCGCTCTTCATTCGTGGCAACGGTCGTCTTGAGCGAGAAGCGACCACGACGGGCGAACGCAAGAATTTTTTCAGCCTGATCATCATTGGTCACGATGGACTTCAAGTACGCCTGCGCCTCCCTGTGACCTTTCACAGCTGTAGAAATCAGCTTCTCGACCTCGCCACGAATCGCGTTGGCACGCGCCTCGGTTGTATTGATACGATCATAACGGATAAGGCCAGCCATCAAGTTACGACGTGCGGAACGACGGCGTGGCTCCGGCATACCCATGCGGTTGCCAGCAATTCTGTGCCTCAACTTATTCCTCCAATCCGCCGTCGCTGTCTACGCCAGCTCCGACAGTGCTTTTTCCTGGACTGGGCAAGAAGTTGCGTTGGAGTAACCGGTCCTGTAGCTCGTGCAAGCTCTTCTCACCAAAGTTGCGCACCCCGAGCAAATCTTCCTCGTTCATCGACAGGACCTGACCAACCTTCGTGATATTGCTGCGCTTGAGACAGTTATAGGCACGAACCGACAGGTCGAGTTCTTCGATAGGTGTGTCATAAATCTTTGGTGGAATGGGCAAGCTGCTCAGAGGTGGTTTCTCGACCTCTTGCACCGTAGCGCGATAATTGGCCAGCAAGGTGAAGTGCCGCACCAGGATATCAGCGCTCTGACGTAACGCCTCGTCTGGCGTAATGGTGCCATCGGTCGTCACGTCTAAAACAATCTTATCAAAGTTGGTCATCTGTCCAACACGTGTGTGCTCGACGGTATAGTTCGCCTTCTGCACAGGTGTATAGATAGCGTCAACTGGAATTACGCCGATAGGCTGGTCGTCCTTCGAGTCGGCAGGCACATAGCCTCGACCCGTCTCGACAACCAGTTCCATTTCGAGCCGTGCGTTCTCGTTGTCCAGTGTGGCGATGTGCAATTCAGGATTCACAATCTCCACCGTACTTGGAGCAACGATATCTGCCGCAGTCACTTCACGCTCCCCAGATACTTCCAGGCGCATCGACACGGGATGGTCTGAAA
>CAXTCR010000091.1:0-13677 GCA_964242555.1 uncultured Ktedonobacteraceae bacterium
CCATTGATACGCCATGTGTAAGTTGAAAGTGTTTCAAACGGTATATCCTCTCCACTATTTGGAAGCACAATCTGCTTATTGCTGTAAAAGTTCTTGAGACGCTCCCCCGTTAAGCAATGCCAGAATAATTGATGAATTGGAGCACGAGCATGTTCCTCTGCAGAGCTAAGGGCGAGCGAGTGTTTGTATAACGTGAGCAAACGTTCACACTCACGTTTCTCAGCCTGCACAAGTGTTTCTATCGTTACTGCTTCATGTTGTTGCGCCTCGACGGACCGCATCAAGTCAAACATCACTGGCCAATGGACAACGGGATACACAACCATTTGCTGTCCTTGCTGACGCACCGTCCGTACTGGTCGCACAATGTTATATCCAGCCTGCCTTAATACCTCGGCATGATAATATTCTTCAAGAACGCCTTGCTCTTCCACATGAGTCTTAAAAAAGTACTCTTCGCCATGTGCTCGATAAAAACCATTAAATGAGTTCAACGAGACAGCCTTAGGTGTGAGCTTTACACTCTTCACCTCCAAGTTCATATGAAGCGCAAACCATCGTTGCAATAGATGCTCTGCTTTCCCCCGCTCGTGAATTTGCAATCGTTGAATAGTCCCTAGACTATCTATCTCCAGCAGAAGCGATGGAAGTTTTGTAATGTCTCCAATGAGAAAGTCAGGTTCGCTCTGCTGGAGAATACTCCGTGCTTCGGGCGTCTTCGCTCCTGTCAAAACAGCAACAGTTATCGCTCCCGCAGCGTGTCCTCCACGTATATCGCTTGGTGTATCGCCAATAACAATGAATTCTTGTAGTTTTTGGCTATACGAAGAAGAGTATTCATAAGCTGGGTTAGCTGCAAGCAAAAACTGATAGGGATGAGGCTTCACAAGCGAGACTGCCTTTCCTTGCTCTGCAAGCTTTGTCTCTTCTTGAGCAATTTGGGCGTGAGTTGTGATATGTTCCTTCTCGAAATAGGACAACAATCCATAATTTTCCAGTGGCAGGAGGGCTTCCTGCTCAGGTCGACCAGTGGCAATGCCAAAGCTGTAACCCTGCTGCTGAAGTCGTTGGAACACATCTCGTATCTGCTCAACCGGTAACAGGGGTTCTTCAAAAGCAATACATCCGCGCTTCCCCGTCTGCTTAGGCGCGTGTCCATACTCTTGTGAAAAGAGCTTATCGCCTAAATACCACTCCTGAAAGAGCCGCTCGCAAAACTTCCAGGACGGGCTATAACGCACAAAGACATTCTCTATGGGCCTCTTCAACACCTGACTAGCATACACATTGAAACGCTGTATCAGCTCAAGGCCGCTGAATCCATGAAAGATGGGATCATTGATAGCATTGAGCACAGCACCATGATGTATTTTTTTATCGACTACTTCTGCTAATTGTTTTCTCAATGCCGCGATCCATAACTCGTCATCGGGTCTTAGTGGAAGCAATGCGTCTCTATCTGGCACAAGAGTGAGTAAGTGAATGAGGTACAGGCAGAAACCACAATAGCATGTGTCCCAGTTCGAGTTGACTGCCCTAGACTTGAAACCTACAATTACCGCCTCTGGCAGAATACTTCGACTGGTTGCACGACTGGCTTCGGCGGTTGTCACAGGACGATAGGGTTCAGTCGAGTTTTGAATGTTCCAGTAACGTGGACTGTAGAGCAATTCATGAATGACTAAACCAGCCGTATCCCAATATGCTTCTTCGCTGGTGATAACGCCGTCAAGATCAAAAATAAGAAGCTTCTTATTGCTCAATGCATCACCCGTTTCAGTCGCTCATGCAAACGAAGCACCTTACGCGATGCCTCAGCAAAGCGATAAGTAAGCGGTATTACACTGATATGAATAGTGCCAATGCTAATGCGCCCAATAGCCTTGCTGTTGTCCGCTTTGACCTGTGCGGTAAGCATAGAACGGTCTTTTGCCCCAGTTCGTGCCTCGATCAGTTCCAGCAACGTTTCCGCTGTCTTAAGCGCGGATACATCCTCTACCAGTTGACGCGCATTCGCAATGAGACAGGTCTGCGACTCCATTACAGTGCCATCTGCAATCAGTTTCAGGCGATTTTCGCGTAGCGTTGTTCTCGTTTTGACGAGATCAACAATGAAATCAGCCGTATCAGTGAGGGGTGCTGCTAGCTCGCGTAAGAAGTTCAACGCAAAGAGTATCTGGCGATGTTGCTCCCCACGCTCCATCTTCCATTGGAAACGTTGGACCACCTCGTTCCGTGCATCCTCATCGTTGAGACGAATGCTAATACTGCTTAACAGTGATGTCACGTAGCGCGTGTCTTGGACTGCAGTTGAGGTTTTGGGACGCTCGTACGTATCATTGAAAGACGAGGACGGCATAAATCCGTCCCTACCTTCTAACGGATAGAGCGCCTCAAGACGTGCCTGTGCAAGCTTTTCGCCCTCTTCAGAACGGCTGATTTGCTCCATGAAGCTCAGCAGAAGGCGTGCCGCTATCCCTGTCAAATGGTCTATTATCCAACGCTGGTTGTGCCTCGTTTCTGGCAACGCATCGTGCATTCCACGCAAACGCTCCACGCGTTTCTTCATAATTATTTTCTATCCTCTCAGCGAACAATCATGGTGCCAGCACCCTGCTCGGTGAACAACTCCCTCAGTAGCACATGCTTCTCTCGTCCATCCACAATATGTACACGCGGTACTATAGTCAAAGCGTCCAGGCAAGCTGCTACCTTCGGAATCATGCCACCGGAGATGGTACCACTCTCTATTAATCGCTTTGCCTCCTCTTCGCTTAGCTCCGAGATCAATGCCCCATCGGCTTGCTTGATGCCAACAACGTTACTTAAAAAGATCAGCTTCTCTGCATGTAGCGCGCTTGCAAGATGCGATGCAATAAGGTCCGCATTGATATTTAAACATGTACCATCCGGTCCCTCTCCCAACGGCGCGATAATTGGAATATAGTCTTGCTCGATCAATGCCTGCACAGGCGTTGGATCAACGGACTCGACTTCACCCACAAAGCCAAGACGTTCGTCAACTATCCGCGCCCTCACCATACTTCCATCAGTTCCACTTAACCCAATAGCTTTACCACCGAAATGTGAGGTCATCAAAACGAGTCCTTGATTGACTTGACCCAGCAGCACCATACGCACGACCTCAAGTGTTGGCGCATCAGTCACACGTAGCCCCTTCTCAAAGCGCGTAGGCAGATGCAGTTTGTTTAGCCACTCATTAATATATGGCCCGCCCCCATGTACTAGCACAGGACGAATGCCCAGTTTTTGCAGCCATACAATATCTTGCAATACCGACTCTTGATGCTCAAGTGTACTTCCGCCTAATTTTATTACGAGCGTCTTGCCCTTCAAAAAATCAATGTATGGCAACGCCTCGCTCAGCACTTGCGCAATAAGATGTTGATCGTTAATAATATCACCCTCTGGGGTTAATGAAAAACTAATTGACATAAAGAAATTCCTCTCCCACTACGGATAAACCGCTAATGCCGTCAATCCTGTAGTCTCCGGTAAGCCATAAAGTATATTTGCGTTTTGTATTGCCTGCCCCGACGCCCCTTTCACAAGGTTATCGAGACACGAAATTACTACAAGTCTTTGTGTTCGCTCGTCCACAAAGGGATGAATAAAGCAAGAGTTTGTTCCATAACTCCACTTTGTATGCGGCGACTCATGGACCACATGCACAAATGGCTCATCCACATACTGTTTCTTATAAAGTTCGTGCACGTCTGCCGTCGTCAACCCGTTCTGTTGCAAATCCGCATAGCAGGTGGAGAGAATACCGCGCGTCATAGGTACAAGATGAGGGATGAATGTGACACGCAACTGCTCATCCGTTGATTGTCCACCTCGCGTTGCGACTTCCTTGAGTTCTTGCGTCACCTCTGGCAAATGTCGGTGCCCATAAACACTGTAAGCATTGATGTTCTCGTTTACCTCGTCATAAAGCGTTGTAAACGAAGGTGTACGGCCAGCACCACTAACACCAGTTTTTCCATCAATAACGATACCAGTCCCAATAATTCCAGCCGTTATAGCCGGTGCCAGTGCCAGAATTGCAGCCGTTGCGTGACATCCAGGGTTAGCAACAAGCGATGAGTTCGAAATCTGCGCCCGATGAAGCTCACATAAGCCATAAGGAGTCGTCTCTAATAGTGCTGGTGCGGGATGTGTATGTTTGTACCACTCCTCGTACTCTTGCACATTCCGTAACCGAAAGTCGGCGGAGAGGTCGACAACCTTCGTTCCACGCTCCAAAAGTTTCAGCACAGCTTCTGCGGCTGCCGCATGAGGTAAACATACAAAGGAAAGATCGGTCATCGCTGCTTCCTCTGTAATGACAAGCGTTGGATCAACCGCGAATGGGAATACAGTGATTTGTGGAAATACTTCGCCCAGCCGCCTGCCAACTGCACTTCGTCCCGTTACCGATGTCACCATAAACTCTGGATGCTGCGCCAGTAGACGTAGCAGTTCCAAAGCCGTATAGCTTGTCACATTGACGATAGAAACAGTTATCATGCGCATCCTCCAGTTCAGCGTCGCAAAAAATACCAATAAAAAAGCCCTCGTTCCCTATCTCAGGGACGAGGGCAAATGTATTGCGCCCGTGGTACCACCCACATTGTCTTTCAATCCTACAAGGTCACATGAATAGCAACCACCTTTTGCTACCTCAAAGCCCATTCGAAAACACGCTCTCCGTCTATAGTAGGGCTAGCCCCTTGTGGGCGTCCGTTTGGTTTCCAACTACGCCTAGTTTCTACGTTTGGCTTCCAACTACGCCGGGTTTCTACGTTTGGTTTCCGAACAAGCTTTTGATATCGCAAATGGAAAAAGACCACTTTTTTAGCTCGTATGCTGCGTGGGAGCCATCCACCTGCACCTACTTGTTACACTAGTAACTTTCTTCGGTCAGCCGCTCACGAAGCGGTTCTGAACTAGCGCACCCATTCCGATCTCTCACCATACACCGGCTCGCTGTTGGAGGCTATGCTCATACTCTGTTCGATCACTGCGGGTCAGTCTCTATTCAGTTGTCTTACCCTTAAGGATAGCAGCATAAGCGCAGGATGTCAATTTTATTTTTTGCAACAAGTAATGCTTCTATATGGTAAAAATAACTATAATGACTTGTTTGACATTTCTACTTGCTTAAATGTATTTGCGTAGTGCTCTTCTTCGGAACGTGTCAAAAAAACGGACGTTTTTTGACACGTTCTGACTTTCTCCAGTCCATTTTGCTCAGCGCCGAACTCGTAAATCCTCTTGCCCTGCAAACGTCTTCATCGACAGTCTCCTTAGTAGTGTCGCTTATCCTACAAAGTGGTATGTTTTGCTTCTTGACCCAGCATCTTTTCTCTTGCATACTCAAAAGAGGGACAGAAGTAAAGATATACGACTGTGTGTAGACTTGTGAATGGAGACTACAAGCAGTCAAAACGACCTATCACATATACATGTATAGAGGAGAAAGAGTGATGGATATGTATACAGGGAAAACTGCACTCATTACAGGTGCCTCAACAGGCATTGGTGCTGCCTTTGCAAAAGCGTTGGCAGCTGCAGGAAGTCATCTGATTCTTGTTGCACGGTCAGAAGAAAAATTGCGTACCCTTGCCAATCAACTAGCAGAGCAATATGCTATTCGTGCTGAGGTGATTTCCGCTGATTTGAGCCGAGTTGGAGCTGCACACGCCGTGTTCGAGGAAACGCAGCAGCGTGGTTTGTCTATTGACATTCTGATCAATAATGCAGGCTTTGGGACGTATGGACCGTTTGAGACGCTTGATGCGGAGCGAGAACAGCAGGAGATTCAGCTCAACATTGCTACGCTCGTTGATCTCACCCATCATGTTGTGCCTCTCATGGCTGCACGTCGTCAAGGCGCGATCATTAATGTGGCATCACTCGCAGCATTTCAACCTATTCCTTACATGGCCGTCTATGCCGCAAGTAAGGCATTTGTGCTCTCGTTTAGTGAGGCTCTGTGGAGCGAATATCGGAGCAAGGGTGTGCGCGTCCTGGTAGTCAGTCCAGGAGAAACAGCGACCGAGTTCTTTCAGGACCTTGGGAGTGGATATGATCGTCCTATGGGTAACGTGCAGACGCCGGAACAAGTTGTGCAGGTTGCATTACGCGCACTTGAGCAAGGACGCCCTTCCGTCATATCCGGCAGACAAAATGCTCGCAATGCGCTGCTCGCTAATGTGTCGCGCTTGTTCCCACGCGGCCTTGCTCTAAATTTGACGATGCAATTTATACAACGCCGTCAACAAACTAGAGCTGTCTAATATCTACCCCTCACATCTGATCCTACCCATCATAGAGCGCGGTTGATTGCAAACGAGGGAAAGAGGAATAAGCATATGTATGTTCATTCCTCTTGACGTTCTTCATATTTCTCCCCAGTGCCAAAAGCACTGGGGAGAAATATGAAGAACTATTGAAAACTATGCTAAGATGACTCTTCGTGCTTACGACCTCTTAGATGCTTGATGCAATTGGTCTCGAAGCGAGTCATGAGGGTGTTGAGCATCATTGCCTACTGCACTTAAAGGTTGAGCTACATCTTCAAGCGATTGACCCTCAGCATTGACGCCAAAGAATATCTCGACAACTCCACCCAGGATCATGATGGCTGCACCAATAAGGTAGCCAATAAAGAGTCCTGTATCACTCGAACCATTTCCAATGAGTGCTCCATACACTAATGGACCAAGAGCACCAGCAATTTGTGCGATTGCAAAGAACACTGCGATTGCTTCCGCACGAATCTCAATCGGGAAAATCTCACTAACCGTAAGGTAGCCAGAACTGGCGCCAGCTGAGGCAAAGAAGAAAATGATCACCCATGCAATTGTCTGCGTCAAAGCATTAAGTGCATGTATATCGAACAACCAAGCACTAATTGCGAGCAGAATGCCCGATATAATGTATGTGCCTGAAATCATCTTCTTTCGTCCAAGCGTGTCAAAGAGCGGTCCCAGCAGAAGCGGTCCTGTTAAGTTGCCGACTGCAAACGCAAGACCATACCACGGAACTTGCGTTCCAGGCACATTGTAAAACTTCGTAAGCACGATGGCATACGTAAAGAAGATGGCGTTGTACAAGAAGGATTGCGTGATCATCAGCGACGCACCCAGGACTGCACGCTGCGGATATTGCTGGAATACCACTTTTAGAAGCGTGACATAACCATAAAGCTTCTCCGGCATGATCTGCATTGAGGCATTCTCGCCAAGTGGCTCAAGCGTTTGTCCAGCCTTCTGCGCATCAGCCTCGATCCCTCGGATCACATTCTCTGCCTCTTCTTGACGACCGTGTGTGAGCAGCCATCTGGGGCTTTCTGGCAGGTTTCGACGTACAAATACAATTATAATTGCAAGCACCGGACCAAGGAGGAATGCAAGGTGCCAGCCTAGCTCAACTGGCATTGCATTGAGGAAGAGCAGGGAAGCGAATGTACCAAGTATCGAACCGGCCCAGTATGTTCCATTGACACCAATGTCAACACGTCCGCGATACTTCGCAGGCATCATCTCGTCGATTGCCGAGTTAATGGCCGCATATTCACCACCAATACCAAGACCTGCCACAAAACGTGTTGCATAGAAGTAGAGAACCCAGATTAGCCCTTGTCCAAAGGTAAAGGCTGAAAGCCCACTACCGACGAGGTATACACCAAGAGTCAGTATGAACAGTGTTCGCCTTCCTAGTTTGTCCGAAAGTCTACCAAAGTAGAGCGCACCAACCACCTCGCCAACGAGGTAGACAGTTGCAATCAGTCCCACCTGAAATGCTGTTAGGTGCAGTGTGTTCGCTTGGGTGAGAACGCCAGTGACCGAACTGGCGATTGTGATCTCTAACCCATCAAGAATCCACGCAACTCCGAGTCCGATAACCATGCGCGTGTGAAACGGCGTCCACTTCAAACGATCAATACGCATGGGAATGTCGGTAGTGATAGGTTTGTCTACAATAGAACTATCAGCCATGATAGCCTCCTCTTGTGTTCCACCACAAGTTGTTCAAGGAACGTCAAACTTCCTACGGAAATTGCAGAGGTACCTATAATCGTTGTCCTCTGTTCCCCCAATGGTACACGCAAAAGCCTACCAGTTTCTACGTATGCCATATGTGTATGTAACACTGTTTTGTGTAACATTTGGTTTCAGTGTAAAAACGACAAATCCCCTTCTTTAAGGTGTAATCTACTTTTTCTGCAGACCTGCTGGAGGAACGCATTGTATTACACATGCGTAAGCATGGATTAAGAAAATCATACCACTGATAACACCGCTCCCTTGATTTATCTCATACCATCAGGTATAATCACTACAGTTGATGCCACCCTCTGCATCGCTGGCAATTCCTTACCCTACCAGGAACTCGCCTTGCAGCTCCCTCTCGACACCCTGCGCTGGACCCTCGTCGGACCCGCCACTGACCACCGTCGCTCCCAGGAACGCCAGGACATCCTCTCCCTTCTCGAAGAACATCACTCCGTCCCCCTCACTCCCAAGCATATTGCCTCACTCCTGCACAAAGACCCCCGCGCCATCACCAAACTCCTCTTCAACATGAGCCGCGCCAACGAGATCCGCGTCGTCGCCCGTGGCCAATACATCTCCCTCAATGCAGAGCCGCCCACACGCTTCTCCTTCGTTGACAATGTCCTGAAAATCACTCGTAGCTGGGACAACAGTAATAATGCGGACCATAGTAATGATCGGAGAAACAGCAATAATGCAAACCTCGGTAATCATTACGCATAACAACCTGCTTGCACTCCGAACAGAACTACCAAATAAGTTCCTAACACCTTAAGTATGGTATAATGCTATCGTAGTTACAGAATAACAAGCTGCTGCTGCTGTACATCACTTTATCGGAGGATTGGAAGATGGCAATGTCCGAACAAGATGTTTTCGTCTTGTCAGAGCGCGCGCTAGCGGACGTAATCGACCAGATTCGGGACACTCAGTGGAATGAGAGCACTCCCAGTTGGTTTCAAACTGGGCGACAGGGCAACCTCTCTCTCCGCGAGATCGTGAACTACCACGCCTACGACTCAGCCTGGGTCCCTGATACATTAGCAGGGAAGACAATAGCTGAAGTTGGTAATAGCTATGATGGCGATCTCTTAGGAGAAGAACCGAAAAAAAGCTATCGCCACTACAGTGGGCGAGCAATTACCGCCTCCCAAGCAGTAACCGATCTGGAGAGAATTGTACACCTCTCTTACGGCGATTTCCCAACTCGCGAATACCTCAAGCACGTCACATCCTTCCGCGGCTTTCGCGCATACGACATCGCTAAGTGGATTGGAGCCAGTACAACCCTGCCTTCTGATTTAGTACAAGGTTTATGGAACGAAATTCTTCCAGAGGTGGAAGTTTGGCGACAACTTGGCGTTTTCGGTCCAGCAATTCCAGTGCCCGAAGATGCTCCACTCCAGGATCGCCTGCTAGGTTTGGTTGGACGCAACCCCTAAAGCTAACAAGATGTAGCATCAATTCTTGATAAAATGCTCTAGAGCTTACTCGGAAACCTGATGTCCATCTATAGTAGGGTAGCCCTTGTGGGCGTCCGTTCGAATTCACTGTACATGTCCGTTCGAATTCGCTCGTCGGCGTTCTGTGGTTCTGTACATGTCCGTTCGAATTCGCTCGTCGCCATCCATGTGGTTCTGTACACGTCCATTTGGTTCCTGTGGGCGTCCGTGTGGTTTCCGAATAAGTTCTTACTTCTCCAGAAAGATCGTCTGCCTCTATGTCCTATAATAAAGATGCACACCGCGAAAAGACAATGGTCGCGCTCTCCTCCGTAGGAGCCGCTGTTGGACTTACAACGCTCAAAATCGTTGTTGCCTTGTTCACAGGCAGTCTTGGTCTGCTTGCGGAGGCTGCACACTCTGGTCTGGACCTCGTAGCAGCACTCATGACCTTTTTCGCCGTACGCGTAGCAGACAAACCAGCTGACGCCACACATAACTACGGGCACTACAAAATCGAAAATCTCTCTGCATTCTTTGAAGCTGTTTTGCTCCTGATAACAGCACTATGGATTATTTACGAAGCAGGACATCGTTTAGTGCTTCATGAAAGTCAGGTCAGCGTGAGCATATGGGCCTTCGTGGTTATGCTCATCTCAATTGGCGTTGACATCACTCGCTCTCGTGTCCTCTTACGTATCGCTCGTAAGCTGGGTAGTCAAGCACTGGAGGCTGATGCCCTCCACTTTAGTACCGATATTTGGAGTTCTGTCGTTGTTATAGCGGGTCTTGCCATTGTATGGCTCACTCACAACTTTTCCTTACCACTGTGGCTATCCCAAGCTGATGCTATCGCGGCACTGGCTGTTTCAGGCATTGTTATCTGGGTCGGACTACGACTTGCGAAAGAAACAATTGATGCACTACTTGATCGTGCACCCGATGAGTTCATACAAAGCATACAATCAGGCATAGAGCATGTACAGGGCGTAACAGAGATACGGCGTATTCGGATGCGACGCGCCGGAAATAAACTCTTCGCCGATGTAATCATTGCAGCTCCACGTACGTATACCTTTGAGCAAATTCACGAACTCTCCGAAGAGGTCGAGAAAGCCGCACGCGACGGCATACATAGCGTCTCGACACAAGGAGAGGTAGATATCGTCGTCCACGTCGAACCTACCGCGTCACCACAAGAAACGGTGACAGATGCAATTCACTACCTCGCGGAGTTGCAAGGAGTGCATGCACACGATATACATGTGCGCAGCGTCAATGGACGCTTGGAGGCAGATTTTGATGTCGAAGTCCAGTCCGATATGAACCTGCAAGAAGCCCATGCCGTCGCGACTCGCCTTGAACAAGCGGTGCTACAAAGTAATACACTCCTGGAACGCGTCACAACCCACTTGGAGGCTCCAAACGAGACGGTAGTTTCAAGGCAGGAGGTTACACAAAACTACCACGAGATGAAAAGCACGATTTGTAAAATTGCTGATAGCGTCGCTGGCTCGGGCAGTGCCCACGACATCCATTTGTACCGCTCACAACCAAATCTTATAGCAAACACGAGGAAACATACCGCTGCGCCTGAGAACTCCGAAAACAAGCTTGATCTTGTCTTGCACACAACGTTCGACGCACAGGTTCCGCTAAGCCAAGCACATATTCAGGCAGAAGAAATCAAGCGCAAATTACGTCGTGCTTATCCTAACCTTGATTCAGTAGTCATCCACACGGAACCCCCAGAAGCATAGCAATTCGAGTGAACTGTGTTATGATAGAGTGTACAACGAACGTACTATACACTCTTTGTAACTAATGGAGCTACTACATGCCTACCGCCTCCAGTCGCGTATCAACCTTTGGCACAACCGTTTTTACCGAAATCAATACACTTGCCCAACAACACAACGCACTTAATCTTGGACAAGGTAAACCAGATTTTGATACTCCACCGGATATTGTGCAACACCTCATTAAAGCTGCACAGTCGGGGCAATATAATCAATACGCTCCTGGCCCAGGTAGCTCTTCGTTGCGACAAGCTGTTGCCAATCATGCAGCACGTTTTTACAACATGGATATTTCTCCCACACACGGAGTAGTGGTGACATCGGGCGCGACGGAAGGTATTCTTGCAGCACTCATGGGGCTTGTAGATCCCGGTGATGAGGTGATCGTGATTGAGCCGTTTTACGACTCTTACGTCCCAGGCATTATCATGGCACACGCCGTTCCAGTCTACGTACCTCTTCATCCTCCCACATGGACATTTGATGCTGATGAACTGCGCAAAGCGTTCACAGCGCGGACGCGTGCAATTATTCTCAATACTCCTCATAACCCAACTGGGCGCGTCTTTACCTATCAGGAACTACGTTTGATTGCAGAATTATGTATAGAGCATGATGTAACGGTTATCTCCGATGAGGTGTATGAACACCTGCTGTTTGGAGATGCCAAACACATTCCTATCGCGACATTGCCAGGAATGTTCGAACGTACCGTGACGGTGAGTAGTGCGGGCAAATTGTTCAGTGCAACAGGTTGGAAGATTGGCTGGGTATACGGAAATCCTTCCCTGATTGAGGGGGTCATGCGTGCACACCAATTTGTAACCTTCTCTGTACATTATCCGTCACAAGAAGCAATGGCATATGCCCTTGATCTTCCCAGTACATACTATCAAGATTTTAGAGCAATGTATGAAAGCAAGCGTCAGTACATGCTCAAGGCTCTCGCAAGTGGTGGACTCTCCTGCTTTGCACCAGAGGGTACATACTTTGTGATGGCCGACTTTTCACCCGTTTTTCAAGGGACATCACTGGCATTTACAGAGTATTTGATAGCAGAAATAGGTATTGCAGGTATCCCACCTGATACGTTTTATGGCCGGGAACATGCATCTCTTGGAAATAACTATATACGTTTTGCGTTTTGTAAAAGTGATGCACTCTTACAACAGGCTGCAATGCGACTAGCACAATTGCCACATAAATTACGGAAAAGCGTTATAAAAAGCTAAGACGCGACGTTGTAAAGTATAGCAAGAACTAGTAAGAGAAGAGGTAATCGGCAAAGGAATGGCTAGCAATAGAGGAGACCTTACAGGCAAAACACTCGGTACATGTGTCCTTGAGGATTTGATTGGGCAAGGTGGTATGGGCGCAGTATACCTCGCGCGTCAAACTCGACCTGCACGCAGAGTCGCGGTAAAGGTATTGTTACCAAATACTGCTATGAGTAGCGATGTATATCAGGCATTTCTTGCACGCTTTCGACGAGAAGCCGATGTCGTTGCCAAGCTAGAGCATATCAACATCATGCCGATTTACGAATATGGGGAGCAGGACAATTTAGCATATTTAGTCATGCCCCTTCTTACCGGTGGGAGTCTTCGCGACGTACTAAGAAAACAAGGCGCACTTCCACTCGAACAGGCTGCAATATATCTGGATCAGGCCGCCTCAGCACTTGATTATGCTCACTCGCAAGGTGTGATACATCGTGACTTGAAGCCCGCGAACTTTCTGCTTGCCGGTGATGGCAGACTAGTTCTTGCAGACTTTGGCATTGCTCGCATTATGGAAGAAACTTCCAATGGCTCAGGCTTAACCAGCACCGGCATGATTGTTGGCACACCCGAATATATGGCTCCCGAGATGGTGAACGGAGAGCAGGTCGATTATCGCGCCGATATCTACGAACTTGGCATCGTTCTCTTCCAAATGATTAGCGGTAATGTGCCTTTTAAAGGGACAACGCCAATTGTCGTCATCACAAAGCAAATTCAAGAGACGCTCCCGTCGCTTCATCAACTCAATCCAGCTATTCCTGCTCCCGTTGACGCTGTTATCCAAAAGGCTACCGCCAAGAGGCGCGAAGACCGCTATAGATCGGTAACTGCCTTTGCGCAAGACTTTCGCCGGGCAATGAGTCAAGCCGCGGCACCTTATGTTCCCTACGTTGTTGATATACAAAATAATTCTACGCTTGCCGCAGAGTCTACCATTGCACCTGCAACCCAGAGACAATATACTTCATCGTCTCCTCAACAGGAGCCACTCTACTCCAATGGAGGAAATCCTGTGAATACCTATGGTGGGAATCTAGGAAGTCCTCCTTATGGCAATCCGAGTAGCCCGGGAAATGTGTATGGCGATTAT
>CAXTCR010000092.1:0-13428 GCA_964242555.1 uncultured Ktedonobacteraceae bacterium
TGCGCCAGCTCCTGAACCAAGCACATAGTAGGCTGCGATTGGCAGGTCAAGGAAGAATGCATCGACTTTCTTCTGCACAAGATCACTAAAGGCAATGTTGCCCTGATAGGACTTGACATTGATCTTGCCATTCTGCTTCATGATATCTTCTGCTTTATAGCCAGAACCGGTACCAACCGTATAGCCTTGCAAGATACTTACGTCAGTAGGTGTCTTACCGGTGAAGCGAGTATCATCCTTACGAACGACAACCTGCTGCCCATAGCGATAGTAGGGATCCGAAAATAATTCAGTTTTTTCGCGGTCTGCGGTCTTTTCCCAGCCGTTCATCACAAAGTCAACCTGATTAGCTTGTAGCGCCTGTTCAAGGTTGCCATAACACACCTCGACCTGCTTCTGCTTAATGCCCATGAGACCTGCAATAGCCGTCGCAATCTCAACCTCAAAGCCAACAAGTGGACCGTTAGGATTAGTAGGGTCTTGAAATACATAGGGAGCACCGCTAACATAATCCGATCCCCACTGGAGCAAGGAAGGATTCTTTAAACCTACTGGCATAACCGGTGTCGTACCAGGAGTAGGAGTAGACGATCCGCCTGTAGACGTGCTTACATTGCCGCCACAAGCGGCCAACAAAGCCTCCAAACCGCCTGCAATTGAGAGAAGACCGCCGGCCTGCCCTATACGCTTCAAAACTGTTCTACGATTCGTTTCATACGACATGGGATAGGATGCCTTTCTACTATCGGCCCTGGAAAATATGCTGTTTTTTAAGGCAAAACAGAAAGCACGCGTTCCAGGAAAACCTGCGTGCGCTTTTCTTTTGGTGTTCTAAAAAGAACTTCAGGATCACCTTGTTCAATGATACAGCCATCGGACATAAATACGACCCGATCGGAAACATCGCGAGCAAACTGCATCTCATGGGTCACAACGACCATCGTACTGCCCTCATAGGCAAGGTCCTTCATGACTTTGAGCACTTCACCAACTAGTTCGGGATCAAGCGCGGACGTTGGTTCATCGAAGAGCAAGGCTCGTGGCTGCATCGCTAGTGCTCGCGCAATAGCAACGCGCTGTTTTTGTCCACCAGAGAGACGGCTTGGATAGACATCGCGCTTCTCGGATAGACCCACTTTTGCAAGCAGACTTTCGCCAAGGGCCATCGCTTGATCTTTGGGAAGTTTGCGTACGAGTAAAGGAGCTTCGATGACATTCTGGATGACCGTCATGTGAGGGAAAAGATTGAAATTCTGAAAGACCATACCAACTTCACGCCGAATAGGACTTAATTGTTTTACAGAGAGTGAGGAGTCGAGCAGCTTACCTTCAATATATATCTCGCCACTTGTAGCTTTCTCCAAAGCATTAAGACAGCGAATAAGTGTACTTTTGCCAGAACCACTCGGACCGATGAGTGCGACCACCTCACGTCTGCGTACCTCAAAGTCGATATCCTTAAGAACATGCTTGTCGCCAAAGAACTTATTGAGTTTCTTGGCCTGAATAATGAAATCGCCCTCAACTGGTTTAATCGAGAGAGGACCACTATCGATAATAGTCGCAGGGGTGGGCACAATACCGGACATCTTACTCTCTTCGAAGTTCATGCTATGCTCCTTTGTTCGTTGCTGCAAAGGCACCGCTCGACGACACAAGGCAGCCATTATCGTCAGCTAAACGCAGCCATGTAGTATTGAAATAAGTATAGAGACTCATAAATACTCTGTCAAGCGCGGGAGCATAGCAACAAAGCGTCATATGATACACTGTGTTCGATAAGGATCAAACACATACACTAATTAAAGACTAGGTTGAGCAATGGCATATTTCCGAGCGCCTCACGCTACATTGTATTACGACATTTTTTCGGCGGACATCACAAAAGAAAGCGCAGCACCGGTTCCACGTGACGCCGTGCTGCTCCTTCACGGCTTTCTGGGGACCCCTACGAGTGACTTCGCAGCACAACTACCGCGCTTGAGAAGGGAGTATACTGTGCTTGCACCACACCTGCACGGTTATGGACTTTCTTCCCACCGGACAGAGTATAACCTCGCCTATTATCGCGAAGATGTGGAGGACCTCATCGCGCTGCTCGATGCACTTGCTCTCGATGGGGTCAATGTCCTTGCCTTTAGTGATGGCAGCATTGTGGCGCTCCTACTCGCAGCCCTACATCCCATTCGCATCAAAGCGTTGGCAGTTTTAGGTGCACAGGCAAGTGTCGACGAGCAGGATGCCGTTGGCTTACGCCAGTGGTTGCTCGAAAAACCGCTTGCCGAGGATTGGCAAAGGGAATTGACACAATTACACGGCGACCCTTACTGGCGTTCGCTGCTTCCCCTATTCGTTGAAGGACAGGAGAAGCTTGTACAGGCGGGAGGCGTTCTCATTACCACTCAAGAGCTGGCGGCGATACAATGTCCGGTATTGCTTATGCATGGCAAGCGGGACCGCGTTGTGCGCGCTGAGTACTCTACTGTGTTACACCAGCATATTCCTCACTCGCAACTTGTGCTGTTCGACGCGGGGCACCCGGCACATGTAAAGTATGAACGGGAGTTTACGGAGATGGTGATGCGCTTTTTTGCGGAGCCTCAGACATTTAGAGCATCGTGAAAATAAATCGTAGTTAAAAACGTGGTATGCTAATGGTGAAATCTATCTATTGTTCCGATGTAGCTGAGGAGATGTAGTTTGATGACAACCGAGAAGGTTGCGATTGTCATTCCCGCGTTGAACGAAGAGGCTGCGCTTCCACCCCTACTGGCCGAAATTCCTCCTGACATTGCCGACTTTATTCTTGTTGTCGATAATGGGAGTACCGATGACACGACACAGGCAGCAAAGGGTGCCGGTAGCACGGTTATCTCTGAGCCAGTGCGGGGCTACGGACGTGCATGTGCGAGCGGCTTCCGGGCAGCGCAACAGTTGGGTGCGGACATTCTTGTCTTTATGGACGGGGATGGCAGTGACGATCCTGCTGATTTGCCGATGATGCTTGCACCAATTTTCCAAAGATGTGCTGATTTTGTGATTGGCTCGCGTATAAGCGGGCGTGCTGAAAGGGGAGCAATCCTCGCGCAAGCTCGTCTGGGCAATTGGCTCGTTAGCAGCATGATTCGTATGTTATACGGCGCACGCATTTATGACATAGGCTCATTTCGTGCTATTCGTACCTCGGTGCTAGAGGAACTGCAGATGCGTGAAATGACGTATGGCTGGCCAGTTGAGATGGTTGTCAAGGCGGCGCGGGCAAACTATCGTATCCTTGAGCTACCCATTCACTACCGCAAACGGAGTCACGGACAATCGAAGGTCGCAGGAACAATTACCGGCAGTATCAAAGCAGCGTACTACATGGTGCGTACCACGTTGCGATACGTTGGGACAAAGAGCGCGACAAATAGGGCGATGATACGGGAGGCACAAGAAACGCATGCCTGACTTGGCCTCCACCACCGCGCTTATTATCATGGCTCGTTATCCCGAGTTGGGCAAAACCAAAACGCGCTTGGCCCACATGCTTGGCGAAGGGGAGACACTGGGGCTATATCGTGCGTTCCTTGAGGATATTGCACAAAGACATGCCGGGCAAGCATATCTGCCTTGCTGGGCATATACTCCGGCAGACGTTGATTATCGAGCCTTGATAACAACATTTACACCAGAGTACGCCTCGTCTATGTGCTACTTTCCACAGGAGGGAATAGACTTCGGTACACGCCTCCATAACGCATTCCGCTGGACGCAGGCGCAGGGATTTGACTATTCGATACTTATCGGTACCGACTCCCCTCAGATTCGCCGGGAGCACATTCTAGCCGCACGCAAGGCACTGGACGATGTTGATGTTGTAGTAGGACCAGCCGACGATGGTGGCTATTACCTGCTCGGTATGCGGGCGGCACACGATGTTTTTAGCGGTATTCCAATGAGTACCAATGTTGTAACACAGATGACACTGGAAGCGGCGCAGCGTCAAGGTTTAACGGTCCGTCTGCTTGACACACTCTTTGATGTGGACGAGCTATCCGATCTTGTGCGACTGTCACAGTTGCTCAAAGAAGACCCCACGCTAGCACCTGTTACTGCTTCCTACCTGAAAACCATGAGGAGCTTTCATGACCACAATGCAACCGATTCAGCTACAACCAGTGGTGACACTGCCACGCTCAATCTACATCGAGCCGACTAGCCGTTGTAACGAGTTGTGCCAGCAGTGCCCACGCACACTGCTCTCACGCGAGGACGACCGGGACCTGAGCTACGATAACTTTCTACGCATCGTTGAGCAGTTTCCGGTACTGGACCGCGTTGTGCTACACGGGCTGGGTGAGCCGTTACTCAATAAAGAGTTGCCGCGCATGATTCGCTACCTTAAGGATCGTGGCACCTATGTCCTGTTCAACTCAAATGGTATTCTACTCAACGAAAAACGTGGACAAGCCTTAATTGACGCAGGCCTTGACGAGTATCGCCTCTCAATGGATGGCTCGACACGCGAGATGTACGCGCGTGTCCGTGGCGTCGACGCATTTGATAAAATTTGGCGCAATGTGCGAGCATTCCTGGCGATGCAGAGGGCACAGGATGCCAGCAAACCCGTGCTCTCAGTCTGGTTCACGGCTATGCGCGAAAACCTGCACGAGCTACCTGGACTGATCGAGCTAGCGGCAGATGCGGGTGTCCGAGAAGTCTATATGCAGCGCCTTGTGTACTTTGAAGAGGGATTAGCAGCGTCCCAACAAGCACTCTTCCGTCGTTCTTCGCCTGAGGAAATAGAACTTGTGCACTCCTGTGAGGAACGTTGTAAAGAACTGGGCGTTCGCTTTAACGCCGCGGGTTCCGCAACACCGGTAGAGAGCCTTGTGCGCGACTTCGGCGACCGTCCATGGTCGGGCTGCCGGCGCCCCTATGAGTTGACATACATCACGTCCAGTGGTAATGTGTTATCCTGCTGTTTTGCCCCTTTTGGCCATAAAAGTGCACGAGAGTATAAAGAAGAGCGCGTGCTGGGCAACGTGTTCGAGCAGACGATACAGGAGATTTGGCATGGCGAAAGTTACCAGTCCTTCCGCCGCGCCTTCGAGAGTCACCATCCCGCCCGGCATTGTTCGCAGTGTGGATTGAACTGGAGCTATTAACATTTGGTGTATTGACATAATGGCTAATGTAGGGACCGCTTCATCACGTCCTTGTGAGTGACCAATTCGGTACAAGGACGTGATGAAGCGGTCCCTACGACAACAATTGCAGTACACCGAGAGAGAGTGCGACGATGTTAACAGACCTGACGTATTTCGCCACTTTTTACCTGATTATTCCGGTAGTTTACATATGCATCCTGGGACCGTTTGAGACATTTATTCATGAGTTGGCACACGCGCTTGTGAGCCGTATTCTTACAAAGCAGCCAGCACAGGTGTATCTTGGCATCATTCCACAGGACGACGAGGTATTCACACCGCAGCTAAAACGTCCACGCACGCTTACGTTTACCATCGCTGGTATCACATTTCATCTAAAACCATTTAGTGGACCTGTAGGATTCGCACACTGGGAACCTGTTGACGAGCATGAGCTATGGACCTATCTTGCGGGTCCGCTCGCCTCACTGCTACTTGTGATCATTTTCAGCATCACGACCTATTTCGCACGCTCACACACCCATACGTTTTCGGTCTGGTACTACATCAACGAGTTCGCCGCTATCGCCGCATTTCTACAATTCCTATTTACCATCGTTCCTATGCGCTACCCCTCATGGTGGTGGAAGTACGCCGGCTATCCAAGCGATGGCTATCAAGTGCTGCACATTCTCAGAAGTCGGCAAAAAACGGTGATGCTACAGGAGAAATAATAGCCGGCCTGGCAATCACTTGCTTAACGAACTAATCCAAGACGTGAGAACTTGCACCAGTTCGTCTTGTTCTTCCATGAATACCATATGCGCAGAATGCTCAAAGATGTGGAGTTGGGCGTTAGGAATCGTGTTTGCCATCTCTTCAGCACCTGCCATCGGCGTCACCCAATCATAGCGACCTTGCAGGACAAGAGCAGGCACATGAATATCTCTCAAATAGGGACGCAGGTCGTATTCCTTGCTCAATGTCCCCATCATATAGGTCGCAATATCCACATTCATCAAAGGATCGTTAAACATGTCGCCAATGTACTCCTGCTTAAAGCCTTGATGCCAGTAAAGCGGCATGACCTCTTGCTCGAAGCGTTTTAACTCGGCCTCACTTGCCTGACCGGTCGATTCGCGATAGGCTATTTCGCGCAGTTCTTTGCTACGCTCGCCACCTACAAGGTTCTCAAGCGCATCAAGATCATAGCCACCAGTCCACGCAGGTGAAGTATCAAAGAGCACAAGGCCAGAGGCAAAGTCTGGATGACGATGGGCAATACTGAGGGTGGTAAAGCCTCCAAAGGATTGTCCAAGCACAATCGGATGCTCAATGGAGAGTGCCTGACATAACCCCACGATATCATCGGCTATGATACCCAGCTGGTAATACTCGTGAGTGTGACGCTGCGAACGCCCGTTGCCACGCTGGTCAACATAGACAAGTTGGGCAACCTCGCTTACAGGATCAAGCCAGGGACGAAGGTAGCTATGATCGAAACCGGGGCCACCATGCAAAATAATCATTGTGGGCTTTTGCCCAAAGTTCGCTGAGGCATCTAGCCCACTTCCTACGACATCGAAAAAAAGTTCGGTTCCATTGACGTGCAGTTTCATAGAAGTCCCTTCCCCTGATTAGCTCACGATTTCCTTCCTACTAGCATATCACCTGACAATGATTTTTGTCTCGCTTCATATTCACGCCGCCTCTGCAAGCGCACCATACCCGCGTCCTGATTCACTTTGCGCCGTAAACGCAACAATAACAGCGTACTCAGTAACAGCGCCTCTACGGTTGCCGCACCTGCAAGGGCGAGCGGAATGGCGAGAATAATAGTGGGACCTTGTAGCACATGTAGGAGGAAGAGACTCAGGCCAATGCGTAGAGCTAGCGAGAGTGTGTTGGTCAGAAGAGGTGTCTGCGTATCCTTAAGGGCAAAGAAACCATTTATGATAAGTTCGCCCGCGATAATTCCGGGTAGACCGATAGCATACCCAATTGTAGCAAGGTACGTGAGCATTGAAGCATGCACAGTAAAGGCACCGTGCTGAAAGAGGATGCGTATCGTGGGCCTACCAAGCAGCCAGAGCAACAACGCGCAGGGAACGGCCAGTGCAATTGCAGCGCCCATGACCTTCAACGTCGTCTGGCGCATACGTACATAACGTCTTGCAGTTGCCTGTGTCGCAATATGTGGCAGAAGCGATATACCAATGGCTTGCGCCATTAATGCTTCGGGGAGTCCATAGAGCAACTGCGCATTATGAATTGCGCTCAAGCTGGCGGTATCAGACAGATATGAGACTAAAGCAGTATCCACAATAAAGCCCGTAGAGCCGATAGCCACAGCCAGCGCATTTGGTCCCAGGAGTTTTGCGACCTCCCAGAGACCGGGGTCACGTATATTCCATACGAAGGAGTAGCGAAATCCCTGTTTGAGCAGGGCCGGCACCTGTACCGCGCCTTGCAGGACAGCGGCGACGAGAATTCCGTAGGTCGGCCCATAAATGCCAACATCGGGAACGGTACGGGCAACGAGCAGGCCACCAATTAAACCAAAATTGTAGACCGCGATAGAGAGCGCGGGCAAGAAAAATTGACGCTTACCATTCAGTACAGCTGTAATGACGGCACCAAGCCCCAGGATAAGCGGCTGAAACAGAATGATGCGCATGAGACTCGTGGTGAGGGCCTGCTCCGACGGCGAGTAGCCCGGCACAATGATGGAGTTGACGAAGACAGGGGCGAGAAATTCAGCTATCAGTACGAGCAGGGTCAACACGACAAGCATCACATTGAAGACAAGGCTGGCCAGACGCCATGCCTCTTGCCTACCATGATCTTTCTCATGCGAGAGAAACACAGGAATGAAGGCGTGGGTCAGCGCACCGCCCGCGATAAGATTAAAGAGCGTGTCAGGCAAACGAGCAGCAGCATAATACGCATTCGCCTCTGGACCTGTCCCGAACATCGCATTAAATAGCACTTGGCGTATCACACCTAGACCACGCGATGCGAGCAGGGCAACCATAAGCAGGAGAGCAGCCTCTACAATGCTAAAACGACGAACCGAAAAATCTCTTCCTGGAAGAAAGTTTTTTATGTTGAAACGAAATGTTCGGCCACCCCACACACTTCGTCGCTCTAGGGGCTTTTTTTCAGGTGAAGCAGCACCAGGCAGTTCAGGCGGCAACGTTGATACGCGTGCCTCGTTGTGTGAACGCTGTTCTGACTCAGACGATTCGTGTAAAATGGCGCATCTCCTTCCAGAAGTAAACAGCTGAGATTGTGCGTACTATTATAGCAAAGAAAACATTGCATTACTAATAAACGCTCTCAAAGTACTGCTTTTGGACGGAACAAAAGAGGAGGAAGGAAGGACAAGGATGCTGCGCTTAATGACATAAAAAAAGGCTGGTATGGAATAGGACCAGCCCTTTAGAGGTAGTAATAATTTATGCCTGGACAGTGTATTTGGAACGGCGACGGCTGATGGAGCCACCCTTACGCCCTGCAGCCTGCGCCTCTTCGCTAGTCCATTTATGGGCAGTGCCTAGAGCATGAGCGGCCTTGCCACCTTTACTAGCAATCTCACGTTTCTTCTCAGCGGTCATTGATGCAAATCCACGTCCACGGCCTTTTTGAGTCTGCATTGTTTTCTCCTCTAGCGTTTAGCAAATACGCTCTCTCTATTTGAATTTTTTATGAAATCCTGTCCTCGACAACAGGTTTCGGTGACTTCCACCGAACAAAGCATAACAGGTACTCTACTCTAGTTCAAGTCATCCATACAAAGTATAAGCTTTCTCTAATGTAGCCTCATCCGCTTCTAAGGGAAAGGATGAGCTAATAGCACTTTTCATGCTTGTTTTTTTCTTGTAGAGAAGGATAATGGCTTCATTTTCTTAGAGAAAGATGAGATGGAAAGTTGAAGAAATTCTGAGGAGTTCAACTCTTCTGTGGAAGAAAAACTTTTGTTAACGCGTTTATACACTATTTGCTCGCGTTAAATCTTTGATGAGGAGGGTCATATCGTCGACTGAGAACGGTTTTTCAAGGAGTGAGACTTGAAGATGGCGCAGTGCTTCTATATCGTTAAAGGTCGCGGCTGTAGTCAAAATAATTGGGAGCGTGTTGAGGGCGGGATTGTGACGTATCTGCTGTATCACTTCAGTACCGGATGTATCGCCACCAAGTCGCCAATCAATAATGAGCAAATCTATAGGAGACTTTTCCCTCTCGGTAAGCGGTGTTAGGGCCTGGAGACATGCATGAGCATTGGGGTAGTTGGTCACAGTATAACCTTCATCCTTTAGCACAAGTAGAAGCATTTCCTGGATCGCTACATCGTCTTCGAGTAGTCCTACGTGCATTGCTCTATTCCTCTACTATAAACATTTACGCATCTGTACCTGTTCACTATAACAAACTGGACAATTTTTCGCAAGTGTCACAGATTTTTCTAGGTTTTTACAGAATTCACTTCCAGTATTCTCAGTCGGAAGGGTGAAAGAGACACTCGTACCATTGCCAGTACTGCTGCGTAACGTAATGCTTCCTCCCATTGCCTCTATTAGTGTACGTGCAATATAGAGGCCGAGGCCAAATCCCTGCTCTATATGCTCCCCCCGCTCAAAGGCATGAAATAGCCTCTCTTGTTGGTAACTCGGGATACCTAGACCCCAATCGCGCACAGTTATTGATGCATGGGTTAACACGTTACGCACACGCACCTCTATTAACCCACCATTGGGGGAATACTTTACCGCGTTCTCAATCAGGTTCACCAGGACCTGACGTACTCGCTCAGGGTCGGCCCAAACAAGTTGTGACGAAGTATCGAAGCGACAACGAAGGGTATATTTGTCCGGCTGCTGTTGCTCGCATCGCTCTTGCATGACATAGAGCACACGCTGGCAGAGATGGACGATGTTAACCCATGTACACTGTAGCGCACGTTGTCCGCTTTGGACACGCGACACATCCAGCAGATCATTGACAAGGACCTCCATGTGTTGCGCCTGTTCCAGAATCACATCAAGATAGTGCTGCTGCAACTGGGGCGTCATGTCCGCATGAGCCGCCGGGTTATACGCCTGCAAGAGGGCCGCGTACCCTTTGATAGCGGTCAAAGGCGTACGTAAATCATGACCGACCAGCGAGACAAGCGTCTGCTGGGGCAATGCTGAACGAGGGTGGCAGTCTTGCCCTTCTTGCACATCCACAGTTACAGCGTGAGCAAGCATGTCTTCAAGTTCCTGCGCAAGTGCTGGCGCGAGTTGCTCCAAGAGCAAACGTTCGCCCTGTAAAAATCGGTTGGGCTGTGTATCAACACATACAAGGAATGCAAGCAATCCGGCAGGACGGGTTAAAGGTTGGATAATGAGGCTTTGTGTGCTTGCGTTTTGCATCAGTCCGGCGATATCATCGATGTTTTGAATGGCACCGCACAAAGAAAGCAAAGGATGGCCAGTTTGTGCGGAGGAGGCAAGGGACACTATTACGGTTGAGCATTCGAGCAACGCACGAACTCGTTGTTCAATAGCATGCAAAGATGCTTGTGGAATTGTCATATCTCGTCCTCCCTCCAACTATCGCAACTGTAAATTCCTCTTCAGTATAAAGAAAGTAAACAAGAAGCAAGGGGTGATTATCGAAGTACTGCTCTATGCTTCTGCTATAATAGTCGACACACAAAACACAAGGAGGCTCTTAATATGAATGTTCGTACCTCAGCAAAGGCCATAATTATTGAAGATAGCAAGTTATTGACAATAAGATGCTACAGCGAGAATTATAGAGAAGAATTTTTTATTTTACCGGGTGGAGGCCAAGAACATAACGAACCACTACACCAAACGGTCCTTCGAGAATGTCGAGAAGAAATCAACGTAGATGTCGAAGTACATAATCTGCTACATATACGTGAGTATATAGGAAGAAATCATGGTTTCGAAAAACATGCCCACTTCCATCAAATCGATTTTATGTTTTTATGTACGATCATTCGCGATCGACCTTCTGTAGGTCACACACCAGACTCGCAACAAACAGGTATTGCTTGGCTTAATTTGGCAGAGATTGAGGAGCTTAATTTCTATCCTCATGCAATGAGGCCAATTTTCGCCGCAATGAACAGCGCGAATACACCTTCTAACTATCCTATATATTTGGGAGACATAAACTAGCCTCTCTTGTTTGAGCTAAATGTCTAGCGTAATGCATCTTGCCTACCTTGACATATATCTTATTTATTAGATATTATTCTAATTAGATTTTTATCTAATATCCAAGGGGAGATATTATAAACAATGGAGTTACATGGTAAACGCATGATATTAAAAGAAGTATGCGTCGACGATGCTCAGAAGTTGCTACCTGTCTTCAACAGTGATGAGCAATTTAACAGGTGGAGCGGGTTGCAATCATCAATGAGTCTTGAGGCTATTCGCGCTGAGATAGGAGAAGCTTTGACATACCCGGATGGCGCAACATGGCAAATAGAGAACGAAACAGGAATGCGTGTTGGCGTTGCGGAAACAACCCTTCTTCACCCACCACATGGTGGATATATAGCCTTGTTGCTGATTCATCGAGACTTTCAAAGACGCGGGTATGGATCGGAGGCTGCATCACTTTTAGAAGACTACTTTTTCTCTTCACCCGAAGTTACTCACATAGGACTGGGTGTGCTCGTAGCAAACACTCCTGCACAAGTTTTTTGGGAGAAAAGAGGGTATGTACGTGGAAAGCAGACGCATGACCAGCATGGAAATGCTACTTACGAATATCGTTTAGCTCGTCGGACTACTTGACAATCTCCTCTTAATAACTTACTATGCTAGCATGCTAGCATAGTAAAGATAGCTTAAGGAGTTAAACCAATGAAAGATGAGAAGCAACAGTTCAACGTATATCTCACTCCTGATACTGTCAAACGTATGAAGCATCGTTCGGTTGATGAGCAACTCTCACTGTCCGATTTAGCCGAAAAGGTGTTTCTGGCTTACCTCTTAGGTAGTGGAGACTCCTCTAAGCAATCGGATGAGCATGCGCTAGAGAGGAACAAACTCAATGTACAACCGATGGTGCATGTCGAGGACATGGGCAAGGCACTGGATTTCTACAGCAAACTTGGTGCATCAGTGGTACATGGTAGCCGCGATGGTGATTGGGCATTGTTACGCATCGGCAGCACTGAATTAGGGCTACTGGCTCATCCCCCAAATCCCGAGCAAAACGAGGGCAAGGTCGAACTAAATTTTGAGTATAGCGACTCATTAGAGGAGTTGGAGCAAACGTTGCGCAAAGCAGGTGTGACAATAGCACGTCCGACAGGTGACGAAGGCTTTGGGTACCAGTTACAGCTCGAAGACCCCGACGGATTGCTAGTCAAGATTAACCAGACTGATCCTGAGTTGTATAAGTAAAATGTAAACAAGACTACTATTGAGCACAAGGTTTTGGCCTTGTGCTTCTTTGTTTTTCAGCATATTGCATCATATTAAAACTTACACAAGAATTATAAAATGAGTTACTCGATTAAATTTATGTCGTCATTATAAATATCTAGTTTATTTCAACAAAAAGAAAGGAAGGTTATTTCAGAGAAGCAAATAAATGTTAAAGGTCAATGAGTGAACTAATCCATGACTATACATGTTAATGCCTAACTAGTTTAAAGCAGACAATTTTACTTATACTTTATCGAAGAGAACGGAAAGAGGATTTAATATGACTCAACAGCCTCCTGAAGACAGACGCCCAGCATGGGAAGGAGGTACATATTTTCCACCTCCAAGCAATTTGCGTCAGCCACAGACTTCCCAGCAGCAGCCTGTCTTTAACACACAGTATCCAGCACCAGGACAGTTCGTCAACCAACAATATCCATCGGGAGAGTATCCTCTCGCGCCATCACAGGGACAATATGCAAATCCACAGTTTCCTTTAGGGCAGTATCCACCAACACCACAGCAAATGCCCTCACAAGGCTATCCTCAACAAATGCCACAGGGATATTCTCAGCAGCCAAATTATCAACAAGTTCCACCACAAATATCACAAGGCTATCCTCAACAACCTTCACAACAAACATTGCAAGGTTATCCTCAACAGCAGAACTATCAACAGGTTCCCCAGCCATTTGTGACGCAACCGTCAGCAATGCCAAAGAAGAAAGCATGGTATAAAAGACCATGGGGTATAGTGCTCATTGTTTTTCTTTCGCTAGGGGGGGTGGAGGAATAAGTAACATTCTTAGTTCGACAAATAGTACTACTACAGCTACAAG
>CAXTCR010000093.1:0-13395 GCA_964242555.1 uncultured Ktedonobacteraceae bacterium
TTGACGACAGGCGGAATACGTCCTGGCAGATAATCAGGCTCAACAACCTTCGGATCCTGCTTGTACGTTGGATGCACCGGAACAGTCTCCCGTTCCATATCAGCCATATGCGCCTCAGCGAGAGGAGACAGTCGGATCTCCGTGTAGCGATAGGCAGCTGGTGGATCACCATCCTCACTCCCCATATTGCCTTGTCCTTCTATGAGGGGGTAGCGCATCGAAAATGGCTGCGCCATACGTACAGCCGCCTCATAGACAGAAGAGTCGCCATGCGGATGATAATTGCCAAGAATGAGGCCGACAACCTCAGCACTCTTGACCGTAGGACGCGTTGAAAGATAACGCGCCTCACGCATACCCGCCAGAATGCGGCGTTGTACTGGCTTTAAACCGTCGCGCGCATCAGGAAGCGCGCGATCAGTTACTACCGAGAGTCCATATGTCGCAAATGCCTGCGACATAATCATTGAGAAATCTTCATCGCGAATGACGCCAACAACTAGCGCATCGCTATTGCCATTACTGGCAGCATTTCCTAAACGTGTACGGGCCATCTATTTAAACATCCAGTTCTTTGATTTTACGTGCATGCTCTGCCAGGAAACTACGACGCACCTCGGCGTTCTTGTCTTCCATCAATTCCATCACTAACTTTGCTGCAAGCACTCCATCCTCCATCGTGACACGCTTCAGTGTCCGATGCGCCGGATCAAATGTGGTATCGCGCAGTTCTTTCGGATTCATCTCGCCCAGACCTTTGTAGCGCTTGAACTCTAAGCCCTGCGCATCAGGGCGGCTGTTAGCAAACTTTATACGTTCCTCATCATCAAGCAACCAAACCACTTTTCCTTTGTATTTCACCGAGTAGAGCGGCGGACAGGCAATATAGACATGCCCGCGTTCGATCAGGTCACTGAACTCCTGATGGAACAAGGTGAGTAAAAGACATTGAATGTGCAGACCATCCACGTCCGCGTCTGTCGCGATGATGACGCGACTAAACTTGAGCCGGCTAATATCAAATGTGCCACGTGTTCCTGTTCCCAGCACGTTGATAATGGTTCGAATCTCTTCGTTCTCGACGATACGCTCAAGATCAGCCTTCGCCACGTTTAAGGGTTTACCCTTTAGTTTGAGCACGGCCTGGAACTCCGAGAAGCGACCCTGACCAGCACTTCCGCCAGCCGAGTCTCCCTCGACAATGAAAAGTTCAGCACGGCTGGGATCCGATGAGTTACATTTGAGAAATTTCTTCGACAGTGAGGTATCAATCAACTCGCCATTTTTCTTATTGCCCGCACGCGCAAGTTCTTCAACGAGTTGTGCCTCGTTACGAGCCTTCTGCATCTGCTGAATCTTCTTCAGCCACTCTTTTGCGGGATTTGGATTGCTCTCAAACCAATCCTTCAAACCCTCATCGACCACGGAGCGTACTATACCCTCGACGGGTGCATTGTTCAAACGATCTTTGGTCTGTCCCTGAAATTGCGGATTGGTCAGTTTCACCGAGATGACTACATTCAGCCCTTGCTGGATTACTTCGGGCTTAAAACCGTCTTTCTCACGATTTTTGATAATGCTAAACTTGATAGCATAGTCATTGACCACTTTTGTAAGAGCTGCTTTAAAGCCTGTCTCGTGTACTCCACCATCGCGCGTTCTTACAGCGTTCGCGTAGCTATACATAGCGATCTTGTAGCCCGTGGTGGGTTGCAGCGCAACCTCAACCTGTACGCCATCTTTTTCCTTTGCAATGCCAATGACATGCTTCGACAATGGGATGCTGGAACCCGTTGTCGACAGTTCACGCACATAGTCGGGCAAACCGTCTCGCGAATAAAATGTACGGATTATTTGCTCACCTGTCGCGTCATCCCACGCATCCAGGTGAAAAGAGACGCCACGGTTAAGATAGGCAGCGGCACTGAGACGGCTTTCTATTGCCTCTAGCGAATAGTACGCGTCGACATCAAATACCGAACGATCATATAACCAGCGAAGTTGCGTGCCATGTAGCTTTGGATCACATGGTGCAATGGCATGTGGAACGGCAGCACCGCGACTAAACGTTTGTGTAAATTCTTGACCATCCTTCCAGATGGTCAATTCCAGTTTCTCAGAGAGCGCGTTGATGACGGTAGAACCAACTCCATGTAGACCGCCAGCCGTTTTATAAGCACCCTCGGCGAATTTACCACCCGAGTGAGGAACAGTGAGAATAACAGTTGCAGCAGGTAGATAATCACCCTGATACAACATCAAGTCAAAAGGCATACCACGGCCCTCATCGCGCACCGTTACCCAACCATCCTTATCAAGACTGACCCAGATATGCTTACCATAACCCGCCACTGCTTCGTCGACAGCATTATCTAATGCCTCCCATATCAAGTGCACCAGACCCGAACTACTGGTCGAGCCAATATACATCCCTGGCCTATGCCGGATTGCCGCAATGCCCTCTAGCACTTGAATATCTGCGGCAGAATACGCGATATTTTTTTTGTTACGTGCAGGTCCTTTTGCCTCAACTCGCAGAGTGGACGCCTGCGTCTGTTCCTCGTTTTGTTCCGACGAGAACAGCGAACCCTGACCGACTTCTTCCTGTGACAGGGAAACCTTGGAGCGAGCCATCACCCAGTACCTCATTTCAAATTGCTTTCGTTGCTCTTCAGAAGAATACAGCGTTAAGCAGGGAAAGTCAAGATTAATTTAGACCAAAAGTTCTATGGACAAAATGTATGTTCGTTCATATTTGTTCGCACATTCACTAGAGAAAACAACTTCGCTTGTCTACTTATTCTTATTTTGGGACCTCGAATTGGTAAATCCTCTTGTATCTCCTGTTTTACAGTAAACATGCACAATATGTTATTATTGCATAAATCGCCCAAATAACTATTTACGATTTAGATATCATTCTCAGAAAATCACAACGAAAATAGAAATATACATCCTCTTTTTTTGCTATATCATTCGTTCTTTAGTAGTGTAGTTTACGCTAGTAGTATTTTTGACTTTCTTCCCATACTCTTGTGTATTGGTACATAATATAGTATAATTGGCAGACTATAATTTAAAATAAACGCCACATTCATCCCAAGGCGTTAGGAAGGCCGCGAATTCTATGCCTCGTCCATCAAAACATGTTTCGCCTGATACTTTAGGCGGTCGAATCAGGGCGGCTCGAGAGTACCTTCATCTCTCGCTAGCAGAAGTCGCCAGTGGTCACTATAGTACTAGTTTGATCTCGCAAATAGAGCGAAATCGCGTTGACCCTTCGCGTGACAGTCTACGCTTCCTCGCTGACCGTCTTAAGTTATCGATTGAGGACCTTGAGGTGCTCGCACACCAGCATCGCGAGACAGAAGTCGAAGCTCGTGAATATACCTCATATGACTCTTTACGTAGTGAAGCAGCACGGCTTCTTACAGAAAAGAAGGTTGACGAAGCATTACACCTCCTGGAACCGCTACAATTTCCTCAAGTGCCATCGCTTCAACGCTGGAGACTTGCTGCACTACGTGGCCTGTGTTACTTTGAGAAACGAATGTTTGTTGAGGCACGTGGCGATCTTGATTATGCGGCCCGCGAGGAACCAATACACGACAACTTGCCTGCTGATCAGAAGCAAGAGCGTATGCTTTTGCACCTTCGTCTTGCAGCGGCATATCGTGAACTCCATCAACTTGATAACTCGCTCAGGCAGTTCGATATCGCTCTGAAGATGATGAATAGTGATACTCCCTTCGGGTATGTCGCCGAGGCAAACTGGGGCAAATCATTGATCGCATTTATTCAAGCGACGACAATGGAGCCAAGAGAGCAGAACAGCAGCAAGCGAGAAGACAAATTACAGCTTGCGCTTGAGCACGCTGATAATGCCCGTTTTCTCTACCGCTCGATTGGTGACACGCTCCGCACCGCCACTATTGGTTGTCATATCGCAGAAATTCAACTCGCGCTTGGAGACAAAGAGAAGGCTAGCCGTGCTCTCCTACAGTTAGTAGAAAACTGGAAACTTGGAGATTCACGGTCTGAAACAGCAAATGCTGAAGAACAACGCCGTCAAAAAGAGCTTGCAAACGTTGTATCGTCGGCATCCTGCCTACTTGCTGATATAGAGCTTACCAACGAACATTACGACCAAGCCCTCACTTACGCACAACAGGCGTTAGCCGCTGGTGAGCGTAGCTATATTCTCAGAAGAGCCGATGCGTATGTAATGCTGGGTCGTATCTATGGCGCGATGGGAAATGAAGAGGAAGCACAGGAGGCATTTCGTAATGCCATTAATGAGCTTGAACCTACACAACGTATTAGTGTTCGCATTAGTACCCACATCCGCTTTGGCAAATACTTGCTCAGTATTGGCAAACTAGAAGAGGGTCAGCAAGAGCTGGAAATGGCTCGTTTACTCTCTGATACGCGCTTGCAAGGCAGCGATAGAACATCTCCTGTTGATGATGCTATAGCATTGGTAGCATAGTAGCTTGATCTCGTTTCAATAGAACAACTTCTCCCCTTATCATTCGTAGAATAGATGAAATAGGGCTTACGGACATATCCCAACGCTATGTAGGGAGAGGATGATATATATGAAAACTGCTGCTGGCCAATATGAATGTGTGCATAAATCTGGTATAGGACTTGACTACTTTACCTCGCGGGTAGATCGTCTCACGCTGCAACCAAGTGGGCGGTTCGTGCTCATTGTACAGGATCGTAGCCGCATTGCCCATGCTGCTCAATCACTTGCTAGCGGTCAACAGGTTACGGCAACTACACCCGAAGTAAGACGCGAAGGCTCTTACGTTGTACAAGGGACAAATGTTTTGTTGCGCTTTGAGGACGGTGCACAACAGCAAGGCCAGCTTGCTGCGACAAGTGAAGGAGGCAGTACACTCCAACTGGGACAAGATGTGTTTACAAAGACATCCGACTCAACGCTGCTGCCTTCAGCTGATCGCTTGAAAAAAGACATGGAAGATATCGCGAAGGGCTTAAAAATAGCAAGCACTATTGGGGGGGCCGCGATAAAAGCCATGAAGACTCTTCACGATACCATACAATCTACACAAAGCTCACAGGCACCATCTACAAACACAACGGCCTCACCTGCACAGGCTACAAATACTTATGTGCCCCCAGCACAACAGTATCCAGTGCAACAAGCTGCTCCCATACCATCACAGTCCGTGCCGCCATACTCACAGCAGTCACAGCCATCTCCGGCCTATCAACCAGCGCCAGTTGCGTCACAGCAGCCAATACCAAGTTCGCTTCCCTCAGTGTATTGTGATCAATGTGGCACAAAAGCGCGACCGGGAAAACGCTTCTGTAGTGCCTGTGGTGCGAGTCTATACTAGTCCTATCCGCGTAATTGCTCCTTTGCCAGTAGTTCATATGCAGCAATAATACGCTGCATCTGCTGGCGATCTCCTCCTCGGTCAGGATGATAGCGCTTTGCCAAAGCGCGATATCGTCGCTTAATCTGTTGTGGAGTCGCATTTGGTGGCAATCCAAGCACAGCTAACGCTCGTTGCCGCTCCACAAGTGAACGTGCTGGATTTGCCCTGCTGCGCCACAGTGTCTGTGCGCTTACACGCAAAGCCTCCCATAACAGTGAGGTAAATGATCTTGGTTGTCGTGAACTCATCTATACGCTTCTATTCTAAATAGTTTTCACTAGCTTCATATACTATATCGTACTTTTGCCAGAAATGAAACGCGAACACGTATTAAAACGTGAACTATATGCATACGGTTTGATGGTACTACTAGTTTCTCTATCACAGTAATAATTTTATTTGGCGCGCTGCTCCTGCTAGCGCAGTCTCAAAAACATTCTTACATTATAGGTCTTATTCCAATACGTCCATAAGGAGACAGTATCATGGCAACAGACACCAAAAATCCTATTGAAAAGGTCAAAGAGGTTGCCTCCTCCGAACCAGTTCAAAAAGTACAACAGGAAGCAAAACCCTTTCAGCAATTTCTACAAAAATTCAACAACGACGGTGCAATGACATTTGCTGGTGTCCTGGCTTATAACCTGATGTTGGCAATGTTCCCAATCCTTATTGCCCTTCTTGCGATTCTTGGTTTTACACTTGGTCAGCTTAATCCTGGCGCAGTATCCAACATCCAAAATCAAATTGCAGGAATATTTCCCAGCGCGGCTGCTGGGGATATTGTAAAAGGGGCCTTAGCTCAATTAAATAAAAGTTCAGGTCCACTCTTAATCATTGCAATATTAACTGCAATTTTTGGTGGCTCTCGCCTTTTTGTTGTCATTGAGCAATTTTTAGACCTAGTCTATCATGTTCGACCACGCACACTTGTACGTCAAAATCTTGTTGCGATTGGAATGCTTCTGCTTTTTGTAGTGCTTATACCTCTTATGGTTGCAGCATCATCTGCTACTGCTATAGTAGTCTCGTTGAGTCATGTAATTCCATTTTTGAAGGATAATGCCACAATTGCAACAGTTTTAAGTATAGTTGGCGGTATAGTCGGTGGTATACTCGTTGGCTTTATCCTGTTTTTAGCTATCTACATAATCATGCCCAACCAAAAGGTTAGCTTGCGCCACAGCTGGCGAGGTGCATTAGTTGCATCAGTACTACTGGAAGTATACCTGTTCGCCTTTCCTTTCTATGCAAGCAACTTCCTTAAGGGCTATTCTGGTGTGATTGGTGGTGGTATCATTCTGCTGCTGTTCTTTTACTACTTTGCCGTTATTCTCCTATTGGGTGCTGAAATTAATGCATTCTTCTCAGAGAATGTTAAGCCTTTGCCAAACGACATCTTCACCTTTGTCACCACAACAGCCGGTCGGGTGAACCAGGACCGCCCCGATGTTGAAGCATCCGATCACATGGATGCCCGTCCAACCGAACACGCGGTGAACACACGAATCGGTAAAGGTAGTGGCTCTGGGAAGCGATCAGGTCGGAACAACAGCCAAAGTCGTCAAAGCGAGGTGCGTGGCCAAGATAGAACGTCTAATCAGAAAGACTCGCAGAAGCATTCGTCAAGCAATGGCACTAGTAATGATAGTAAAGTTAGCCAGAAAGCTTTTGAGAAACAGGAGCAAGCTGCGGCCAAACTACGCTTGAGGCAACAGGTCAAGGAGCAAAAGGAAATGGCGAAAGCACCATCAGCTCCACCATCCGCATCTGCCTCGTTGGTTACAATTGTAGTAGGCGCACTTCTCACGGTCGTCGTCGAACTCCTTCGTTTCCGTAGACATGGAAAATAAGCAATTAGCTGGAACAATGCACATGTTGCAGAACATCATGTGCATTGTTTGGGTACTTTATTTCAGTTGCAAGCGCTCTACGACCTCTGCGGCAAGCCCGGGACGAAATAGTCCTTCCGCGATAAGAGAGGCTCCTATAGCAGTTTCAAAGCCATCAGGCTCAGATGCTTCATGTGGAAAGAGATAGAACTGGTACGTATCCCCCAGACGATCGACGACAGTACTCTTATCCAGTGTATCTTGCGACGTTGAACGCCTATCGATGACCACAATATCTTCGAAGTGATGAATTGCCATTAAGCCTGCGACATCCTCAGCCAAACCCTCCCAGAATGCTTGCTCTCGTTCTTCGTCATCCATCTCCTCATCCACCTCAACCGTAGCAGTCAGTCCATCAATAATCCGCCCATCTTTGATCACCAGGATGCTCCGATCATCCTCCGCTACCTCTAAATACAGGAACCGCATCTCGGTCCATGCCGCCTCCTGCTGACGCATACGATAGAGCAACGTTGCTATGGAGCAAAGTTTATCTGCATCCCCTAAGTTTTTGCGTTTACGCTTGCGATAGCGTGGAATACTTTTCAGATGCTTTACTGCAGGTAGGTGGAAATTATTGGTATTAAGAGGATTTATAGCGGTTAGAAATGCTTGTAGATCGGTCAACTCGGGCGTCTTTGTGATCTGCTCTAGGGCTTGTAGTGAGCAGAGCGTTGTTTCTAATGTTGAGGAAAGGGCAAGAATTGGTTCTGGGTAGATTGAGCAAATACGTTCAATATAGGCAAGGATTGCATCACTATCTGCGAATGTACAAAGTTCTATTGTTTGTCCATTTTCAGCAAAACATGTTTTCCATTCACCAAATGTATAGTCGATGCCAATACTCATTGTCATGTAGTCGGTTCTCCTTGTACCAAGCCGCAAATTGTCGTTGTCACGATGTATATGTTTATGTGAGAACATGCTCTATTACACCCTTTACTTCACTGTGTAGGCGGGGCTATTATATCATGACACTATGTTCAAACAAGCATTACACACTAGAAGTCATGCGCCTTGACTCGTACTATTCCCATCTGTTACACTTTTATGTATACAAACACCCTAAAGAACAATGAAGCGTGTTCATACTCTTGAACAAATTTCTGCTCGTCTTTAGATATGCATAAAACTCCTACTCCTATTTATTTCTTACTAACTCCCATGAGAGGTTAATAACATGACGAGTGATAGTACTTTATTTACTAGCGATCAGGAGCATATTAAGCTACAACAGGCATTACGTGAATATGAGATTTTGCGTGAATTTTCAGAGCTGCTTGCTTCCTCGCTCGATATCACTCATATTTTACAAGTTTTGGTAAAACGTACGGCTCAGTTTTGTGAGGTAGAACGTTGCGCCGTCTGGCTGTATGAAGAGGCGCGTGACCTTTTTGTACCTAAAACATACTTTCTCTCTCCATCTACTATTTATCCAAAGGTCGTTAAAGCGGGAGACGCTCTGTGGTATCCATTTAATCTCTCCTCGCAGAATTATTTTGTGCACCGTCTTATGCAAGCAGAGGGTATGCTAATAATAGAGAATCTGCTTAATGAACCTGCTATGAAGGTCTTTGCAGAGCAATTTTTTGTGCGATCTATTTTATTTGTGGCCCTGCGGCGGGAAGGTCGAATTGTCGGCATGCTATCGCTTGATAGTCCCGGTAAAACCCAAACATTCACGGAGAGCCGGCAACAACTCATACGAGCGATTGGCCAGCAGGCTGCCGTTGCAATTGATAACGCACGCGTGTACAAACAGGCGCAAAACGAGAGTAAACGAGCAGAGCGCTTGATTAAGCGTGCACAATCCATTTATGAGGTTGCGATGGCCGTTACCTCAAATGAAGAGCTTGCAACAGTGCTGGGTATCGCAACTCGACATCTTATCGAAGGCATGGAAGCCGATGGAGGCACGATAACTCTGTTGGATAATGGAGTGCTACTTCCAGCAAGCACAACGTCAGGTCAATCATGCGCATTAACTTCACCTCCAGTTGAAGATTTGTCCTGTTGTAGCGAAACTATGCGTGACGAAGTTCCTCGCTTCTTTTTACAGGATCAAATAAGCGGCGTTGAGAGGGAATGGTATCAACAATTTGGCCTGACCAACGTTCTGGTTGTTCCGCTTATCGCGGGTGCGAGAAATGGGAACAAGCGCAAGAAAAAAACTTCTCTTTTGCTTGAGGACAAGCATTGCGTGGGCTTTGCCTTTGTCAATTTCCACCGTGCCACACGTGCTCCTGCGAAGGGACATCTTGCGTTTGCGCAGGACATAGCCGCACAATGCGCACTAGCGATAGAGAAGAGCCAACTGCTCACAAACGCGAATCAGATGGCTAGAGTTGCAACAGAGCGGGCGAACACGCTAGATGCCGTGTTCAACGCGATGACAGAGGGTGTTATCGTGCTTGACCTGGAAGGCCAGATCGTGGTGAATAACAAATCGGCATCACATTTCCTGGGTATGCCGCTCTACACGAAAGAATCACTCACAACCTTTTTGCAGCGCTATCCAATTCACACGCAACATGGTACTCCTATTTCATACGAAGATTTTCCAATGACGCGTGCACTACGTGGAGAGCATGTACGGGGCGAACGATTTGTTACACGGCGCGCGGACGACTCGGAGCGCACTCTGGAAGTTAATATTGCGCCACTGCACGACGAGGAAGCTCACCGCGTGGGCTACGTTTGCGCGTTCCGTGATGTCACGGAGCAGGTACGTGTCGAGCAACGAATTCGGGGGGCGCTCAATGTTCTGCTTAACGCGGCAGAAATCTTGTCTGGCATTACCGACACGAAGGAAATGCTGCAGCGTATTCTTACGATGACCCTGAGCGCGCTGGATTGCGAACGAGGCTTTGTCCACTTGTACGATGAAGAGCGACACATATTTACACCTTTGCTCTCGATTGGATTTCCAGAGGAAGCAGACGCATTCTGGAGCACAGAGCAACAGTATTGGTTCGCTCCCGAGATACCGCATACAAAGGAGCCTTACGCATCTCTTGCGGCGGGATATACAACCCTTATTCCATCTGAACATATCATTACTCATGTGAGTACTCCCTACACAGAAACTGTACTTGTCGCACCACTTATACATAATAAACATCTGCTTGGCGTAATGGTTCTTGATCACTCTACTTTGAAGCAAGAACGCGATCAAGAGGCCAGTGCACCTCAACCTCGCCACACACGCCGCGAATTTTCTATATGGGATGTGACGATAGCAGAGGGCATAGCTCAGTTTGCAAGTCTTGCTATAGAGCAGGTACGGTGGCAGTCGGAGGCGACGATTGCACGCACGAGCGAGGCAGAGATGCGTGAGTCGAACGAGATGAAGGATGAGTTTCTTTCAATTACCGCGCATGAATTCCGTTCGCCGCTCACAATTATCCAGGCACATGGACAGATGATGGATCGCATTATGCGACGGATTAGCGAGATGCCGAAGCGGGATCGGCTGCAGGAAAGTATCTCGGTGATCGAGGAACAGACGCATCAACTCGCGAATATTGTCAATACCTTTCTTGAAGTTACACGACTTAATAAAGGACAAATCTCGATCAAGCAAGAGCGCGTTAACCTGAGCGAATTGCTTCAACAAGAGGTTACAACGCACCAGGCGACGACAACGCAGCATAGCATCCACTACGCTTCGCTGCCGGAGGGTCATGCGTGGTATGTGCTGGGAGATCGTGCACGATTGCAGCAAATCTTTGGCAACTTGCTGCAGAATGCGATAAAATACAGTCCGCATGGGGGACCTGTTAAGGTGACGATAGGACAGCTTGCGGGTGAGACAGACAAACCAATGCTGGAAGTGCGGGTAGCGGATAAAGGCATAGGTGTTCCGCTGGATGCACAAACGAGGCTTTTTGAGCGCTTCTATCGTGCACCGAATGTGTATAGCGGCAAGACAAAGGGTGTTGGTCTTGGTCTGTATCTGGTAGCTGAGTTTCTTTACCTGCATAATGGTACTATCCAAGTCCAGAGTAGTGGGGCATATGGCGAAGGAAGTTGCTTTATTGTCACCCTACCTCTTTTAGAAAGTGACGATACTGCTCAGTGAATGATGTAACTTCTCTTCGTTCCTGGCTCCTGGCTCTTACAAAGGAGACGATGCAACGTGAGGATGCGGATGATGCATCACATGACTACGATCATATTGTACGGGTTATGACGCTCGCAGATACTCTGCAAGCGCAAGAGGGCGGTGAACTGCCAATTATTTGGGCCGCAATTGCCTTCCATGATATTGGGCAGGAGCGTGAGCGCCGGGATGGGGGCGATCATGCCATGATTGGTGCAGAGATGGCGGGTGAGTTGCTCACAGGAACCCGCTTTCCACAAGAGGCTATCCCGACAGTGCAAGAGGCCATCCGTGAGCATCGTCTAACGGGAGGCAAGGTACCGACCACCGTGGAAGGACGAATTCTTTACGATGCGGATAAGATTGATTGCCTTGGCGCCATTGGCATTGGACGGCTCTACTGTATTACAGGACTCTATCGCCAGAAAATTTACTCTGAGTTACCGCCTGAGATCACTGAGCCAATCGACCCTCTGACGGTGCGTACGTTACGTCGTAGTCCTGACTACTCGCCAAGCATCGAATTTCGCCTGTTGTTCGGCAATCTGCCTCAACGCATGACGACTGCAACAGGACGGGTTATGGCTCAAGAACGCTATGACTACATGGCAAACTTCTTTAGCCGCTTACAGCAGGAGATTGCAGGGACGTTGTAGCAAAAGCGTGATTTGAATGCTTGCATGAGAATATATGGCCGATACATCGGCTTTCGAGGTGGATGCGAGTGGTCTGGTTCCTACTACAACGCGCCCTGTGGGTTGTGATAGGAACCAGACCACTCGCATCCGTTTTGGGCGGTGCATTGTTTATACCTCATTGTGCTAGATGCGTTCGAGGGGAATGAAGCCGAGCACACGGAGGGCGTTGTCCATTGTTTGCACGGCGGCACGTACTAGCGAGGCACGAAATGCTTTGACATGCTCATTTGTCTCCTTGAGTATTGGCGGCGTATGTTCATAGAAGTCGCTAAAATGGGAGGCCAGTTCGTAGGCGTAGGTTGCGAGTGTTGAGGGCATGGAGGCTGTACTGGCTTCGGCGAGACGACGTGGATAGGCGTCGATGTGGCGAATGAGTTCCCATTCGCTTTGCTCTAACGCTTCAGGAAGGTCAACAAGCAGGTCTGGTAACTCGTAACCGGACTCTTGCAGGCGACGTTGGATGCTGTTCGCGCGTGCATAGGCGTACTGCAGGTAGACACCTGTATCACCATTTGGACGCAGGGCTTCGTCTATGTCCAGAGCGATAATCTGTTGCAGACCGAAGCGGATCATAAAGTAGCGAATGGCAGAGGCTGCGAGTATTGCTACCGTTTCATCGGGAAGATCACTCTTGACCACTCGCATACGGCTAATCGCTTCGTTAATCAGATCATCGACCTTGATCTCGATACCTTTACGGCCCGACATGGCGTAGAAAGTGCGACCATCTGAAGTATCGACGCCGAGACTGGCGGCGGTTGCCCTTGAGAGCGTCACCACTTCGTAGGAGATGTGCGTTGAGTTTTCGGCTTGTTGCGGATACCCGAGGCGACGCAGACTCTCGTAGACAACTTGCTGGGGATACGATTGGCGCACGTCAATGACGTTGATAGCTTTTTGCGCATGCCCAAAGTGGTTTGGATCGCCCTCTTCAGTTTGTGCAGCAGCATCTCTTGGTGTACGCATGGACCAGAGCAAGCGTCCATCATGCTGCACACCCCAAGGGATATAGTGTAAATCAACGCCCTGCTGATTATCAACGAGGCCAAATTTCCACAATTGTGTAGCGATATCTTTCGCGGTGTAGGTCGCTGTGCCATCACTTCTAACAAGGATTTTGTCCTGCATGCGCTCGGTTTCTTCGTCCTGGGGTGCATCGTCATCGCCAAAGGGTAGTATCCAGCAACCTGAGGCGGGACCTGTTTCTGGCTTTTCGAGCAGTTGGCGTTCACGCAGCATGTCGAAGGTATGCTTCCACAGACCAGCGCCGAGAATAGCGGACTCCCAAGTGA
>CAXTCR010000094.1:0-13363 GCA_964242555.1 uncultured Ktedonobacteraceae bacterium
AACTACGTGACAACACACTATGCACCTAACGAATTGTATTAAGTGCATAGTAATAATACATGAATATGAAGTAATACGCAAGAGGATTGTGTGAACATTTTGTGATTTTTCGAAAAAAAGCAGAGATTTGTCCCATCTTTGGCCATATTTGGGCTAAGGTGATTGACGGATGTTGACGACCTCTGTAGAATCAAGGTGGCAGAAAAGAGGGAGAGGAGGTTGGAAGATATACAAATTGGCGCGAGACGTATCTGGAACTTTCCCCTATGCAATGACGTTGTACGCTACAGGTGGCGCGAAGTTCGTTTTTTTCAACGAATACATGGGTGTCCATGACACTGTAAACGCGTTTAGTGGCAAACAGTGGTGTATATACACCAATTTCTCTGACCTTTATATGCACTTTTTAGAAATGACAATAGAGTTATGCAAACGCTACAACAACTTTTGATGGCGCTGGAGCAGAAGCCGCTTTCAGTACCAGCTTCACTTAATACAGCTATTGATATTAAGGGGCTTGCCTATGATTCGCGACGGGTCGAAGAGGGCTGGCTATTTGTGGCGGTACCAGGAGTTCACACAGATGGACGTCGCTTTGTAACGGATGCCGCGAATCGTGGAGCGGTTGTGGCGCTGGGAGAATCACTTGAGAACGGTCTACCAATACCCTATATTGAGGTTTCGGACGTACGAAGAGCTTTAGCCAACCTTGCATGCACTTTTTATGAGTACCCGGCGCAACGTCTTTGCACGATAGGTGTTACAGGCACCGATGGAAAGACGACCACCAGCAATTTGATTACCACAATCTTCGAGGCTGCCGGTATGCGTACGGGCTTAATGACGACCGCGAATTTCAAAATGTTGGGCGAGGAATGGGAGAATACCACACGGCAGAGCACATTAGAAGCACTAGAAATTCAGCAGTTACTGAGGCGTATGGTGGATGCACAAGTGACGCATGCAGTCATCGAGGCAACATCGCATGGGTTGGCCCTGCAACGCGTGCATGGTTGCGCCTTCGATGTAGGAGTTGTGACCAATATTACGCAGGAGCACCTGGATTTTCATAAAACGCTCGACGCCTATAGGCGCGCAAAAGCACGTCTCTTTGAAATGCTAGACCCGGAACGGGACAAGGGCATAGGCAGTCATCCTGTGGCAGTTTTAAATCGAGACGATAGCAGTTTCGAGATACTCAAACCATATTGTCGTGTTCCCATTCTTGATTATGGAATAGACACGCCAGCCGCGGTACGTGCGGTTGACGTGCAGTTGCAGACACATAGTACTCGCTTCCGAGTGCTCTTACCGGATGGGGAGTACAATATAGAGACGCAACTTGTGGGACGTTTTAATGTAAGCAATTGTCTCGCAGCAATCGCGACGGCGTATAGTCAAGGGGTGTCGTTAGAGGCGATTGCCCATGGTTTGGCCTCCGTTAAGGGCGTTACAGGACGCATGGAAAGCATTGACGAGGGCCAGCCCTTTGCGGTGATAGTCGACTACGCGCATACAGCAGATAGTCTGGCAAAAGTACTGGCTACGCTGCGACCATTAACGAAGGGCAAGCTAATGGTGGTTTTTGGCTCTGCTGGCGAGCGCGACGTGCAGAAACGTCCTATTATGGGTAGAATTGCCGCGCAGATGACGGATTTCTTCGTTATTACAGATGAAGACCCTCGCGAAGAAGACCGAGAAAAGATTTTGCGCGAAATAGCTGCTGGGGCCGAGGCTGTAGGCAAACGGCAGGGACTAGACTTTCTCAGCATCGCAGATCGTACGGAGGCAATCCGGGCCGCACTAGCCCATGCAAGTGAAGGTGATACACTCGTGCTAGCAGGAAAAGGGCACGAACAAAGTATTATTGTTGGGCGTGAGAAAATACCATGGGATGATCGAAAGGTCGCGCGCAATCTGCTAAAAGAGCACTTATACTAGACACTAAAAAAGTGTACAATACATATTAGATTGTCTTTACATATATATGTGTTAATCGTCTACTTATTACTACTAAGGTATACTATCGACGTTTTAAGGTTATAATCATCTGGGAGAAGCTATGGTTCCAATTACATTGGTATGGTTATTTGTCATTTTTGTCACTTGCGCTATAGTAAGTTTGACGTTCTGCGGGCTGGCAGGTAGGTTATTTCCTACGTTTCGCAGTGGTGAGCACAAGCCGGGTATGCATCGACATGACTTGCCAGTCGGTGGACGCGAGGTAAAAACGATTGAGCTTCCGCTAGTTGGTGGACCCGCATTTACACTAGCGATGGTTTGTGTTGGTCTGGTTGCAGGATATTTGCTTAATTTCAAGCAGGATCAGTGGACGTTGCTCTTTATTGGACTTGGTGCAACCGTCGGCTTCATGCTTGTCGGGTTTATTGATGATTGGAACAAAGTATTTAGCAAAGAAGGTATTTCAGAACGCGCAAAATTCTCAGGCGTCTTTTTAGTATCAGCTGCAGCGGCTCTCCTCTACTTCTTTCTTCTCCCGGGTGGCAGAGAATCGTATAGTCCTTATAAAGACCTTCCATTGCTTGGTAACTTATTGTGCGGAGCACACCCTATAATAAATCCTCAAAATATTGATGCGCCATGTCCAGTGATACCTGGACATATACAGTATTTTGGTTGGATGATCTTTTTTATCCTACTGACAGGAAGCATAGGTAGTATTACCTCTTTGTCGGTTGACTTTAGCGATGGTCTTGATGGGCTAGCTGGTGGACTTGTTTTTAGTGCCGCCCTTGCATTTGGCATTATCGTCACCGGCATTATCAATCCAGAGCATTCTGGCGGTATCGTCTTAGAGGTGATGTCTCTCCTGTGTGCAGCGGCAGTGCTTGGATATCTGCCATGGAATTGGCCTTCGTCATGGGCAGCGCGGCGTAAAGGCACGGCAAAACGACGTTCGTCTATTATTATGGGCGATAGTGGTGCCTTGGCCCTCGGTGGTATTCTTGCTATGATTGCGGTCTTTTCGCGCCAGGAAAGTAGCTTGTACCTGATTGGCGGTGCATTCGTACTTGAGGGCCTCTCCGCTCTCGTACAATCTCGTATGCTGACTCGATTCTTTCGTCACAGGATGAAGGTGCTGCGCTTTGCGAATACCAGTACATTTGTACCACACACAGAATTTCCCCTGCCATTCCTGGCTACGCCACTTCATTGTCATTTTGATCTACTTGGTTGGGATAGACGACGGCTAGTCTACGGAGCATGGGCATTAGGTGCATGTTTTGCATTGCTTGGCGTTATGGCAGGTCTAGCTCCCATTTCATGGGAACGCTACCTTGGGCGTATCCTGGCACTCATACTTGCGTGGGGCATCTGGTCTAGTGGATCGTGGTCAAAACGATACTTTGTAGGCAAGCACCCCGCTGAACGTACACGACGGCGCAGGCTTGCGCTTTACTATGGCTATCCATATCGAATCATGGGCATGAATTTGTATCACCTTGTTGAAATTATCGAGGCGAGCGAGGATGTAATCGAGACGCCAGCAGAGGAGCTTGCGCTCTGGCAACGCATGAACATTTTTGATGCCCGTTCAATGCTTGGCCTTTATTGCTATCGAGCAGGCTATTATCCAGCGGCCCTCGCGCAATGGACACGTATACCTGAAAAAAATCGTGCCCTACGACCCGAGATCGCTCGTCTGTTGGCAGAGGTGGATACACGCATTGCGCTTGAGAAGCAGGAGACGCAACCTATGCGCCGCGACCAAATTCTGCGTGAACAAGAGCCGGTATTGACAGGAAATTTACCACCAGCAGACTTGCCCAATCCACATGAACCGGTTCGCAATGAGGAAAAGATCGACGAACACGCAGGAGAGTGGACACCGTTAGGAGTTGGACCTACCTATTCCTACGACACACCTTCGAGCGATGACGCCGAGGAACGACAGGTTACGGCTCCGCTCAGCAATGAGCAGAGAATGGTTACTTTTTCAAATGGTAGAGGCACTCCCTTTGGATATAAGACAGACACGCATGCTGTTCTCTCTTCTGATTCTTCGGCATCATCTACACGTAAGGGATGGCTCGCGAGGTTGTTGGGTCCCTCATCTACAAAATAGAACTGGATTAACGACTTAGCCGATAAGAAGCGATCAGGTATTGTTAATACTTGATCGCTTCTTATCGGCTAGTTACAGGCCGTATTGATTACTCACCTTGTTAATTTCGAGCATCTTCTGGCATAATAGAAAAATACATTACATTCACGCACTAGATAGGATACCCCTCTATATGTCAACAACTCCTGTTCCGCAACAAGCGCCCGTTACCTCACCTCCCCAAAAACGTTTACAGACGTTTCAAGCACTGAAATACCGCAATTTTCGGTTACTTTGGATAAGTCTTATCGTCTCATCGGTTGGAACATGGATGCAAATCGTGGCTCAATCGCTACTAGTGCTCAAGATCACGAATAACTCGGCGTTCGCGCTTGGAACAGTCGCACTGGCACAGTCACTATCGTTTTTCCTCTTCGCGCTTATTGGTGGTAGTATTGCGGACCGTACGGACAAACGCAAATTTCTGCTCGTGACGCAAAGCCTGTCAATGCTGCTTGCATTTTTGCTGGGAACGCTCGCGATCACAGGCATCATACAGGTCTGGATGATTGTGGTCCTGGCATTCTGTTCTGGTACTATTCTCAGCTTTGACCAACCCGCACGCTCCGCGCTCATCCCTACATTAGTGCCACGCAGGGATTTGATGAATGCTATTTCATTGCAATCGGTGGTCTTCAACGGTTCAGCAGTGTTTGGACCTGCGCTAGCAGGCATAATGATAGGCGTGTTTGCATATGCCGGGCAGAGATTTCACATCCCTGGCAGCTTCCTTGGGTATGCAGGAAATTTCTATCTCAACGGCATCAGTTTCTTAGGCGTGTTGATCGTACTTTACCTGCTTCGCATTCCGCATGATGAGGAGACAAGCGAGAAACGCGGCCCCTTGCTAGCTTCGATTCGTGCATCACTACAAGCTGTTGGACGAGATAAAGCATTACCATGGGTACTTTCGGGATACGGAGCGTTGTTATTCTTTGGTCCCTCGGCAACACTGATCCTGCCAATCTTTGCAGCAAAGATTCTACACATTGATGCCTTTCAGGTAGGATTACTTTTTTCAGCTTCGGGAATAGGGACAGTAACAGGTGCGCTGCTGGTAGCATCCCTTGGCGACTTCCGGTATAAGGGCCTACTACTGCTTGTTTCCTTCTTACTCTGGGCAGGCGCATTAACCTTATTCGCACTCAGTACCGTACTCTGGCTTTCATTCATTGCACTTTTTATATTTGGTGTGGCACAAAACGGCGTTGGAGCAACAACAATTACATTGATGCAAACACGTGTTCCGCCACAAATGCGTGGCCGAGTGATGAGCCTAAATACGCTCTTCATCATGGGTGTACGCCCGTTAGGTGATTTTCCTGCTGGCGCTTTGATCGGTTTAATCGGCGGGCCATTTACCGTTTTGTTGAGCGCAGGAATTGTTGGAGCATACACCTTGTTCTTGCTCTTCGCACGACCCACGATCCGATCATTGTAGGAACATAGGCTCAGTCCTCGCAGCCTAGATTATGTCCCTTGCAGAGCACTGTATATACCTCTTCCAGGTGCCGCTCTTTGACCATGCTCCCAACATGGGCTTGTAGGTCCTTACGCGTTGGATGACCTAGACGCAGGTCCAGTGCGAGTGCGTGAACATAATTTTCAAGGGCGTCATGGAAACGTCCCTGAGCCTCTTGTAGCAATCCCTGGCGACGGAGAACAGCACATTGCTCAGCTGGCATGTCTAGCTCGTTAGCTATGGTGAAAGCGTCTGCATAATGTTTTTCAGCGTTGTCAAGTACATTCATGACGCGTGCGACATCGCCAAGGCCTCTCAGAGCGCGTCCCTCTATTTGATGTGCGTCCTGTTCACGAGCAATCATGTATGCTTCGTCGTAACGCTCTTTCGCATCCAGATAATCCCCTTCATCGAAGACGATTGCTCCTAGTGAGTTGAGCACACGAGCATGGTCCGCCCTGCAGCCCAGCGCGGTAAAGAGCGTGTCAGCTTCAAGGTAGTAGACGCGGGCTTTTTCAAGCTCACGACGCTCACGCATGATATCACCCAATGCGCGCAAGGCCCATGCCTCGCCGCGCCGTATCCCTTGCTCTCGAAAGGTCGTGATTGCCTCCATGCATATTTTTTCCGCTTCCTCCAGTTTACCCTGCCGAGTCGAGACCACACTTTTATCTGCCAGGACCCATGCCTGACTTGCTCGCAAACCTAATTCGTTAAATATGTGCAAAGCTTCTTCATAATCAAGAGACGCCTCTGCATACTTCCCAATTGCCTCATAGACGGTGCCTCGATCTCGCAACGTTGACGCGATGCCTTCTTTGTTGCGAAGTGTTTGGAAGGCCGTTAGCGCCGCATTACAATGTCCTAGTGCATCATAGTAAGCACCGGTGCCACGCCTGATCTCACCAAACACCATCTGCATCCAAGCTTCACCCTTCGTATCACCTAATTCGCGGAAGAGATTTTGAGCTTCGTTTGCATAGCTGTTTGCCTGCCGGAAATTGCCTTCCTCACGACACAGCATGGCAAGCTCATACAATGCCCAACCCTCCTCGTCACGAGTCTGTTGTTCCCTGTAAAACTCTATGCCGCTTCTCAAGCATGCCTCAGCCTCCGCATATTGGCCAAGCTGACGAAGGATTCCGCCAAGACAACACTGAATTTGACCCTCACCTGTTTTGTCACTTAAGCGCGAGGCATGTACGCTTGCCCGGCGGAGCATAGAAAGTAGCTCTTGTGCATGTCCACGACCACCGAGTGCTTTCGAAGCACGAACAGCGATTTGTACTGCCGCTTGCAAGTCCTGGACCTCACTACTGTTCTCTAAATGTTCTACTGCGGCCAGCCATTCCTCTGGACTTGGTTGAGGCAATGATGAGTAGTATAGAGCAACTAGACGATGTACGCGTTGCCTCTCCTCTTGTGCAAGATGGGATATGGCAAAGTGTCGAACCTGTGGGTGAATGGTGTAGACACGCCCATCAAACTGCATAAATGATGCCTGAACCAGTTCATCACGAGCATCTCGCCAGTTATTGGCAAGTTCGGTGGGAGATATTTCTTCAGCCGACCCACCTGCTCCTTGATGGACATCCTGTTGATGCAACAGTCGCACTACATCGCCAGTACCCACTGAGGTTTCGGGAGAGACGAGCATGATAATTTGCTCACGACTAAATGGCAACTTAAATGCTGAAAGATACGCCAGCAAAAGGCGAGTAATTGGTGAGAGACGGCGATAGGAGACTTCTAGGACCGCAAGAATACCCGCAAGCGGTGTATTACGTATTTCATCGCGTATTTCCTCTAAAGAACGGGTAGCGGCTTCAGGTGGAAACATTTTTCCATCTATTGAACGGGTCGCACCAAAGATGAGTTCCGCACCAAGCGGATAGCCATCAAGCAGTGTACATATCTCACGTAAAATTGCCTGTTGCTCAGGATCATCAAGATGAATATAGGAATCAAGCCCATTTGCAGATGCAAGGTCAAGAAAAAGCTTAAATAAGTCATCATCGCGCATTTTACCAATATGGTATTCATACCAGCGGCAATTGTTGCCGTCGACGACCATCATGGACCCAGGATTGGAACGAGATGTGGCCAGTACAATAACCTCTTGCGGGAAAGCACACAAGAATTGGAGCCATTGCTTTAACTCGGCGGGGTCCTTGACTTCATCAAACCGGTCTAACAGGAATAGGCAGGGCAGTCTTCTATTGGCTAATGCACGTAAATGATTGAGAATGAGACGAGAACGATGATCCAAATCAGCAGTCGGTCCTGATTTAAGCTGGATATGGAAATAGTGCAAGACTTCCATAAGCGCCTCGCCAAAGGATTTGCCTCCCTGCAGCGAAATACCTACAATACCGCCAGGAAATCTTTCTCGATTGCGCATGACAGCTTCACAGGCGAGAGCACTTTTTCCGATACCCGGCGAACCTGTCACCGCGATGTGATGCATACCGGGACGCAGTTTATTGGAAGTTTTTGTTGTAGTAGAGCGTGCATCTTGTGTTGCAAGGGAAAGCAGTTCACCCAACTCACGTAATTCTTGCTCACGACCTATATAAGATGAAGGAGCATCTAAGTGTTCAAGGGGATGCTCATGTTCTTTTGCAGTGTCTTCATCCTCAATGGTGAGCAATGCAACGGGTCCTTCCTTGCCCTCAACCACACGACGATACAGGACTGGAATAAACCAACTCTTTGAATGCGTAGGGAGCAACGCCTGTCGCGCACGAGACAATGCCTCCTCCAGGGTACGGCCATTAGCAAGAGCTTCGTAAAAATGAAACATAAATGTTGGCGTGATATCGTCTTGTAGTGAAAAAGGCATAGCAACAACAGCCGGAACTTGTGACTTCACCAGCGCGGTTGCAAGCGTGGCATCGACAGCTGTGTTCTGCTGTTTATGAAATTGCGTCGTTGTTACCGTAGCGGTCTCACAAGCAGAAAACACAGCGAGGCGTACATCGCCACTCAGAAAGAGGTCGCTCAAGGATTGCGTGTCTATATAGTTATTACACCCCGTCTCTGTACAGAAACTCAGATACGTTTGTGGCTTGATACGACTGAGCGAGGCTCCACAGTCAACGCATTTTTGAGCTGAAGGCTCGTTGAGTTTCTCACACTCATTCTTCGTACAAAGCCGTCCGTAAGCACCGTGTCCATCGAAATGCACGACATAGCACGGAATCTCAGTTGCGCCATCATTGAACGTACTCACTCCCCCATAGGAGCTGAGATAACCTACTAATTCGTTAAACGTCGCAGGTTCTAGTCTATCGAAAAGCACCTGTCCGCTCTCGATCAGAGGTGCCAGGCTATTCTGTAGTGCAGTAAAACTTTGTTCTGTCTCCAAAGAGGCACAGTCCGAGGGAGAGGAACCGATGTAAAGCACACGCATTGGTAGATGAACAGGAAGCTCACTGTCAGTAGCATTGCCCGATTGCAGCAGTGCGCGCGATAGGGTGAAAATACCCGATGCTAGCAAGAAGTGATCGCCATTATGCAAGAGTTCCCATGGATACTGCACAAACTCACTGCACTCGGGTTCGAAACAAAGCGTTAACGCAACAGTGCCACGCCGTCTCAATGTTCGTTGAATAACACTGCGCAGGACCGCTTGCACCGATTGTTCGGCAATTTCATGTTGCCCTACGTCAGACTCCTCATTACCACATAACGCAGAGAAGAGGTGTTGGCCAATAAGTCGTAGCTCTCTGTCCTTACTCTTCAGGCTGTTTAACTTCTTTTGTAAAGAAGCTAGTTGTCTTCCTGTATATGGCGGGATAAAGTTGCCAATGACGGTGCGACCGGACCAACTTTCTTTTACCTGTACTTCGTATGCATGCTCTTTGTGTTTGCGAAAGAGAAGGGTAAGCGTTTCTCCCATATGTTCAGTGGAACCTTACATGCTCTAACATGAGCGATACTGCTACCGTAGCCAGACAATCTACACTACTTCAGTTTACCATAATTTTTCTACAAATGCAGCTTATTGCGTATGCAAATCGAACCTATTCACCCCAAAAGAGTTCAACCTTGCCGAAGCGCACAACATCACCCACTTGTACGCCTGCCGCTTCTAACTCCTGCGTAACGCCCATCTTTTCAAGCGTAGTCTGTAGGCGATTCATTCCTTCTTCGTTGTCAAGCTTGGTCATATTCACAGCACGCTCTACACGTTTGCCACGCACAACATACACACCATCCTCCTTCGTCACGACAAAGGCGTCATCGGGCTGTGGACGCAACACTGGACCAGCCATGTCCGCGACCGCTTGCTCCTCGACATGAGCCTCTTCTTCCTGCTGTAACTCGGTCAAACGCTGCGAGGTAAATTGCATGAGTTGTTCGGTACCTTGATGGGCTGCAGCTGAGATGGCAAAGACGGGATAACCAGCAGCTTGGGCTTTGGCCTTCAGTTCAGGCCATCGTTGCTGTGCCTCAGGCAAGTCCATCTTGTTCAGAACAACGATTTGAGGGCGTGTGGAAAGGCGCTGGTCATACTCGCTCAATTCTCGATTGATGGCCAGAAAATCATCCCATGGCTCACGCTCAGGTGACGCGCCATCCAGAATATGTACAAGGAGACGGGTACGTTGGATGTGACGTAAGAATTCGTGGCCAAGGCCAACGCCCTGTGCCGCGCCTTCGATAAGCCCGGGAATATCGGCAAGCACAAAGCCATAGCCGTCACCATACTGGGGCTGTCCAATTTCGACAACGCCAAGGTTAGGTGAGAGGGTCGTAAATGGATAATCAGCAATTTTGGGGCGGGCAGCAGTGACAACTGAGAGCAGGGTGGATTTTCCGGCATTTGGATAGCCAACGAGACCGACATCTGCGATCAAGCGAAGTTCAAGTGTAATCCATAGTTCCTGACCCGGCTCACCCTTTTGGGCCTCTTTAGGAGCCTGATTGGTTGCGGTGACAAAATGTGTGTTGCCAAGTCCACCGCGTCCACCACGGGCAATCATTACCCGTTGTCCATCGTCGATAAGGTCGGCGATAGTTTCCTGTGTGTCGGCGTTGCGAATAATGGTGCCCTGAGGCACCATCAGGACGAGATCCTCGCCTTTAGCACCGTGCATCTTCTGACGTAGACCCATCAGACCATTATCAGCTTTGAAGCTATGCTTATAGCGATAGTCAATAAGCGTATTCATATTATGCGTAGCTTCAAAGTAGACGCTTCCACCCCGCCCGCCATCCCCGCCATCAGGACCACCATAGGGCGCGAATTTCTCGTGGCGAAAGTGCGATGAGCCATCACCGCCATCACCAGCTTTTATGTATATTTTTGAATGATCGTAAAGCATAACCTATCCTTGTAGATTTCAAGCGCGTGAATAGATAAGGGAAATTGTGTGTAGCGGGATGCATTATATCACAATTATGGAAGACAGTGCTATCTCACGTTGCAATAAAATACAACAATGCCCCGTGAGTCGTGCACGGTGCATTGTTGTATTCTTGAGGGAAAGCGCTATTGTGCCTTTGCGCCAGCTTGACCGTCTGTGCTATCAATGATCGGGGTATTTACCAGATGCTGAGAGACGAACCAAACTTGCAGTTCATGCAATGGGAGGACGCGAGAAGTAAGCAAGTCGTTTGTCGCATAGTCCTTGTTTTCGTCGGTCTGCTCAATACCGTCCCTGACAGTCTTGATGATGGTAGCATGAGCGCTAACAGTGCGCGCAAGCATTGCGGGAATGTCTTCTTCGCCAGTGGGTGGATGCTCAATTTTAGTCGTCTCCGCAACTTCCCACGGCATGCCGGTAGTGACTCCACCAAGTGTTTGGATGCGCTCGGCAATTTGATCGACAGTCTCAAGAACTTCGGCTGCATGCTTGTCGAGCAATAGGTGAAGCTGATAGAAGGTTGGACCTGTCACCTGCCAGTGATGCTTCTTGTACAGATTATAGAGCGTAATGGAGTCTGCCAGCAGTTGATTGAGCATACCTACATTCTGCTTGAGCGTCTCCTCGGGCATACCTAGTGGTACGGCATGAAGCATGCCATACTTCTGAATCTCGTACGATTTCGGGTTATAGTTTGGCTGAGCACCTGTTTGCTCGCCACTATTTGTCATTTTTTTTGATGCGGTTGTCACTTTCTTCTCCTCGTATCTTGCTATCAAGACGTGCCTGTGTACCAACAAGTCCTACAAACTACGTTCGTTACAGCAAGCCGCCGCCGCCGCCGCCACCGCCAAGAAACTGTTTAGCAGCTAGCGCGGCGAGACCCGCAACAGCAAGTTTTGCACCTGTACTTCCCAAAGGACCACCAGGACCCATAACTTGGTGAAGAATGTCAGGATTTTGCTGCTGGGCATAGCCCGTAAGTCGAGCAGCATCTTGAGGTGACATGTTATATGGATCGTTCACATTTGGTATCCCTGCTTGCTGTGGATTAATACCTTGACCCATTAAACTACCTATAAGCCCTTGCATCAGGCTTCCACGCTGCTGTTGTGGCATCTGCTCATAGTATTGTTGATGCACCTGCTCAACCATCTGTGGCGGCGCATTTTGTACGAATTGTTGATAACTCTGGGTAGCCTCATGATCGGGAATTTGTGAGTATGTACCTTGATCCCACGCATTTGCATGCTGCTGATACATTTGCTGGTTATTCGGATTAAAGAAATTCATTCTACACAGCCTCCTCAGTATACGAAACATGCTGCACCGCTTTTGGCACAACATATACATGAAGTTGATGTCTCTTCCTTTGATTACACGTAAAGAGGCGGGGTGTGGTTTCAAGATGAGTATAGAGAAAGGAGACAATCAGTGCTAATTTGGCTCGTTTTCGTTCTATACACCGAGTGTAGATACAACAACAGGGTCATTGCTTTGTGGAGTGTTACTAGCGGATGGAGGATTCGTATACCATGTGCCATGTCCTTGATTATTATCGCATTGACCATTAGCAATACCGCAATACGTGCCGCTCATACTTCTATCAGCTCGTATTGTACCGTTGAAGGCGAGGGGATCATGTCCTCCGAATGAAGCAACGACAAAGTAGACAACTCCTGTGGGTGACACTGTTCCAGTGAAATCCCCACTTCCTTGTAAAGCAGGACTCAGAATATCTAAGTGGCCGCTAATATTTCCGTTGTTCTGACCAATATCCCTGAGTGCAAAAGGAGAAATGGTGCTAGGTGTTGTAAGCTCGTCTGTGACTTGCCCTGCGTAAAGTTTTCCCAATATTGGATAAACAGCAGGAGTCTGTGTTGCCGCAGGGTTTGTTGGGGTCGTGGTTAGCTTTATTGTAGCTGTCGGCGTTGTGCCAGGCTTTGTTGGAGCCGCTGTTAGTACAGGCTTTGTTGCAGCAGTCGCGCTGCCAAATGGCTTTGAATGTTGACGACTTAGCAATCCTGTGCCATAGATTACTCCCGCAACCAGCGCAAGCAAGGCAAGGAAAACAAAAAGTAGTGGAAAAAGCCTCCTCTTGCTCTTCTCTTTGCTCACCTCTAGCGAGGGAGCAAACAGAGGATAGGGACTACTAGTGCGCGGCGGAGGGTCTTCTTTTGTCGAAATAGCGCTGTTGCGCATCGCCGTTGCAACCGGGATGATGGTAATGCTAGGCTGTGCTATCGGCCCAGCATTCAGGGCCTGCTGAAACTCCTCGACGGTTGCAAAACGCTCATTGCTGTTGATCGCCATTGCGCGGTGTACCGCATCTGCTACGTGAATAGGAACACCGGGTGCGAGTTGCTGCACGGGTTCAAGAGGATCAGTGTTCTTGCTGCTCAT
>CAXTCR010000095.1:0-13252 GCA_964242555.1 uncultured Ktedonobacteraceae bacterium
ATATGGAATATAAACGTCTATTCTACTGTGTTGCTCGGAGCAGGAGTGTATGGACACATTCACGGAGTTACTTTTGATAAGTATCCCTATCGAGCAATTGTGAAAATTCACAAATATCCTGTTATGGCAGGGCAAGAAACACGACAACTACAGGGACGACGTATAGGTATGATACAATTCTCCTGAAAGCACAAAGGCGTGTCCCTTGTTTGTTCTTTATATATTTTTAGAAAAGGACTTCCCTTTATGATAGAACAACATGATCGCGCCGAAAAGGACGCTCCGCTACGGCACGACATTCACACATTAGGCGATGCACTGGGCTTGGCAATCCGTCGTCATGGCGGCGATACAATGTATAACACGGTTGAGCAACTACGTAAAGCGTGCCGGCGCCTCCGCGAGACTAGCCTTAAGTTAAGTCAGGACAGTTCAAATGCCCATCTGAAAAATGAGATTGCCGAACTCGATCAGCAGATTACACAGATTGTACAGCGTTGCAGCTTAGACACAGCTATCGGCGTTGTTCGTGCTTTTACTGTCTACTTTCACCTCGTCAATACAGCAGAACAATATCACCGCATTCGTCGTCTTCGCGTACACCAACTGCAAGAAACCTATGTTCCTCCACGTGGCTCCCTTTCTGGCCTCGTCTCTTTTCTCCAGCAAAACGCCCTCGACGAACCCGCAGTTCAGGGACTGCTCGATACGCTCTCGATTGATCTCGTCTTTACCGCGCATCCTACCGAAGCGACTAGACGCAGCCTGATTACCAAATCGCGCCGCATTACTGAATTATTGGAAGAGTATGACTACAAGAAAATGACGCCGCGCGAAAAGGAACAATGGCACCTCGAACTCGAAAGCATCGTCGGACTCCTGTGGCGTACTGATGCTGTGCGTCAAGTGAAACCCACACCGGTCGACGAAATCAAAATGGGCATTTACTATCTCGATGAGGTGCTCTACGATGCCTTGCCAGACCTGTACGAGGAATTCGAAGAGATACTGCATACAGCCTACCCATCCGTGCAGGTTCCCTCATTTCTCCACATGGGGTCCTGGATTGGCGGCGACCAGGATGGCAATCCGTTTGTCCGACCTGATACGCTACTAGAGGCGCTGAAGCTACACCGGAGCTACATTATAGAGCACTACCGCAAGACCATCCAAAATCTTGCGCAAGAGTACTCGCAATCGCTAAATCATTTACAAATCACTGACGAACTGCGGGACTCGCTAGCTCAGGACGCTCAAAGGCTCCCAGACTACGAACGCACCTACGGCCCGCCAATGGCCTTGGAGCCATATCGCCACAAATTCTCCTTTATGTGGAATCGTCTCGAAGCTACAAAATCCTATCTTCCTATCCCTAAAATAAACACATTCTTACAATCACAGGAAGAGTCAGAGAAAAAGGAGCCATTGTCCGTAGCATACATCAACGCAGATGAGTTACTCGCTGACTTACGCCTCATACAGGCAAGTATGCTTGCGGATGGCGAACAGGACCTCGCGCATGGCACAATTGCGAAACTGATTCGACAGGTCGAGGTCTTTGGTTTCCACTTTGCCGCCCTTGACACGCGCCAACATAGTCAACGTCATGCCACTGCGTTCGCTGAAATTCTCCAGATCACAGGCTTACGTTCGGAAGACTATACGACAATGAGCGAGGACGAGCGTATCGAAGTGCTTGAGTACCTGTTGCGTGATCCACGCCTGCTCACCCATGCCGATGTACCGCTCAGCCAGTCGACTGCCCATATTCTCAATACATTTCACGCCATTAAGCAGGCTCGCGAGACCTTTGGGGCAAGGGCTGTTACCTGCTATATCATTAGCATGGCGACCAGTCTCAGCGATCTGCTCGAAGTGCAATTCTTCTGTAAAGAGGCTGGCATCACAGACTTACCTATTGTGCCCTTGTTTGAAACCATCGACGATCTCCGCTCCTGCACAACAATGTTAGAGCATGCCTTTACACATCCCGACTATCGACGCTATCTTTCCCAATGTCACGATCAGCAGCAGGTGATGCTTGGATATTCTGATAGCAGCAAAGATGGCGGCATCTTAACCTCTGGTTGGGAGTTATATAAAGCGCAGGAACGTCTGGCGGCATTGGGAAGAGATTTTGGCATTGGTATTACGCTGTTTCATGGGCGTGGCGGTGCTATTGGACGCGGCGGGGGTCCCATTTACGAGGCTATTCTCGGTCAACCCCCACACACGGTCAACGGACGGATACGCATTACAGAGCAGGGCGAGATGCTCTCGTTCAAGTATGGCTTGCACGAGATTGCGATTCGCAACATGGAATTGGTCATCACGGGTGTCGCGCAATCAAGCATTCCCGAAAATCTACTCAAGACCGCGCAAACGGAGACGCCACACAAGTGGATACAAACACTTGATATACTCTCGGAAAGAGCGTATACACACTACCGCACATTCATCTATGACAACCCCGATTTCATTCATTTCTTCGAGCAAGCAACGCCCATTCTTGAGCTTGGCCTACTAAATATCGGTTCTCGACCTGCTCGTCGCACGATGGGTCATAGTATCGAAGAGCTACGTGCCATCCCTTGGGTCTTCTCCTGGATGCAGACCCGCTACGTCTTACCAAGCTGGTATGGCGTTGGGAGTGCATTGGAGGATTACATTGCCGAGAATCCAACTGTACATCTTGCACAACTACAGGAAATGTACCGAAAATGGCCATTTCTACGCGCGTTCTTGGACAACATGCAGATGACACTCTCAAAGGCCGACATGCACGTCGCACACCACTACGCTCTACTCGTCGAGGACAAAGCATTGAGCAAACAGATGGATGCCACTATTCAGCAGGAATATGAACGCACCGAACGCGCAATTCTACGCATCGTCGAGAGTTCCACGCTCCTTGAACGTTCTCCCGTTTTGCAAGAGTCCATTCGTCGCCGCAATCCCTACGTTGACCCGTTGAGCTACTTCCAGGTCTCGCTGCTACAACGCTTACGTCACCTCGGTGGTCCACTAGTTCTAACCCCCGAACAGGAAAAACACGCGAACCCCCAGGAACAAGAACGCGCCCGGATGACTCGTGCCGTGCTCTTAACCATTAATGGAATAGCAGCGGGAGTGAGAAATACTGGATAATTATAGCGAGAGGACCTGCAAGGAGCATGCGTTGTCAGACAGTACACTGTCTGACAACGCATGCTCCTTGCAGGTCCTCTAAATGTAACATCGATCCTACAAGATCATTGTAGCTACACTACCCCTTAACGCTTCCTATCCGAAAGATCACGAATAAACTTCGGCAACAGTAGAGCATGTGAAGAGAGTGCAATAAGCCAAAGTGCAATTGTAAGGCGATTGTTGAACGTATTTGAAGGCGTTTGCTTGGGCGCCACATCATTCTTGAATGATTCGTTGGTCATGAATCTCTAGCATCCTATCTCTAACTACAACTATGTCTTCATAGAAGAAAACAAGAAAGCGAAGGATTATCATCCTTTAAGCATCATAGTGTACTCTTGACACTAAACCTTTCCCTATAAAACTGTAGCATAATAGAGGTTACAGAGACAAGGATAGGCAAAAAAGCAGCCACCTGCAACTGTCAGTGGTAGTTGCAGGTGGCCGATTTTTAGAATGTCTAACCAAACAAAGAAGATTTCTTCCTGTCCAGGATTACCTCGCGAATAAACAATGGTAGTAGAACGGCATGCGAACTCAACGCGATACCCCATAATACAAGCGTTGTAATGTTCGCCGGGTGACGATAAATGTGTTTGTTGTCGTTGACATGTGAAGTAACTCTGTCGAGTACGGCAGCCATTTATATTCTCCTTTTTATACTATATACTGAACAATTGTAGTTTTATTGAATGTGATGTACCATACGTTAAAGACAAGTGTCTCTTTTTTTACGGAATAGGATAGCATACAGTTTCATTTATTGATTCTGCGCAAGAGCAGAACGAACACTTCCAGCCGCATAAGCATTCATAGCAGCATAACGTTCACAAGGCTAAGGTTGACAAAGGAATAAATAACCTGTTATGCTTAACTCATCATAGCAATGATGATAAAGTCTGACCCGCGTCGAACGAAAAAAGTATGTGGCAGGCCCTCGACAGCGATCCGAAGCCGGTGGAAGTTCGGAATGAGTATGTCTCCACAGAACGCCTTCGGAAGCGGCTGCCCGAAGAAAGCTGCCATGCAGAGTGATAGCAAGTAGGGCAGATGGATGGCTCCCATACAGCAAGATGCCAAGAAAAGTGGTCTTCCCACCCATGCTCCCACGCTGTAGCCACGGGTGGTTCACAAGCGAAGTGAACGCTCAATCGAGTCGCGAAGACAAGTAGGGTGGCACCACGGGTGTGTTTTCGGGGCAGCAAGCCCTTATACGCTCTCGTCCCTTCAATGTTCAGGAAGGGTCGGGAGTTTTTTGTTGCCCGTCTCCTTCCCAATACCCACTATTGAAGGAAGGTAGTACTCATGACCAAACTATGGCAAAAGGGCTACCGTGTGAATGAACAGATCGAGCGCTTTGAGGCAGCACAAAACAGCCTCCTTGACGCTCGCCTTGTACGGCACGATGTATGGGGATCGCTTGCGCATATCGCAATGCTCGCACGCATCGGCATTCTCACGGAGTCCGAACACTCCAAACTCAAAGGGGCACTACAAGACATTTTAGAGCAAGAGGCTCATGACGAGTTCGTCATTTCTCCCCTCGATGAAGATGTCCATACCAGCGTGGAGAATTTCCTCACCACGACAACCGGCGCAATTGGCAAAAAAATCCACATGGCTCGTTCACGCAACGATCAGGTGCTGGTCGACCTGCGTCTCTATGGCAAAGAGCAGTTACACACTATCGCCCTGAAGCTCTGTGGCTTTGCGCACGCACTCCTCACATGTGCGCAACAACATGAATGGGTCCCGATGCCCGGCTATACACATATGCAACGTGCAATGCTTTCATCCGTTGGTTTATGGGCCGCCAGTTTCGCCGAGAGTCTGCTTGATAATGAAGGTCTTCTAGCGTCCACCTACACACTTAACGATCAATCCCCACTCGGTTCTGCGGCAGGCTATGGCGTACCCATCGCGATTGACCGCCAGTATACCTCGGACCTGCTCGGCTTCTCTCACGTTCAGAACAATGTGATTTACGTACAGAATAGTCGCGGCAAGGTCGAAGGCGCGATTGTACAAGCCTTGACCCAGATCATGCTCGACCTGAGCAAGTTTGCCCAGGATGTGCTCACGTTCTCGACGGTCGAATATGGCTTTTTCTCTATTCCCCAGGAGCTATGTACAGGCAGTAGCATTATGCCGCAGAAGCGTAACCTTGGCGTGATGGAACTGGTACGCGCCCGTACACAAACCATGCTTGCCCTGCAGCAACAAATAGTGGGCATCGTGTCGGGTTTACCTACGGGCTATAACATGGATTACCAGGAAACAAAACGCCCGTTCATCGAGGCGCTTGACCTCGTACAGGAAAGCCTTGATATCTGCACACTCGTGATAGACAACATCGGCATCAACATGGAAAAATTGCTCGCGGCCTGCACCTTTGAACTCTTCGCCACAGACCGCGCATACGGGATCGCCATCGACGCGAATATGCCGTTCCGCGATGCCTACCGCATTGTTGGAGCCGAGGTAACGGCTCAACTTGATCGGCATAATATCCCTCCCATTGAAAGCAAAGAGCAACTCACCGAACGATTACAAGTGCGCAGTCATCTCGGCGGCGCCGGAAATACTGGCATAGAGGGAACTATACAGCGCGTGCAAGAGGTACAGGCCCAGTGGCAACAGCGTAAAGACTCGTTTGAGACGACCATAGACCGGCTCGTTGGCATTCCAGCAGCACAATTGAACAAGGGGTGATTCATGGCATCAGTAGTACTGGCTTATTCAGGTGGACTTGACACATCGGTCGCTATTCATTGGATACAAGAAAAATATGATCTGGACGTGATCGCCTTGACGATTGACGTAGGCAACGACCGCAATCTTCCAGCTATCGCGGAACGGGCACGGTCAATCGGCGCGGTCAAAGCACTGGTTGTCGATGGACGCGAGGACTTTGTGCGCTACTTCGTCTGGCCCGCGCTCCAAGCAGGAGCAATTTACGAGGGTCAGTATCCACTTGCAACAGCATTAGCGCGTCCTCTTATCGCGCGTTTGCTTGTAGAAGTCGCTCGTGCGGAAGGTGCCGTTGCCGTCGCGCACGGTTGTACGGGTAAAGGCAATGATCAGGTACGCTTCGATGTATCGATACACACGCTGGCCCCCGACTTGAAAATTATCGCCCCCGTTCGCGAGTGGAGCATGACACGCGATAACGAAATCAAGTACGCAACGGAACACAATATTCCAATCTCCGTCACAAATGCCAGCCCTTACTCCGTTGACCAGAACCTCTGGGGTCGGAGCATCGAATGCGGCATCCTGGAGGACCCATGGGCCGAGCCGCCGGAAGATGTGTACGCATGGACGGTCAATCCCGATAGCGTTGAAGCCACCGAACCAACCTATGTCGAAATCACCTTCCAAAACGGCATTCCCACCGCGCTGAACGGCATGGAAATTGACGGTGCAACACTTGTTGAGTCGCTAAACAAAACAGCGGGGCAATACGGTATCGGACGCATTGACCATATCGAGAACCGTCTTGTCGGTATCAAATCACGCGAAGTGTACGAGGCGCCCGCCGCTATCGTACTCCACGCCGCGCACAAAGCATTAGAGAGCCTGACGCTCAGCCGCGATCAACTTCGCTTTAAGGAGAGCATTGCCTCAGAATATGCACACCTCATCTACAATGGTCAATGGTATAGTGCCCTTCACCAGGATTTAGCCGCATATGTACAAAGCACCCAACGCTTCGTCAACGGCACTGTGCGTATGAAACTCTCGCGTGGCAACTGTACCGTCGTTGGGCGCAAATCCGACTACTCCCTCTACGATCACGGCCTCGCAACCTACGACAGCGGCGACCAGTTCGACCACAACGCCGCCCTCGGCTTCATTAAACTCTGGGGCCTACCACTCACAACGCAGGCACAAGCCCAATTGTTGCCTTCAATTGGTGTCGAGGAAAATCTGTTGAGCGGTGGCCGGAAAATTGTAAAATCTATCGAAGGATAAAAATAAGACGACTATGCTTTTCCGCTCGCAAAGGCGAGCGGAAGAGCATAGTCGTCTTATTTTTAGTTCGCAATATCCCTCTCAAACAGCACACGTGTTAATGTCACACGCACCAACAACTCGCCCTCCACAGCATTGCGTTTACCGTAAGCTTCCGCTTGCTCACTTCCCATATACCTGCCACCAGAACGTGTTGCCCAGTAGAGCAAAGCTTTCGGATCATCAATAAATTCGGCGGTCCCTTCAAGTATGGCGTAGGTAAAGGGTGGGCGTTCATCATCGACACAGATGCAGACACGTGGGTCGCGTCGAATATTGTTTGCCTTGACCGTCGTATGCCACGTGCTGAAGTAAAGCCTGTTCTCTTCGTCCAAATCGAACCAGATTGGCACAACATGTGGGCGTCCATCGGCTCGTACCGTCGCCAATTTGCCTGTACGTGCTGTATCTAAAAGAAACGCTCGACATTGGGGTGTCATTATCTTCATGAATTGTTTCCTCTTACCCTATTTCTACATCTGCCTCATTGTATCACACCCTTTGTGACTGTTAGCCATTGGAAAAAGTGATGAGTTATTGACGTGCCTCACAACTTACCTTACAATCAAAGTCTCAAAACTATATCTTGTTTATAGGTAAGTGAGCTTAATGCAAAAAGGCAAAATAACAACATGAGTGTATTCGATATCATAAAGCGTCGGCGGAGCATTGGGAAGATGACCGAGCAAAGTCCAACGCGTGAACAGATAGAGCGCATTTTGGAGGCTGCAACACACGCACCTAATCATCACAAAGTGGAGCCATGGCGTTTCTTTGTGCTGGCAGGCAAGGCACGTAACGAACTCGGCGAAATTATGGCGACATCGTTGATGGCGCGTTTACAGGAGACAGACGGAGGGAAAAGACAGGCAATGCTCGATAAAGAGCGCAGCAAACCCTTACGTTCACCTGTAGTAATTATAGTTGCGGCAGAGCATGCCACAGGACCAAAGGTCCTGGATATTGAGAATGTCGAAGCTGTAGCCGCAGCCACACAAAACATGTTGCTCGTCGCCGAAGAGATGGACTTGGCGTGTATATGGCGGACAGGTGATGCAGCCCACGATCCGCGTATCAAACAGTGGCTAGGTCTCTCTTCGGAGGATGCTATTGTCGCATTCCTGTATGTCGGCTATCGGGCTACTCCCTCTACTGAGCGTCAACCCGCGCCTCTTGAAGCTAAAACAACATGGTTAGGATGGGAGAAATAACGAACCGCTCCAACAATTGGCGCCGTCGATTGTTGGAGCAGTTCGTTCTGACATAGATTAATATTTAATCAGGGCAAATACATCGTGACCTTTGAGATGATCACGGCCCTTGAGGAAGGTCAGTTCAACAAGAAACGCGATGCCTGCAATATGGCCGCCAAGCGTCTCAACCAGCTCCATTGCCGCCGACACGGTCCCGCCAGTCGCGAGGAGATCATCGACAATCAGGACACGCTCCCCCGGTTTAATTGCATCCTTGTGCACCTCGACAACATTGGTGCCGTACTCCAGTGCATACTCAACGCTCACAGTCTCGTTGGGCAGTTTGCCGAACTTACGAACGGGTACAAACCCACAATTGAGCTGGTATGCAAGCGGTGCCCCAAAGATGAATCCACGTGACTCTACCCCCACAACGGTCTGAATGCCTGCCCCGGCATAGTGAGCAGCGAGACGATCTATCGCGGCATGGAACGCACGACCATCCTGCAGCATAGGCGTGATATCCTTAAATAGCACACCTTGTTGCGGGAAATCCTGCACGTCACGAATGTAATCTTCGAGATGGATGTCTGGTACTGACGACATAAGCGGTGCTCTCCTCTACAGTATATATCTTCTGTTCCATCGTAAAGTATACGCTAGCCCTCTCACAAGCGCAAGACAAGCACTTGTTTATTAGTCGCCCACTCCAGCTGCTGCCGTGTCTGCCGGAGGCAATTGTGCTGTACAATAAGCACAACGCGTTGCCCTCAACGGCACTGTGCTCAAGCAGAATGGACATTCACGTGTTGTCGGCGCATCATTTTTATGAGGTGTGAAACGATCCTCTAGTGCATTGACTGGCTTTACAACAAGAAAGTATACGACGGCAGCAACAAGTAAAAAATTAATTAATACAGAGATAAAATCACCAACTCCGAAGACACCTATCTTACCTTGAAAGTTGGTAGGTCCGACGATAAGACCAATCAAAGGTTTAATAAAATCAGCAACAATAGCGTTTACAACTCCCGTAAAAGCCGCACCAATAACAACACCGACCGCTAAATCAACGACATTGCCACGTAAGATAAACTTTCTAAAGTCACCTAACTGTGTAAGTCCCCCACGAACTCCCCGTTCTCCAAAGTCTCTAAATCGCTGCATGAAATAATACCTCTCAATACAAAAACATAACGAATAGAGCACTGAGTACGCTACCCAATGCCTATCTATAGAACGGATGGAAAGTAGGATATGGGTGCAGAGACACAAGAGAACGCAAGATAGAATAGACAGAAGTGCTAGCCAGCACTGGAAGAAAAGTGATAGCCCTATGCGTTATCGTGAATATCATGAATAGTGTACAGGTACAACGAAAGGTTTGTATTTCATGAATATTGGGATAATCGGAGCAGGAAATATTGGCGCGAATGCGGCACGACTCTTTGCTAAAGCGGGTCATAGCGTTGAGATTAGCAACTCACGTGGTCCACAATCACTAACATCGCTTGTCGCAACGCTCGGCGAGAACGTAAAAGCCGCAACGGTTGACGATGCCGCAAAATTTGGTGAGGTCGTTCTGTTAGCGGTGCCGTGGCGCACACCTGAAGCCTTGCCCGACGCGACACTATTAAAGGGTAAGATAGTGATTGACGCCATGAACCATTACACCTCTACCGGGAATGTAGAGGACTTGGGCAATAGCACCTCAAGCGAGGAAGTGGCGAAACGTCTTCCCGGAGCGCGCATTGTCAAAGCCTTCAACACAATGTACTTTGAAACCCTGCGCACAGGGGGCAAGCAAGAGCAACGCGATAGACTCGTGCTATTCGTAGCTGGCGACGCCGCCGAGGCAAAAGCGGTTGTGTCAAAGCTAATCGAAGATATCGGTTTCGCGCCCGTAGACACAGGCTCATTGCACGAAGGAGGCCGTTTACAGCAACCCGGTTCAGCGATCTATAACAAGCCCCTGACTGTGGAGCAAGCACAAAAGATACTAGCGGCGCAACAAATATAAGAGGGCACAAACTATGGCAAAAGATACTCAGAAAGCGCAAGACTATATTCGTTTCTTGCGCAGCTTACGTGCTGTTCGTCAGTTTCGCTCAGATCCTGTGCCGCAAGCAGTATTAAATGACTTGCTTGAGGTCGCTCGCTGGTCTGGTAGCGCCAGCAATCGTCAACCATGGGAGTTTGTCGTTGTGCAAAACCGAGAGACGCTGCAAGCCCTCTCGAAAGTCGGGGGTTATGCAGGACATCTTGCCAACGCACCTCTTGGTATCGTCCTAGTCATGACTGGTGAACCTGGACGCGAACAGGCAGAAAGCTATGATGAAGGCCGCTTGAGCGAGCGTATTATGCTTGCAGCGGAGGCTCACAGCCTCGGCTCAAGCATTGGGTGGTTTGTTGGGAGTGGAACAACCGATGCTAAACGTATTCTCGGCATCCCACAACATCACCTTGTTCGTACCGCGCTATCGGTTGGGTATCCCGATGAAGAGGCGCAACGCGCACGTCCAAAACAGCCGCAGGCGCGCAAACCTTTGAGCGAGCTTGTGCATATGGAGCATTATTAACAAAATAACACCCCGAAAATGTCGTCCATTTTCGGGATGTTGTTCTTATGCAGTTAGTTTTATCACTGTAACACCATCGCCGCCCTCTTGCGGTGGTGCGGATGCATACGATTTCACCAATGGATGATGAGCAAGCTGTTCGCGAATGGCGGCGCGCAACGCTCCCGTCCCCTTGCCATGTACAATACGCACTGCCGAGAGGCCAGCCATCGCCGCGTTATCAAGATAACTATCAAGTTCCTCCAGTGCATGTTCGACGCGCCAGCCACGCATGTCCAGTTGCATATCCACAGCGGGACGGTCTTCGTAGCGCGGAATGTTGATGTCGGAAGAAACGACGCGTATTGGTCGCTCCTCCGCCTGAGTAGCCCCTGCTTTTCGCCTGCTTAACCGCTCGATATTATCAACATTGACGCGGAAGCGTAATGCGCCCATCTGAACCTCGGCCTCACCGCGGTCCGCAGAAAGACCAACCAACTCGGCATTCTGTGCAAAGTTTTGCACATAGACCGTATCGCCGATCTGTAACGGCGCCTCGCCTGTACCGGCAACACTAGTTTCAGACGCAGCCATCTGCCTCTTTGGGCGAACGGGTTCGGGCGCCATCGTGATTTTATCGTCGAGGCGGCGTACCTGTTGACGCAGTTCTCCCAGACGCTCACGCGTCATATTGACCCGGCTCACATCGACTTTGACCTTCGCCAGCGACGCCTGCACCTGCTCAACCTCTCTTCTCGCCTGAGCACGCGCCTCGTTGAGTATCCGTACCCGCTCCTGTTCGAGCTTGTAGCGGTCCTCTTCAAGCTGCTTGCGCTGGTATTCGGCCTCGACACGCTCCATATTCAAACGGTACCGCTCGTCCTCCGCCGTCTTACGCTCGGTCTGCAATCCCTCCAGCAGGTTCTCCATGCGCACACCCTCGCTGCCAAGAAACTCGCGCGCCTTGCCAATGATACCCTCATCCAAACCAAGACGGTTCGCAATCGCCAGCGCATTACTGCGTCCAGGCAAACCAATATTGAGTTTATACGTCGGCGAGAGCGTCTCAATATTAAACTCGACCGAGGCATTGACAACGCCCGCTTGCTCGTGCGCGAACGCCTTGAGTTCGGAATAGTGCGTCGTAGCAACCGTCGTGACATACCGATCTAACAAAAACGTCAATATAGCACGTGCCAACGCCGAACCTTCACTCGGATCGGTACCTGCACCTAACTCGTCAAGCAGAACCATGACCGGCGCCGATCGCTGTGCCTTCTTGACTAGCGTATCGGCCTTCGCGCCGCTAATCGCGGGAGTGCCCCGTCGCTCCTCTGCATCCACGCGCCGCAGTATCTCAATGATACGACCTAAGTGCGACGAGAACGTACTCAGGCTTTGCTCAATACTCTGCTCATCGCCTATGTCTGCGAAGATATCCTTAAAGAGCGCGATCTCCGAGTCGTCGTCGGCAGGGATATGCATACCTGCCTGTGCCATCACGGTAAGCAGACCAACAGTTTTGAGTGCAACGGTCTTACCACCGGTATTCGGACCGGTGATAACGACCATAAAGAAGTCTCGCCCCAGATGAAAGTTCGTCGGCACAACCTTCCCTGTCAAGAGCGGGTGACGTGCGTTGCGCAGGTCGATGCGTCCTTCATCGTTCAATTTTGGAGCAGTGGCACGCGTCATCCGTGCATAACGTGCCTTCGCAAGGTGCAGGTCAAACTCTGCCAGCAACTCAACCGCAACCTTCAGCGATTCGGCTTCACGCCCAATCTCGTTGGAGAGTATGCGTAGGATACGCTCGATCTCCTGTCGCTCCTCGATTTGCAATTGGCGCACTTTGTTGTTGAGTTCAACCACCACCATCGGTTCAACAAAGACCGTAGCGCCGCTCGACGATTGGTCATGCACTATGCCACGCACCTGTCCACGGCTCTCTGCGCGCACTGGCACCACATAGCGATCATTGCGAATCGTGATAATCGGCTCCTGCAGCGCGCCACCAAATTCGCCAACGAGCGTACGTAAGCGATCCTGCAGCCGCTGGTTGGCTCCACGCAGTTCAAAACGGATTCTGCGCAGTGCAGGACTGGCACTGTCAAGCACCTCGCCCTCTTCGCTGACCGTCTCCTCGATACGTCGCACAACCTGTGGACGCTGGGGAATATCCCCACCCAACATATGTAGTAAGGGGAACGTCTCCGCGTCTATACGCTCAAGCAAGCGCGCAACCAAAATCGTGCTGCGTACCGTTGCCACGACCTCAACTAAATCAGCTGGACCAAGCAC
>CAXTCR010000096.1:0-13249 GCA_964242555.1 uncultured Ktedonobacteraceae bacterium
GAGGGCACCCAAAGCAATTGAAAAACAGCGTCCGCCGGATATGCCTGCTGAACATTACCCCAGTGACTGTATAATAGGAGTAGCATAGCAGGTGGGAGCATAGTGATGCCTTCTACGGCACCTGTCCAGTCTTGTGCGGCAATCAGGAGAATTGCTCCAATGACGAGCCAACTTACGCCGGCGATGAATGCTAAACCGTAGTTTTGCCACCACATATCCCAAGTAAATTGTGCTACTGGTCGTGTGAAGATAGTAAAGGTGCCATCACTATTAACGAGCTTGTAAGTAATGGAGTCGTTTGGACGGGCGTGTGCATACACGCGTTCGAGTCCTGCAGGTCCAGCTTGACCATTGGCCGTAAGAATGTGTGTGTTTTTGGTTAACGAGTTCGCCGTTGCTTTTGTAGGTGGTAGTTGTGCTGGTGTGGAAACAACAACAATTCCTCCGTCAGTATCAACGGCCCAAATAAATCCACCAAACGTTTTATTGACTTCGTTCAGTAGGCGTATGTGTCCGGTAGCACTAATCAGGAGTAAGGCTACGACAACAACAATATAACCTACTATGAAACGTATCCGTTGGCGCTGCCACCAAGCTTCAGTTGTAGAGAGTGAGGAAGTAGACACACCATAGTGTAGCATGATTTTGGAGGGAGATGCAAGCATTCGCAAGGCTGAAGAAATAAAAAACCCTCTATATTCTTGAAAAGAGCACAACCATATGATATACTTTATAGAGAATAGTTGCATAGTTGTACAGGTATTCAGAGAAGGGGTGTATAGATGGCGGGTCAACCTGGTAAGGTGAAGGACGAGGCGCGTCAGGAGCATACGATTCATGTTGAGCATGCGCTAGCGGTGCGGCGTAATGTGCTATCCAGCGCAGAGGCGACGCGTATTGCAGACTTGTTTGCGGTGTTAAGTGATCCAACACGACTACAGGTTGTGAATGCCTTATTACATGCTCCGACTGGTGAACTGTGTGTGGGCGACCTTGCGGCGGGATTGGAGCGCGATGATACGACGATATCGCACCAACTGCGGGTATTGCGGAACCAGAAAGTTGTGGCGATGCGGAAGGTTGGGAGAATCGTGTATTACCGGTTAGTCGACGAACATATCCGGCAGCTAGTGCGCATGGGCAGTGTGCACGCGAATGAGTTTGTACACGACCTTAAGCGAGAAGAAATCGAGGTATCAGCATGAGCAGTATTCATGGTCACGTTGATGTTAGCACTTCTCACACCCATTCGCACGACCATGTGAGACACGATCATACACACGGTATGGCCCGGCATACGCTTCGTATAGCCTTTTTATTGACCGTACTGATACTGCTTGCGGAACTGCTTGGTGGTTTTTTTGCGAACTCACTGGCGCTGCTTTCGGATGCTGGACATGTTGTTACTGACCTGTTCGCGCTTGGGCTAGCGTGGTTTGCGACTGTACAGGCAGAGCGACCGGCGAATGCGCGCAAGACCTTTGGCTATCATCGTGTGGGTATCCTGGCTGCGTTGGCGAATGCGATAACGTTGATCCTCATTTCGGTTGGTATTTGTTGGGAGGCGATTGCGCGATTTGAGCATCCCGAACCGGTACAGCCATTTATCATGTTTCTTTCTGCTGCTGTTGGCATTGCCATTAATCTTTTTATCGGGTTTGGGCTGCGCAAAGAGGAGCATAATATCAATGTGCGTGCGGCGGCTCTGCATGTCTTTGGCGATGTCGGTGTGTCGGTTGGCGTCATAGTCGCGGGCATTGTTATCCTGTTTACAAAGTGGACGCTGCTTGACCCACTGCTTTCGATTGGCATCTCGTTGCTCATCATTGTCAGTTCGTGGCCCATTCTGCGTGAGGCGGCTGATATACTGCTTGAGTCAACGCCAAAGGGGATTGCACTACCGCAGCTTGTGGCGGATATGAAGCAAATCGAAGGTGTGGAAGAGGTACACGATCTGCATGTATGGAGCATTACGAGTGGTATGTATGCGCTCTCATGTCATGTCCTGATTGACGATCTGCCGCCAAGCGGAAGTTTACCCATCTTACAGTGCTTGAAGACGATGCTGCACCAAAGTTATGGTATTGATCATACAACGATTCAATTTGAGTGTAGCACCAAGGGTGCGTGTTGTGAGGAAAATGATTTATACTGTTGCATGGGTGCGACTGCTAGAGAAGATGAGTGTGGGTGTGAGGATGAGCTTGCAGGAGCAGAAACTACTAAGAATGCAGATAGTGCGAGTCATGGAGTGTAGGAATGAACAAAGCAGACCTTGCAGCAGCGTTTGAATCGGCAGGTATTGGAAGACTTACGAAGGATATTGATGCACTTGCGAAACCGTCGATTCGGCTTGTCACGACAGCTGCCGATGAGGCGGCGCTAGAGGTCGGAGCCTCTAAAGTTGGTGGCGTGCCGGATGTGCCGACAGGATTTGTATGGCCCCAGTGGAAGGGGATGGCACAATCTTTCATCGCCCAAATTCGGCTGGCGGACGTGCATCCATACGATGTGGATGGTGTATTACCGGAGCGTGGCATGCTCTGGTTTTTTTACGATGCGAAGCAAGAAACGTACGGGGCTGATCCTGCCGATAAGGGTGGTTGGGCCGTCATTTATACCGAACGGCAAGAGGGGCTGCAACGGGCTGTGTTTCCTGTGGGTCTGCCTGCCGAGAGTCGATTTCATGCATGTTCGGTAACTCCTTCGAGCGAGATCACGTTGTCGTTACAACCACATCTTGAACTGGCGAACTTCGATTGGAGCGACGACGAGCAACAGAAGTACGAAACCTTTATTGGAACGTTTCCAACGCAAGAGGACCGGGCGTCAATTCATAATCGCCTGCTAGGAAATCCGGAGACGCTGCAAGATGATATGCGTTCGCAGTGCCAACTTGTCTCGAATGGGGTTACGGATGTACACGATCCAAAGGCGGCAGCGTTAGAAAAGGATGCGTTAGAGTGGCAGCTGCTGCTACAGGTGGACTCGGATGAGCATGCGGGAATGCGCTGGGCCAGCACAGGTTTGATCTATTATTGGGTGAAGAAAGCTGACTTGCGGAATAGGCACTTCGATGCTTCCTGGCTTGTGCTACAATCTGAATAACAAGAAGAACGCATGTTCCCATGCGAAAAAATTTTTAAGTAGAAAGAGGTGCGCCACACATGAGAAGGAGAAGTAGTTCTTCGCTGGGTGGAGTGTTGCTCATCATCGTTGTCATCGTTGCTTATTTTTTACTTCGCCAACAGGGTAATGGCACATCGGGCACAAACCCGGGCACGGTACCTGGAACCACGCCCGGTATTACCGCGACTAGATCGTCGGGTGGCACATCGAGCGGCAATCATCAATTTGGGGTACAAACCAAGACTTCGGGATGTCAGGTAAATGGGCCTCTGCCCGATTCGGCGTGTACACCTGGAGCGATTATTGACACGGCTACAAAGGATCAAATCTGTGTGTCTGGCTATGCGCGGAGTGTGCGTAATGTGCCGCAAAGCGTGAAAGAACAGTCATATAGCGAATATGGTATCGCGAGTCGTAGTCCGGGTCAGTTTGAGGTCGATCATCTTGTGAGCCTTGAACTGGGTGGCTCAAATGATATTTCAAATTTATGGCCAGAGGCGGCCAGTCCAGTACCCGGATTTCATGAGAAGGATAAGGTGGAGAATTATTTGCACGATCAGGTGTGCAGTGGTGCGATATCGTTGCACGATGCGCAGGTGGAGATCGCCACAAACTGGATTACTATCTATCAACGAATGAATGGGCAGTAGACTTAGATCAGGCTAGTACTCGCGGGTAGGAATGTATATGAGGCATATGCAGGAGACCTGTTACCATTTCGATCACAGGTCTCCTACATATGCCTCATATTATGGATGGAGGATGATGCACATTGTAGTTGCATGTGCATAGAGTTTTCCCGCCGAATCGGTGATGCGTCCCTCGGCTCAGAGTCTTACTAAGGCGTGGGCTGTCGCTGCGATGGACGATTGGCGAGACACGTTTCACCGTATTATCGAGAAGGGTATAGCAAGGGGAGAGGTGCGTGCGGGTGTGGATTGGGACAGCGTTGCTACGCTTTTCATCTCGATGTTGGAGGGGGGCGGTGATGATGAGCAAGCTGTATGAGGACACCGTCCATATGGATAGAGCGGTAGAGCATCTTAGAGGATATGTAGAAACGTCTGTGCGGATGTAGGTACGGGCAATGAGCTTGTCGATGTGGGTGTATGTGAAGAATATACATAGTAATTTGTGTGGCGTGTGATATTTTTCCAATATCGTTCATAGTTTTGTGTTTGGGGTTGACAAGCGTTCGTCAAGTAGTGTATGCTCAAGAACAACAACTGACTGTTGCGAGAAGCTCCGGCGATGAGGCTGTTGTAGCGATTGTGGCAGAGCGTAGTACAAAAAACGTGTAAACAGTGCATGGAGACTAGAAGAATGTTAATGGCAATGAGTACAACAGGGACAGCGACGACAGCTTGTCGTAGTTGTGCTCAATCTATGCCTTTTAAGCAGTTCTCTATGCCTACAATGTACACAATGCACATGGCGGCTGCAAGCATACTTATTCTCGGAACCGGCGCGGTAGCGTCGGTTTCTTTATTTGTAGTCGTATTTCTTGTAGTAGCACTTCTCCTTGTAAGCCTTGTAGTAGTGATTAGCCTCCTCCTTACTTGCCTTACCGGACCGATTAGTCTTGAGGGTCTGGTAGGGCAAACACAGAAATTGGTAGGGCTAGCCACACTTACAACGCGCAGAGCACAGGGAGATTAATAGGGGAGCAACGAAGCACCCATCCAAAGCAGGTATCCTCACGAGGACCTCCCATTTGCGGGAGGTTCTCTTTTTTATTAGCAAAAAATTATTCTGGAGGATTAGAGCAATCATGGCAATCGCAGCAAAACTCATACAGCAAGATGCCAAGATAACGGCGAAGACACATGACGAGCATGAAGAGCGCGAACTGGCGGGGAGTGCCATTCTTTGTGAGGCACTGGTGCGTGAGGGAGTAGAGTTATTGTACGGCTATCCAGGTGGGGCGATCATGCCATTCTATGATGCGCTGACCTCGTACCCCACGCTGCATCATGTACTTGTGCGGCACGAGCAGGCTGCAGCGCATGCGGCTGATGGTTATGCACGTGTAACGGGAAAGGTTGGAGTGTGTGTCGCGACGAGTGGACCTGGTGCGACGAATTTGGTGACAGGTTTAGCGACAGCGTTTATGGACTCCACGCCGGTTGTTGCCATCACGGGGCAGGTTGCGAACCAGTTTATTGGGCGCGATGCGTTCCAGGAGACCGATGTCATAGGGGTGACGCAACCGATCACCAAGCACAATTTCTTGGTGCGTAGTACTGATGAGATTGCAGAAGTGGTAGCCGAGGCATTTCGTGTTGCCCAAAGTGGGCGTCCGGGTCCAGTGCTGGTTGACATTCCAAAGGATGTGTTGCAGAAGAAGGCGCAGTATCGCCCTTCCGCCACTCCGACAGCACAGGAGCAGATGCGCATGGAGCGTCCCGCGCCCCCGGCGGAGTATCTCATCAAGCAGGCTGTGCAGTTAATCGCGCAGGCGAAGCGTCCGCTTATTATGGCGGGTCATGGCATCATTCTTGGGAATGCATATGATGAACTGCAAGCCTTTGCAGAGAAGACCTCCATTCCAGTAATCACCACCCTGCTTGGCATAAGTGCGTTTTCCGATACGCATCCACTGCATATTGGTATGCCCGGCATGCATGGACCAGCGCACGTCAATCGTGCGATTGGTGACTCTGACCTGTTGATTGGAGTTGGCCTGCGCTTTGATGATCGTGTCACAGGAAAGGTCGCTGGTTTCGCGCCAAACGCGCAGATTATTCACATCGACATCGACCCGTCCGAGATGCACAAGGTCAAGGTTGCGACGGTGCCGATAGTCGCGGATGCGAAAGTCGCGCTTTCGGCACTGACGGAGGCTGTGGCATCATCTGACAACAAGACATGGTTGAACGAAATCCGGGGCTGGCAAGCGGAGACACAAGAACGCCAGCAGCACGCGCAGCGCGACGATGACTATCCCGATCCTACAAGCGTTTTAAGCGCCATTCGTGCCGCCACTGATGGCAACGCAATTGTTGTGACCGATGTTGGGCAAAACCAGATGTGGGCTGCACGCTTCTACGAGTGGACGCGTCGCAATAGCCATATTACCTCTGGTGGACTGGGCACGATGGGTTTTGCCTTGCCAGCGGCAATGGGTGTCAAGATGGCTATGCCCGATGAACCAGTGTGGGTGATTGCCGGTGATGGCGGCATCCAAATGAATATTCAGGAACTGGCGACGCTGCGGCAAGAGGGAATCGAGATCAAGATCGCCATTTTAAATAACGGCTATCTTGGCATGGTGCGCCAGTGGCAACAATTCTTCCACGAGAAGAACTATTCAGAGACGCCTATGACTGGTCCAGACTACACGCTGCTCGCGCCTGCATACGGGTTAACGGGTATGCGGGTGACACGGCGCGATGAGGTTGAGAGCGCGATTAAGCGTGCGATGGAGACCAAGGGCACGGTTATCATCGACTTTGTGATCGAGGCAGAGACCAACGTCTATCCGATGGTTCCTCCCGGTTCGGCAATCACTAATATGATCGAGGAGCCAGAAGATGCATAACCCAGCACATACAACGATTGGGCGTGCGGGCCAAGCTGGTGCCGCACAGGGGACGGAGCGGCAGCACACACTGGTTGTGCTGGTGCAGGACCGTCCCGGCTCGGTAGACCGTGTTGTCGGGCTGTTACGGCGGAGACGTGCTAATATGCAGACGCTTGTACTGAGTCGTGGGACACAAACGAACGAGGTGCGCATCACCACGAGCGTCAGCGACTCGGACGTGAGTGTTGAGCACCTTGTCGAGCAGATACGCAAGGTCATCGACGTGACACGGGTGACAAATCTGGTCCAGCGCGATGCGATCACGCGCGAACTGGCCTTAATAAGGGTCAACGCGACGTGGGTGCAGGTGCAAGAGGTGGTTGCGCAGGTGCAAGGCTTCAGTGCGCAGAGCATCAATGAGGATGGAGAGACGGTGGCTGTACAAGTTGCGGGAAACACTCAACAGATTGACGAGTTACTCGAACGATTGAGCTCGTATGGTATCCGTGAGGTAGCGCGCTCCGGCAGCGTCGCTATCTCGCGAATGGTGTAGGGACAGCATTTATCACGTCCTGTATGGCCAATCGAAAGGCCAGGAGGACGTGACGGATACGGTTCCAACCAAAACTTAAAGAAGATACATTTTTGAAAGGGAAATATTCCTATGGCACGGATTTATCTTGATACAGACGCAAACTTGGAGCTTATTCAGCAAAAGCGCGTGGCGGTGATTGGGTATGGGAGTCAGGGGCATGCCCATGCATTAAACATGCGGGACAATGGGTGTAACGTGGTGATTGGTCTGCCCAATGGAAGCAAGAGTCGCGAGAAGGCAGAGGCGGATGGATTGAGTGTAATGACGCCAGCTGCGGCGACGGAGCAAGCCGATGTGATCATGATACTTATTCCTGACCAGCACCATCATGCTGTTTTCAAGCGAGACATTGAGCCGGGGTTAGCTCCTGGGAAGATGCTGTTGACGGCGCATGGTTTTAGCTTGCACTATTCGCAGATCGTGCCGCCTGCGGGCGTGGACGTAGCGATGGTTGCACCGAAGAGTCCGGGGCATATGATGCGCCGTCTCTTTGTAGAGGGTGTTGGTGTGCCTGCGTTATGGGCGGTGCACCAGGATGCTACAGGCAATGCTGAGGCTATGACGCTCTCGTATGCACGTGCCATTGGTTCGACGCGTGCGGGAGTGCTGCGTACGACGATTGGCGAAGAGACCGAGACGGACCTGTTTGGCGAGCAGGCGGTGCTGTGTGGCGGCGTGACATCACTCATTCGTACGGGTTTTGAAACGCTGGTCGCGGCAGGGTATCAGCCCGAACTCGCGTATTTCGAGTGTATGCACGAGATGAAATTAATTGTTGACCTGATGTATCAGGGCGGCATGAGCTACATGCGCTACTCGATCAGCGACACCGCCGAATTTGGCGATTATGTGTCAGGGCGGCGCATCATCGATGAGCATGTGCGTGCGGAGATGCAGAAGGTGTTGCGTGAAATCCAGGATGGTAGTTTTGCCACGCGCTGGATACTAGAGAATCAAGCAGGTCGCCCGAGCTTCATGGCAATGCGGCGCGAGGGCGCAGAGCACCAGATCGAGAAGGTTGGAGCGGAACTGCGCGGTATGATGCCGTGGTTGCATCCGGTACAAAAGCAAGCGGAGCCAGCCGAAGAAAAGGCGAAAACGACGAAATAGCGTTCATAGGGTGTTGTGTTTCCACACAGTACAGTTTTGTGTGGAGACACAACACTCGGCGATAGAGACAATCAGGTTTACCCATCTGACCCTAAGGAGGAAAAAACGTCATGGGAGATTCTGCGGTAGTAAAGATTTTTGATACAACCCTGCGTGACGGAGAGCAGTCACCAGGGGCCACGATGACTACAGATGAAAAGCTACAGGTCGCGGAGCAGCTTATGCGGCTGAATGTAGACATCATCGAGGCAGGTTTCCCAGCCGCCTCCCCTGGCGATCTTGACGCCGTGAAGGAGATCGCACGGCGGGTGCGCGGAGTCGCAGTTGCTGGTCTGGCGAGGGCGACAACTCCTGATATCGACGCTGCATGGGAAGGTGTGCACGATGCCGAACAGCCGGTGATTCATGTGTTTCTTGCGACTTCAGACATTCACTTAAAACATAAGCTAGGGCTGAGCAAAGAAGAGGCTTTACAGCAGGTACAATCAACAGTAATGTATGCGCGCAGCTTGTGTCCCATGGTCGAGTTTTCGGCAGAGGACGCTACACGAAGCGATTGGGATTATTTGTGTCGAGTCTGCGAGGTGGCGATTAAAGCGGGCGCGACGACGATAAACATTCCTGATACGGTAGGGTATGCGCTGCCACAGGAGTATGGCGCGCTATTTAGTTATATTCGCGAACGTGTGCCGGGGATTGAGAACGTGGTGATGAGCGCGCACTGTCATAACGATTTAGGGATGGCAACCGCAAATACATTAGCGGCCATTAAAGCGGGTGCGCGTCAGGCGGAGGTGACGATCAATGGCCTTGGGGAGCGAGCGGGCAACACCGCGGTTGAAGAGGTGGTGATGGCGTTGCGTACACGGCCTGATGCATTTGGTAATGTCGATACACGTATCCACGCGAACGAACTCTTGGCAGCGAGTCAGGTTGTGAGCCGGATGAGTGGCATTCCTGTGCAACCAAATAAAGCAATTGTTGGCACCAACGCCTTTGCGCACGAGGCTGGCATTCATCAGGACGGCATGTTGAAAAATCGTCTCACGTATGAGATTATGACACCACAATCGGTCGGCTGGACGAATACGCGTCTTGTGCTGGGCAAGCATTCGGGTCGTCATGGACTTGATGCGCGTCTACGTCAGCTTGGGCATAGGCTGAATGCTGATCAATTAAGAGAGGCGTATAACCGCTTTGTCAAGCTTGCCGATAGGAAAAAGCATATCACTGATGCCGATTTGCTGTACATTGTAGATAGTGGCGTTGAGACGCCGGCTGGAATTTGATTGCTGTTTTGTCAAGTGCTGAAGGAACGTGTGTAGGGGTCTCATTCTATTACACCCTTGTCGACAATTGACATCTTCCATGGGATTGTGGGCACGTTCCATATATTCTGGTAAGATTGTTGATGTGCTACAGGGTGTAATAGAATGAGACCCCTACAGGTCATTCATGTGGGAAAGGGTGTAATGGAAGTAGACCTCAAGGGTGTAATGGAGTTAAACCCCTACTTTTGTACCTCAACGGTTCGTCTCCAAATAAAACATGATACAATGGTTGTACTTCAGGAAAGGATGCACCATGCACAGGGCATCAGAAAGGCAGGTTGCTAGCGATGGCACTGGTATTACCTGCTTCTGTTACTGTTTTAACGCCAGCAACGTCTGCTAATCTAGGACCGGGCTTTGATAGTCTTGGTCTCGCGCTCCAGTTATATAATCGCTTCGAGGTGGAGGAGAGCAAGGGGGACCCGGCTCAACCAGTGATTGAGATTGAAGGATCGCTGGGGTCAGAACTTTCTACGGGTGCTGACAATCTGTTCTTTCGCTCTTTCTCGTTGCTTTTTGAGCACCTGCATATTGCCGTTCCGCCGGTGCGCATTCGCACGATAACCAATATCCCACCGGGATGTGGGCTTGGGAGTAGCGCGACGGCGGTTGTTGGTGGGCTGGTTGCTGCAAACGAATGGCTGCGTCCGCAAGGTAAGGCGGTGCCGAAGGAGGAGTTGCTAGAACTGGCGGTGGAGGCCGAGGCAGGCAATCATCCTGACAATGTTGCACCGGCGTTACTGGGCGGGCTTGTCGCGACGACGAGCATGGAGGGAAAAATACATGCGATCAAAACGCCTTTCCCTGACGAAATTAAAGCGGTGATTTTCACGCCTTCGTTTCCAATGGATACGGTGGCTGGTCGCAAGTTGTTGCCTGCGAGCTACTCAAAGGCCGATGTCACGTTTAATACGGGGCGTGTTGCCCTCTTGCTTACTGCATTGCAGATGGGACGTTATGAAGTGATTCGCGAGGCGATGCAGGACCGCCTACACCAGCCATACCGACAGGCGCTCTTTCCCGCGATGCCGGATATCATTCAGGCCGCGGTTGATGCTGGGGCGTATGGCGCGAGTCTTTCGGGTGGTGGTTCGTCACTTATCGCGCTTACCAGTTCGCGATTTAACGATGTGTTACGGGCAATGGAAACGACTGCGCGTGCGGCAGGAATAGAGGGAACGGGCCGTATTTTGCGTGCAGATCAGAATGGTGCGCGTGTGCTGAATTTATCGCGCAACCGAAAACGAAAGGAAATGAGCGCGCGTCATGATGATCAATTCTACTGGTCTCCCGCCAAGCCAGGGGGCGGGCGAGGGAAATAGTCAGGAGGGGCTTGCGCTTGATGTGATGCAGGCGCTGGCTACGACGAAACTGCGCTGTGTGGAGTGCGGCGCGCTCTATCCTGCGGTAGAGGTGGGGCAATCAAATCACCCTGTACCACGCTATCGTTGTGATTGTGGTGGCGTCCTGGATGTTGAGACGCTGTTTAGTCATCCTGACGGACAGAGCCAGTCGAGCAGCGACGCACTCTTTTTCGATACAGAGACTAGTGCGCTACCCAGAGCAGGTGCAGCATGGCGACAACTCTTTGATGAGCGTGTGGCGGGGCCGCCGATCTGGGCTACGAGTATTGATAAGCACCTGCTTGACACAAGCGGTGTCTGGCGTTATCGCGAGCTTATCCTACCAGTTCCCGGTTCGTATGTGGTCAGTCGACCTGAGGGGAACACTTCACTATATCCTGTAGGTTTGGAAAATTGCGGTTCAGGGCGCGTCGGTCATCGTCAGATTGGTGCGTATGCTGGACTGGAGCAGTTTTTTCTCAAGCACGAGGGCGAAAATCCTACGGGCAGCTTTAAGGACCGCGGTATGACGGTGGGCGTCACAATGGCGAATATCCTTGGAGCGCGGGCGGTTGCGTGTGCCTCAACGGGCAATACATCGGCCTCGCTTGCTTCGTATGCGGCGCAAGCGGGAATGAGGGGGATTGTGTTTTTGCCCGCAGGCAATGTTGCTGGTGGCAAGCTTGCGCAAACGCTGGCATATGGCGCGACGATGGTGCAGATCGAGGGCGATTTTGATGATGCTATGCGGCTGGTCGAGAGCGTGTGTAACGAGTTAGGGATTTACTTGCTTAACTCATTGAATCCATACCGGGTTGAGGGGCAAAAGGGGATCGGCTTTGAGGTGTTGCAGCAGCTTGATTGGCAGGCACCAGATTGGTTGGTATTGCCAGCGGGAAATCTGGGCAATACCTCAGCTATAGGTAAGGCGTTTCGCCAGGCATATGCACTTGGGATGATTAGCCATATGCCGCGCATTGCATCGATTCAGGCAGAGGGGGCGAATCCTTTCTATCGCAGCTACACAGGCAAGTTTACCGAGCGTTTCTCGGTGCATGCGGAGACGGTTGCGACGGCGATCAAGATCGGCAATCCAGTGAGCTATACGCGTGCGCGGCGGGTTATCGAGGAAAGCGATGGCATTGTGGAGTCGGTGAGCGACGCTGAGATTTTGGCAGCGAAGGCGGTGATTGATCGTTCAGGCATTGGATGCGAACCTGCGTCTGCCGCATCGTTGGCGGGGGCACGCAAATTAGTGGAGCGCGGCATCATCAAGCGTGATGAGCGTGTTGTCGGCATACTTACCGGTACACTACTAAAGGACAGCAAGACAGGCATACCGCAAGACGCAGGGGGAATTGTTATCAAGCCAACGCTTGCAGCGGTTAGGAGCGCACTAACCCAATGAGGAGTACAGTGCCAGTAGAGCGTGGGATAGCTGTAGGAGAGGCAGTGCAACAAGCAAGCCGCATCTCAGTGCTACGCTCCTGGCTCATGAGTTGGGAAGTGTATCTAATCGTTGCTGTCGCGGGCTGGTTACGGTTATATGGCATAGGGACTACGGAGTTTGATGACGATCAGGCGGCTGTGTTCCGTATGGCCTATCATGCCGTCAGTCAAGGGCACCTTGTAGCGACAAGCAATATTGCCTCTATTCATATCTACAATCCACCCGCGGTCATCTATTTTTTTATGCTGCCTGCGGCATTCAGTTCGGACCCGTTATGGGGAGCGGTCATGGTGGGTGTGCTCATGACGCTCTCGGTCTTGCTCACATATGTATTTGTGCGGCGTTACTACCGGCGGGTGGCCGCAACGATTGCCGCATTGCTCTATGCGGTGGCGGCCCGGCCTATTTTTTATTCGCGCTTCATCTGGAACCAAAACCTGCTGCCTATACTTACGATACTCCTTCTTTTCGCACTCTTCAGGGGAGTAGTTGAGTGCAAGAAGGGCTGGCTAGGATGGGCAATTTTTGTCCTCGGGCTACTTGTGCAACTGCATGCCTCTGGTATTTTGATGGTGTTCCCATTAGGTCTGGCGCTGTTGCTTGCGCCCAAAACACTGCGTTGGCGAGATGCTCTACTAGGATGTGTGGCGCTCATTATTTCTTCCTTCCCTTATCTCTTGTGGGAGGTTACATCGAATTTTGTCGATGTACGTACACTCCTCGCAGTCACAAAGCAGCCGGTATTTATTGACAATAAAGCATGGACAT